>NZ_JAMYRC010000009.1:0-177604 GCF_040321205.1 Mesorhizobium sp. M0496 | reverse complement strand
CGTTCGGCCAAAAAGCTGCCGATCCGGGCGAGGGGCCGCCTTTGCGGTATGTCACTGGCCTGCGTCATGTCTCAAGCAGAGCCTACGCTGGAAAACTTAACGCGCCGTTCTGGGGCTTAGGGTTGTGTTGAAAATAGATGCAACCGAAGAGAGAAACCGCGGCTTCGGCGCGGGAAAATTAACCTTTTGTTTTCCATGCCTGTTTAGCGTGGCTTAACGAATGGCCAATCGCCGCTCGCAGGTCGCCAAGGGTAAAGTTCCAGACGATGGTCGACAGGGAAAACCGCGAAGACTGGAAGCGCGAGCGCTCGTTGCTGGCGCTTGGCCAGGCTGTGCGCGGCGACGAACCCGACGCGTCCCTGGTCTCGATCGGGGACCGGGCAGACCCCTCATGGCGCGAGGATGCCGCCACGCGCCATCGTCTCGCCCGTTCACAACGCGAAACGCGGACGAACCCGAAGCTGTCGGATCCGGCCGCAACAGACGGCTATCAGTCTGGCTATCAGCCAGCCTCGTCGGTGACCCCTGCGCGAACCGCGCCACGGACACAGTCTACCGAAACCGCAGGCGCCTATCGCCCCGATCGTGCATCCGAACGATACAATTCAGGCGACACGCCGGCATCCCACAATGACGGTTCGGACAGCCAGCAGTGGAAGCCGCTGATCGATCCGATGCAGGTCGTCCGTGGTGTTGGCAAGTCGAAGCTGCTGATCGTGACGACAACGATACTGGGTGCCGCGCTCGGCATTGCCATCGCGCTGTCGACGCCGAAGAAATATGAGGCCACCACCGAACTGATCGTCGATCCGCGTGACCTGAAGCTCACCGACCGAGACCTCACCCAGTCGGTCGTCGCTTCCGACGCCACGCTGGCCATCGTCGAAAACCAGGTCCGGGTGCTGACATCAGGCACTGTTCTCAACAAGGTCGTCGACAAGCTCAATCTCGTCAATGACCCGGAATTCAATGGGCAGGGCGGCGGCCTCAGCGTCATGTCGCTCATCCGCTCCATCCTGTCACGCAATGACGGGCTAGGTAGTGTCGACGACGCCCGCCGCCGTGCGCTTGCTGTCGGCAATTTGGCCGAGAGCCTTTCGGTGGAGCGCGGCGGCAAGACCTTCGTCATCACCGTCAGCGCCACCACGCAGAATGGCGAGAAATCGGCTCTGATCGCCAATACGATGACGGATGTCTTCCTGCAGACCTTCGGTCAGATCCAGTCCGATACCGCGGGTCGCGCTACCGACGAACTCACGGCCAGGCTGGATGAACTGCGCAAGGGCGTCGAGACGGCCGAGCGCAAGGTTGAGGATTTCAGGGCCTCGCACGACCTTGTCGACGCACAGGGCCACCTCATCAGCGACGATGAGATGCTGAAACTCAACGAGCAGCTCTCGGTTGCCCGCGCCCGCACGCTGGAGCTGAATGCCCGGGCGGCTTCGGCGCGTTCGGTCGACGTCAACTCGGTTCTGACCGGCACCTTGCCGGAGGAGATCAACTCCAACACGATGAGCGATCTGCGTTCGCAATATGCGACGCTCAAGCAGGAGGCTGACCGCGCCGCCATCCGGTTCGGCCCGCGTCACCCCGAACTCCAGGCTCTCAATGCCCAGCTTGCCGGCGCACGCGACCGCATCGCCGCGGAGTTGCGCCGCATCGGCTCGTCGCTGCAGGTCGACCTCAAGCGCGCGGTCCAGCTCGAACAGGATCTCGCCTCTCGCCTGGCCCAGCTCAAGGTGCGCAGCGGCGACGTCAACGGCGATCTGGTGTCGATGCGCGAACTGGAGCGCGAGGCTACCGCCAAGCGTTCCGTCTACGAACAGTACCTGCTGCGTGCCAAGGAAACCGGCGAGCAGAAGGACATCAACACCGCCAACATCAACGTGATCTCGAAGGCCTTCGCACCGCTCGAGGCGAACGGGCCGTCGCGGGTCGTGGTGGCGCTTGCCGGCCTGTTGCTTGGCTTTGCCTCCGGCATTGGCCTCGGCGCCATGCGTGGCGCCTATGAGAGCCTGCGTGACACCGCCAATTCGCGCTCGCGCCGCGACCGCAGTGCGGACCAACGTCGGACGCCTTACGAGGACAAGCCATATCGGGCAGCACCCCCGCCGGCGCCGCAACCACCCGCTCCGCAACCATCGGCACCCCCGCCTGCGCCGCCACCGCCCGTAGCACCGCCGCCTGTCCAGCAGGCCGGGACCACGCCGGACGAAGGCCCCGGCAGGGTCAGCGCGCTGCTGTCGATGCTGCGCAAGGCCGTGTCCCGCAAGCCGTTCCCGGAAGAGCCCTTCGATACCGAGTGGGTCTCCACTGAAAACGGGAAGCCGACGCAAGATCCGGCGTCCTATCCCCAGTCTGCACCGGCCTTTGCGCCTCGGCAGCCGGTTGCCGCGGCCTACCCGCCGCCGCCCTTCCAGTCCGGTAATCCTGTTCCCTATGCCCCGCAGATGGCGCAGCCGCCTCAGCCTCCGCACATGGTGCCGCCGCGAGCGTATTCGGGCCCGCAACTCTATCCCTACGCGCAGCCTTTGGCCTACACGCAGCAGCCGGGCTATCCGCAGTCCATGTCGGGCCCCAATGCCAGGCAGCTGCCCTATCCGCCTCAGCCTGCTTCCGCGCTCTATCCGCAACATCCCACCTCGCCGCGGCAGGAGACCCAGCCTCGCGGGCCATCTATGGAGGCGCGGCAGGCCGAGCAGGACGTCGAACCGCAAGCGCCAATCGAGGAAATCCGCGCCAGCCTGCGTGAATTCCGTGAAGCGGTCCGCGAACTTACCGAGAGCCGCGCGCGCCGCCGTTACTTCTGAGCCACAAAATTCTTCGCGCTGCCGTACAAAAGCATGCCGGTTTCGCGTAAACGGCATGGGACGGCGCTTTGGCGGGATTGCGTGTTGGAATTTTCGTGAAGATGCCACGCTGTGAAAGATCAGAACGCGCGTCGCTTCCGGACGCGACGCGCTTGGGCATTTTGGTGTTGAGGGTGGTCCATGGCCGAAGTGATTGATGGTAAGAGTGTTGCCGAAGACGTGGTGCGGACGGTCAAGATCCTGACGGCCGAACTTGTCGCCAAAGGCAAGGCCAAACCCGGTCTTGCCGTGGTCATCGTCGGTGAGGATCCGGCCAGCCAGGTCTATGTCGCCTCCAAATCGCGCACCGCCAAGGAATGCGGCTTTCATTCCGTCCAGCACACGCTGCCGGCCGAAACCTCCGAACCGGCATTGCTGAAGATCATCGGCGACCTCAACGCCGATCCGGCCATCAACGGCATCCTGGTCCAGCTTCCGCTGCCTGCCCATATCGACGCCGGCAAGATCATCCAGACCATCGCGCCGGAAAAGGATGTCGACGGCTTCCATTTCATCAATGTAGGCAAGCTCGGCACCGGTGAACTCGAGACTGCCTTCGTGCCCTGTACACCGGCCGGCTCGATGCTTTTGATCGAACGGGTGCGCGGCAAGGATTTGTCCGGCCTCAATGCCGTCGTCGTCGGCCGCTCCAACATCGTCGGCAAGCCGATGGCCAACCTCCTGCTTGCCGCCAATTGCACCGTCACCATCGCCCACAGCCGTACCAAAGACCTGCCGGCACTTGCCCGCACCGCCGACATTCTGGTCGCGGCCGTCGGCCGGCCGGAGATGATCAGGGGCGATTGGGTGAAGCCAGGCGCCACCGTCATCGACGTCGGCATCAACCGCATTCCCGCACCCGAGAAGGGCGAGGGCAAGTCGCGCCTCGTCGGCGACGTCGCCTATGCCGAAGCGGCCAAGGCCGCCGGAGCCATCACGCCGGTTCCCGGCGGCGTCGGGCCGATGACCATTGCCATGCTGATGGCCAATACGTTAGCCTCGGCCTACCTTGCGGCCGGATTGAAACGGCCGTCCTTCTGACCCGCCAGAAAGCCGCAGCTTTGCCGAACCCCAGTGTTCCCTCAGAACGGCCGGTCATGACTGATCCCGTTCAAGGCGGCCGGCAGTTCGCTTTCCTGCTGGTAGACAAGTTCTCCATGTTCTCGCTGGCCGCGGCGATCGATACGTTCCGGTCGGCGAACCGGTTGCTCGGCCGCGACTTCTACGGCTGGACCACGGTGTCTGCCGACGGCGATCCGGTGATGGCCTCCAATGGCCTGCCGCTCAAGATCGACTACGCCGTTGCCGACCTGCCGCCGGTCGATATCCTCTTCGTCTCGGTCGGCTTGACGACCGAATTTCCCGGCAAGAGCAAGGTGCTGGCGGCTTTGCGCAGCTGGGGCCGGCGCGGCAATGCGCTCGGTGCCTTGTCGGTCGGCTCCTACCTGCTGGCCGAGGCCGGCCAGCTCGAAGGCTACCGCTGCACCATCCATTGGGAGAACCGCGCCGGCTTCGTCGAACGCTTCCCCGACATCAACTGCACGGGCAATGTCTTCGAGATCGATCGCAAGCGCTACACCTGCGCCGGCGGCACCACCTCGATCGACCTGATGCTGGAGATCGTGCGCGGCGATTTCGGCTCGAATCTCGCCAATGGCGTCGCCAACCAGTTCCAGCACGAACGCATCCGCTCGGCCGGAGACCGCCAGCGCGTCGGCCCGGAACGCGACCTGACCGGCAAGTCGGAGAAGCTCAGGCGCATCGTCGAACTGATGGCCGACCACCTCGACGAACCGCTGTCGGCGGTGCAGCTGGCCAAATCCGCCGGCCTGTCGGTGCGCCAGGTCGAGCGCCTATTCCTGCGCCATCTCAGCGTCACGCCCGGCCGCTACTACATGCGGCTGCGGCTGGAGCGGGCGCGCGAACTGCTGCGCCAGACCAACATGCCGATCCTCGACGTGGCGATCGCGACCGGCTTCACCTCGCATTCCTATTTCGCCCAGAGCTACCGGCTGCAATTCGGCAGGCCGCCCTCGGAAGAGCGCCGCACGACCTACTAAATCTCGCTTCCGCTGAAAAGTTCGGCATTCGGCCCGGCGCCGACACGTAGGCTGAAGGGTGCATCAAACGAAAAACCCGCCTGAGCGGCGGGTCACTGGCGCAAATCAGCACCATGGACAAATATCTACCATAGCTGAGGGCGCTGAGTCAAGATAAAATTCCTATCGTGAAAGACTCCCGGCACTGCCGACACCGCCGAACGTCAGATCTTTTGTTAAGCTGAGTTCGGAGCCCTACGCACCGGCACCGACTTGTGTCCCGGCGCCGCGTCAAATAGCTTGCCGCCCGGATCAGGGGCGGATTGAGGAGATTTCGATGGCGGGACTTGCACGGGGCGTCGCTGCGGCGATCCTCCTTTTGTCGATGACGACGTTCGGCTTCGCCGCAAACAAGGTCATCGTCATCCTCGACGCCTCCGGCTCGATGTGGGCGCAGATCGACGGCAAGCCCAAGCTCGAAATCGCCCGCGAGTCGCTGCGAACCGTGCTTCAATCGGTCCCCACCGATGACGAGATCGGCTTCATGGCCTATGGCCATCGCGAGAAGGGCAGCTGCGAGGATATCCAGCTG
This sequence comes from Mesorhizobium sp. M0496, assembly GCF_040321205.1. Classification (NCBI taxonomy): domain Bacteria; kingdom Pseudomonadati; phylum Pseudomonadota; class Alphaproteobacteria; order Hyphomicrobiales; family Phyllobacteriaceae; genus Mesorhizobium; species Mesorhizobium sp. M0496. The sequence continues at coordinate 172,124 of NZ_JAMYRC010000009.1, read as the reverse complement.
ATCGTGCCGCCACAGGCAGGTTCGGCAAGTGCCATCTCGGCCGCCGCCGACAGCCTGAAATTCCTCGGCAAGACGCCGCTGACCTCTGCCGTCAAGCAAGCAGCCGAGGCGTTGAAATACACCGAGGACAAGGCGACCGTCGTGCTCATCACCGACGGTCTCGAAACATGCGGTGGCGACCCTTGCGCGCTTGGCAAGGAGCTTGAGGCATCCGGCGTCGACTTCACCGCCGATGTCGTTGGCTTCGGCCTCACCGCCGACGAAGGCAAGCAGATCGCCTGCCTCGCCGACAACACCGGCGGCAAATACATCCAGGCTTCCGACGAGAAGGCGCTGCAGGAGGCGCTTGTCGAGACCGTGGCGGCACCCGCTCCAGAACCGGCTCCCGCTCCGGCGCCTGCGCCCGCACCGGAGCCGGCGAAACCGGAATTCAATTTTCAGCCGACAGTGGTGATGGCCGAAGGTAGCGAGCCGATCACCGACGGCAACGCCTGGGAGATCTACAAGGCAAGCGCCGACGGCTCGCGGGGCGATTCCGTCACCACCGAATATGGCACCTACAACGGCAATCTCGAACCGGGCGACTATATCGTCGTCGCACGCGACGACGAGGCCAAGGTGGAACAGAAATTCAAGATCGAGGCAGGCCAGGTCTACAAGCCGCTGTTCACCTTGAACGCGGGCACCATGCTCATTCATCCGCGGCCGAGCCAGGGCGCCGACATCAGTGATGCGGCCAGCCTCAATTTCGCTTATCCGGGTGGCAGCACCACCCACTATGGCGACACCAAAATCATCGTGCCGGCGGGCGAACAGAAGGTCACGGTCCAGATCGGCGCCGGCAGCGTCACCGAAACCATCCAGCTCGCCGCCGGGCAGAAGATCGAGAAGGACGTCATCGTTGGCGTCGGCCATATCGTGCTCAACGCCTTCTATGTCGCAGGCGGCGACAAGGCCGACAGTTCCGGCCTCGGCTTCGAGATCGTCAAGGCGAAGAAGAAAATCGATGGCACGCGTGACAGTGTCGAGCATTCCTATGGACCGGACAGCAAGTTCTGGCTGCCGCCGGACTACTATGTCGCGCTGACCACGCTTGACCTGGCGGTCGTCGAGCAGCCGTTCAGCGTCAAGGTCGGTGATGTCATGGACATCAAGGTGCCGCTCGATGCCGGCGTTCTGGCCATGTCGGCCCCCGGTGCCTACTCGATCGAGATCCTGTCGCCGAAAAAGGACATAGAGGGCAAGCGAAAGGCGCTTGGCCTGAACTATGGCGATACCTGGCAGCAGACCGTTCCGGCCGGCGACTATGTGGTCGTCCGCCACATGTCCGATGCAGGCCATGACAAGGAAATGCCGGTGACGGTCAAGGCCGGCGAACGGAGCGAAATCACCGTTACGCCGTGACAGCCATTTGACTGGTAGCAAAAAGGGCGGCCAAGAGCCGCCCTTTTTCATGGACAGGATGATGATTGCGTCAAGCCGTGCCGAACGCGCTGGCGCCGTGGTCGGCGCGACCGACCAATTGCCGGAACCCGGCAAACAGCTCGCGGCCGAAACCGAACTCGTTGCCGATGAGGTCGGCATCGGCCGTCCGGCGCAATGCGAAGTCGCCGGCCGGCACCAGCACCTCAAGTGTCCCAGCCTCGGCGTCGAGCCGGATGATGTCGCCTTCGTGGATCCTGGCGATGGGACCCTCCTCGACTGCTTCCGGCGTCACATGGATCGCCGCCGGCACCTTGCCGGAGGCGCCAGACATGCGCCCGTCGGTGACCAGCGCCACGCGCTGGCCGCGATCCTGCAGGATACCGAGCACGGTGGTCAGCTTGTGCAGTTCCGGCATGCCGTTGGCCTTCGGCCCCTGGAAGCGGATGACGGCGATGAAATCGCCGGTCAGCGTGCCTGCCTTGAACGCTTCATTCAGCCCTTGCTGGCTGTCGAAAACCTTGGCCGGCGCCTCGATGATGCGCCGCTCCGGCTTCACGGCGGACGTCTTAATGACGGCGTGGCCGAGATTGCCCGACAGCACTTTCAGGCCGCCGGTCGCCTGGAATGCCTTGTTGAACGGCGCCAGCACTTTCTCGTCGCCGCTTGTCCGCGGCGAGGCTTCGCGCACCACGCTGCCATCGGTGCCGAGCTTTGCTTCGACCGCGTAGGGTCGCAGGCCTTCGCCCCAGACCGTCTGCACATCCTCGTGCAGGATGCCTTCGTCGAGCAGTTCGCGGATCAGGAAGCCGAGGCCGCCGGCCGCGTGGAAATGGTTCACGTCGGCGAGACCGTTCGGATAGACTCGCGCCAGCAGCGGCACCGCTTCCGAAAGGTCGGAAATGTCCTGCCAGGTGATGGCGATGCCGGCCGCCGCCGCCATGGCGATCAGGTGGATGGTGTGATTGGTCGAGCCGCCAGTGGCGTGCAGGCCGACGATGCCGTTGACGATCGAACGCTCGTCGATCATCCGGCCAACCGGCGTATAGGCATTGCCTAGCGCGGTGATCGCCAGCGCCCGCTTGGTCGCCTCGCGGGTCAACGCTTCGCGCAGGGGTGTGCCGGGATTGACGAAGGAAGCGCCGGGCGTGTGCAGACCCATGATCTCCATCAGCATCTGGTTGGAATTCGCCGTGCCGTAGAAGGTGCAGGTGCCCGGCCCATGGTAGGACTTGGACTCGGCCTCCAGCAGTTCGGCGCGTCCCGCCTTGCCCTCGGCATAGAGCTGGCGGACCTTGGCCTTTTCATCGTTCGGCAGGCCAGTGGTCATCGGTCCTGCGGGAATGAACACCGCCGGCAGATGACCGAAGGTGAGGGCTGCGATCACCAGCCCCGGTACGATCTTGTCGCAGACGCCGAGATAGACGGCGGCGTCGAACATGTTGTGCGACAGGCCGATCGCGGCCGCCATGGCGATCACGTCGCGCGAAAACAGCGACAGCTCCATGCCGGGCTGGCCTTGTGTCACGCCATCGCACATCGCCGGCACCCCGCCTGCGACCTGGGCAATGCCGCCGGCCTCGCGTGCCGCGTCCTTGATCAGCGCCGGAAAGGTCTCGAAAGGCTGATGCGCCGACAGCATGTCGTTGTAGGAGGTGATGATGCCGAGGTTAGGCACCTTGTCGGCACCCAGCGCCTGCTTTTCCGAGGGGCTGCACACCGCAAAGCCGTGGGCGAGATTGCCGCACGACAGCACGGCCCGGTTGGCGGTGTGGCTCGACGCCTCGGCGATGCGGCTGAGATAACGCTCGCGGCCTGGCTTTGAACGCTGGCGGATACGCTCGGTGATGGCTTCGATGTCGCGTCTGACGGTCATGGTGTCGGTCCTTTCAGGCGAGGTCCCGGAACACAAACCGGCTGTCCGCCGGGACCCTCAGTACATTTCAAATCAGGGCGCCCAGAAAACCTCTACGGGCTTCTGTGCGGCATCGAGCACGGCGCGGATTGGCTTTCGCGGTCCAGATGCCACCGCGCCGTCGAAGGCGGTGCGCTTGTCCTCGCCTTCGATGTGCAGCGCGATGAAGCCGGCATCGACAATGCGCGCCAGCGAAAGCGTCAGCCGCGGCTCTCCCGCACTCAACGCATGAACCGGCAGCACGATCCTGTCGGAGGACGGATCGAGCAGTGTTGCCAGGTCATCGGCATCGGGAAAGAACGAGGCGGTATGGCCGTCCGGCCCCATGCCGAGCACGACGACATCGAGCGGCCAGGGCAGCGACCGCAGCGCCGCATTGTCGGATGAAGCCGCATCCTCGATGCTGGTGGCTTCGTGATAGAGCGGCACGAAACGGGCCGCCTTGGCCGCGTTCTGCAAGAGATTGGCCGCCACCAGCCCGGCGTTGGAACGCGGCGAGGAGGCCGGCACGAAGCGCTCGTCGACCAGCGTCACGATCACCTTGTCCCAGGCGATGGGTATCGCCGATAGGGCGGCGAAGAATTTTGCCGGCGTGGTGCCGCCGGAGACGGCGAGCAGCCCTATGCCGCGCTCGGCGATTGCCCTGGTCAGGCGGTCGGCGACATGACCGGCGAGGGCGGCCGCCAGCTCCTGGCGCCCGGCGAAGCCGTTCCAGCTATAGGCGGTGCCGTTCAATTGCTCTCGTGCCATGTCCGCCCGTCACGTTCGATCAGCGCAATGGAGGCCGAGGGTCCCCAGGTGCCTGCCGTATAGCCCTGCGCCTCCTGTCTGGCGCTTTCCCATGCGTTCTGGATCGGGTCGATCCATTTCCACGCCGCCTCGACTTCGTCACGGCGCATGAACAGGGTCTGGTTGCCACGGATGACATCCATGATCAGCCGCTCGTAGGCGTCCGGCGCGCGGCCATCGAAGGATTGCGCGAAGCTCATGTCGAGCGAGATCTGGCGCAGCCGCATGCCGCCCGGACCCGGATCCTTGATCATGATGAACTGCTTGACGCCTTCGTCGGGCTGCAGCCGGATGACCAGCTGGTTGGCGAAGATCGGCCCGGCGCTGTCGCCGAAGATCGAGTGCGGGATCGGCTTGAATTCGATGACGATTTCCGAAACCCGGGTTGCCAGCCGCTTGCCGGTCCTGAGGTAGAACGGAACGCCCGCCCAGCGCCAGGTACCGATCTCGGCCTTGATGGCGACGAAGGTCTCGGTGTTGCTGTCGTGGGAAAGCTCCTCGACATAGCCCTTTACAGCTCCGCTGGCCGAGGCGCCCGCGCGGTACTGGCCACGCACGGTGTGCTTCGGCGCCTCGTTGCCGTTGATGCGCTTCAGCGCCCGCAGCACCTTCAGCTTCTCGTCGCGCACCGCGTCGGCATCCATCGATGACGGCGCTTCCATGGCGACGAGGCACAGCAGCTGCAGTATGTGGTTCTGCACCATGTCGCGCAGCGCGCCGGCCTTGTCGTAATAGGTGACGCGGTCTTCCAGCCCCACGGTCTCGGCCACGGTGATCTGCACGTGGTCGATATGGGCGGAGTTCCACAGCGGTTCGTAGAGCGCGTTGGCAAAGCGCAGCGCCATCAGGTTCTGCACCGTCTCCTTGCCGAGATAGTGGTCGATGCGGAAGATCTGGCTTTCGTGGAAATCGTCGCCGACCAGATCATTGAGCGCTCGCGCCGAGGCAAGGTCGCGGCCGATCGGCTTCTCCAGCACGATGCGGGAGTTCGGCGTGATCAGATTGTGTTCTTTCAGCTTGTGCGAGATATCGCCGAACAGCGCCGGCGCCACCGCCAGGTAGAAGGCGCGGATGCGGTCGCTGTCGCCGATCGCCTTTTTCAATTTGTCGAAGCCGGCGCCGGTCGTTGCATCGGCCGAAACATAGGATAGCCGCGCCAGAAAGGTCTTCAGCTCCTTGGCGTCGATATCGGCCGATTTGACGTGCTCGGAGATCGCTTGGCTAGCGAAGGCCTGGAATTCCTCATCGCTCATTTTCGAGCGCGACGTGCCGATGATGCGCGTCGGCTCGGAGAACTGATGGTCGCGCTGGCGATAGTAGAGCGACGGCAGAAGCTTGCGTTCCGACAGATCGCCGGTGCCGCCGAAAATGATGAAGTCGAAAGGGTCGACGGGGATGATCTGGCTGGTCATGGTCTGTCCGCTCTGACGCCGGTCACAAATACGCGGCTGATATAATCTAATCGATTTAAATTTTCCAGTGCCATGGTGTCACATCTGAGTGTGGCGCGTGCCTCTTGACAGTCCGGTACCCCGGAGGCTTGTCGACAGGCGCGGCTCCGGAAGCCTTCGCAGTTGCAGCATAGAGCGGGATCGGGGCGAAAGCCAAAGGAGAAATCGGCGATGGCCGCACATCTTTCGACCAACCCGGTCAGAAGCCGTGGCTTGGCGCGGACGCACGCCATTGGCGTGCCGGTCGATCGTCACCAATCATGAGCGGGAAAATCATGCGTCTGGAAAACAAGGTTGCCGTCATCACCGGTGCTGCGTCGGGTTTTGGCGAAGGCATCGCCAGGCGCTTTGCGCAGGAGGGCGCCAGGGTCGTTGTCGCCGATCTCAATGCCAAGGGCGCGGAGCGCGTCGCAGGCGAGATCGGTGAAGCGGCGATCTGGACCCAGACAGATGTTTCGCTGCGCTCCGAATTCGACGAGATGGTCTATGCCGCGAAGAGCGCCTTCGGCCGCATCGACATCATGGTCAACAATGCCGGCTACACCCATCGCAACGGCGATATGCTCAACGTCGACGAGGAAACCTTCGACCTGATCACATCAGTCAACATGAAGGCGATCTATCACGCGGCACTTGCCGTGGTGCCGATCATGGAGCGGCAAGGCGGCGGCGTCATCCTGACCACGGCCTCCACGGCGGGTCTGCGGCCGCGGCCCGGCCTCACCTGGTACAATGCGTCGAAAGGCTGGGCGATCACCGCCACCAAGTCGATGGCGGTGGAACTGGCACCGAAGAACATCCGCGTCAACTGCCTCTGCCCGGTTGCCGGCGAGACCGGCATGCTGGAGAAATTCATGGGCGCCGACACACCCGAAATCCGCGAGAAGTTCCGCGCATCGATCCCGCTCGGCCGGCTTTCGACGCCGCTCGACATCGCCAACGCCGCACTCTGGCTGGCCTCCGACGAAGCCGCCTTCATCACCGGTGTGGCGCTGGAGGTCGACGGCGGCCGCTGTATCTGAAAGTGCCAACACATGACTCCGAAAATCGGTACCGATTTTCGGAACGGATCATGCAAGTCAAAATGCCTGAAATTGGCAGCATGCTTGGCGGCAGATCGCGGTGGCGTCAGGCGCCGGTCTTGATGTAACTCTTGTAAATCCAGCCGGTCTTGCCGTTGTAGGTGATCTGGCACCATTGCTTACAGCTCATCACCTGCACCGAGGTTCTGGCCGGCACCGTGGCGATGGCGGCGGCATTTTTCTTCGGGCCGCTCCGCATGGTCACCGCCCTCAGGATACGCCCCGTTCCGGCGGCCGCGACCTTCCTGGGCTTCGCCTTGGCCTTGCTGTCGTCGCCTCCAGTCGTTGGCTGTTGCGCCGGCACTGGCGGCTGCACCGCGGGGATGGCGGCGGTTTGTGCGCCATCGGGATGGCTGCCCGCCGCCGCGGGGGGCGCGGCAACCTTGGCTAATTCAGTGCTGGCATCGGTATCGGCTGCCGGCTGCGCGAACGCCGCCACCGGCTTGTCCGGCGCCTGTTCAGCCTGGTTCGCCGCCTGGCTGGGAGCAGGCGCGTCGGAAGCGGATGCAGCCTTCGGCTGCGAACCGGTCCAGCGCGGATCATTGGCCGCGAGCGCTTGTACGTTGGCTTCCGCAGCCGCCACGGTCGGTGAAACCGTGTCGGACTTGCGCATCTGCGGCACGGCTGCCGCGGCGACCGCGGCCCCCACCGGGGCTATTTTCGTCGTCTTCACCGGAATCGCTGGAATTGTCTGCTCGGAACTCGCCGCCGCTTGCCTGTCGCCGGCCGGCAATGCCAGCCATAGCGCCACGGCAGCGACGCCAAGCAACGCGGCAGTGCCGATTGCGGCGATCACCAGATGCGAGTTCGAACGGACTCCCTGCCAGAAGGACGGCCGCATGTCGTATCCGAACTGCATGGCAAAGCGCCGACGTTCCGGCGTACCGAAACTGAAGGGCTCTTTCACTTTTGCCACCTCCATAAGTGGGCCAATGTTCTTTAGATCGAAAGCCAAGAACCTGGCTAAAGATCTGCATCGGTCCCAAGAAACCAAAGCGGGCAAACCCGCAGAATTCCCCATCAGTCGCCCACAGCCGGCATCTTTTGCCGGCGATTGTGGCATCACTACGCCTTCCCAGCCGATTCTGCACCTTTGATGGGGATTCCGCAATGTGCCGCTACGGCAACAAATATTACAGCAATATTACAGGAATTCAGAGCGATCCTGTCCAGCCCGGAGCATGATCCCGAAAGTGGCATCAGGCTTTCGCCAAAATCATGCAAACCAGCAGATGGAACCGATCCTTTTACCGTCGGGACGGAGCAGGCTCTAGATCCTGTCGCGCAAAGCAAACCAGTTGAGCGCCAGAAACAGCAGCGGCGTGCGGAAGCGCCGACCGCCAGGGAACGGCGGGATTTTTAGATCCTCGATTAGCTTCAGCCGGTCGCGGTTGCCGGCGACGGTTTCGGCATAGAGCTTGCCGAAGAAGTTCGACAGCATGACGCCGTGGCCGGAATAGCCGCCGGCCGAGATGACATTGGGCATCACTTCGCGCACGAACGGCTTTCTCGGCACCGTGATGCCGACATAGCCGCCCCAGCCATGCGTGATCTCGACATCCCCCAATGCCGGGTAGAGTTCCGCGATCTGGCGGCGGATGTGGATGTGGATATCCTTCGGATCGTTGACGCCATAGATCTCGCGTCCGCCAAACAGCAGCCGGCCATCCCTCGACTTGCGGAAATAGCGCACGACGAAGCGGGAATCGTCGACCGCCTCGCCGCCCGGCAACACGTTCGAGTCCGCTCCCAGAGGCACCGTCGCGCCGATGAACGAACCGATCGGCATGATGTGCGCCGCACTCACCGGCTCGAGCGTGCCGCCATAGGCGTTGACCGCGATCAGGCATTTCTGCGCCGTCAGCGTGCCTCTCGGTGTCGAGATCTTGACCTTGCCGCCACTGGAAATGATGCCCGTCGAGGGCGTCTCGTCGAACAGCTGCGCGCCTGCAAGCGCTGCCACCCGCGCCGTACCGATCACCAGCTTCATCGGGTGGATGTGGCCAGTGCCGGTGTCGCGCGTCCCGCCAAAGTAGGCGGTCGACCCCAGCCGCTCCGCCGTCTCCTTGGCATCCATGAACGAGATATGTGGGTAGGAAAAACGGCTCGCCATGATCTCGGCATGCGCCTTGTAGTCGTCGACATAACGCGGCTTGTGCGCCACCGAAAGCTGGCCCGGCATGTAGTCGATATCGATCTGGTTGGCAGCGGCGAATTCGAGGAGATGCGTCTTCGCCTCTTCGGCGAGATCGAACAGCGCCTTGGCGCGGGAAAAGCCATATTCGGCTTCCAGGTCCTCGACCCAGGCACGCTGGCCAGTGCCAAGTTGACCACCATTGCGCCCAGAAGCGCCGTCTCCGAAACGGTACGCCTCGATCAGCACGACATCCGCTCCAGCCTTGGCCAGATGTGCCGCCGCCGACAGGCCGGTGAAGCCGCCGCCGACAATGACGACGTCGCAGGTACGGTCGCCATCGAGCACGGGGTATTCAGGCCGCGGTCCGGCTGTGTCTTCGTACCAGGAGCGGCCGGGGGAGATCGGGGATTGGTAGGGCATGATGCGGTGAAGACTCGGAGATTTGGAGGGGGAAGCGAATAGCGAGTAGCGAATAGCGAATAGCGAATAGAAAATGGGGAAGAATTGAAAAGTGAGGGTTGATCGAGGCTATGTCGCCCGTCTCATCATTTCTATTCGCTATTCGCTATTCGCTATTCGCTATTCGCTATTCGCTATTCGCTATTCGCTATTCGCTATTCGCTATTCGCTAAACATTGAGCAACAAATACTCCCGCTCCCACGGGCTGATCACTTCCATGAACGTCTCGAATTCTGCCCGCTTGATGGCCGCATAGGTCGCGGCGAAGGATTTGCCCAGCAGCGCGCAGAGTTCCTGATCGCCTTCGAACAGGTCGACGGCTTCGAGCAGGCTGCGCGGCAGATCGATCTCGTCCGCATTGGCGGTGGTGAGCACCGGAGGCTCGGCCTTGATCTTGTTGGTGATGCCAATCAGCCCGCAGGCAAGCGATGCAGCCAGCGCCAGGTAGGGATTGGCGTCGGAGGAGGGGATGCGGTTTTCGACGCGTCGTGCCGCCGGGTCCGAGCGTGGCACGCGAAACGCCGTGGTGCGGTTGTCATAGCCCCATTTGTTGTTGACCGGCGCCGACGCCGCCTGGGTCAGCCGGCGGTACGAATTGACATAGGGCGCGAACATCACCAGCGCGTTCGGCACATGCTTCTGCATGCCGCCGATGAAATGGAAGAAGTTTTCGGTTTCCGAGCCGTCAGCCGCCGAAAAGATGTTCTGTCCGGTCTTCTTGTCGATGATCGACTGATGGATATGCATGGCCGAGCCAGGCTGCCCCTGGATCGGCTTGGCCATGAAGGTGGCATAGATCTCGTGCTTCAGCGCTGCCTCGCGAATGGTGCGCTTGAACATGAACACCTGATCGGCCAGTTCGATCGGATCGCCATGGCGCAGATTGATCTCCAGCTGACCGGCGCCCTCCTCATGGATCAGCGTATCGATCTCCAGGCCCTGGCCTTCGGAGAAATGGTAGATGTCGTCGATCAGTTCATCGAATTCGTTGACGCCGGCGATCGAATAGCCGGCGCCGCCGCCGATCGCGCGTCCGGACCGGCCCACAGGCGGGGTCAGCGGATAGTCCGGATCGGGGTTCTTGCGCACCAGATAGAACTCGATCTCGGGCGCCACCACCGGCTTCAGGCCGAGCTTGTCATAGGCGGCAACCACGCGCTTCAAGACGTTGCGCGGCGTGAACTCGACCGAGCGTCCATCCTGGTGGACGAGGTCGCAGATGACCGCGGCCGTCGGGTCTTCTTCCCAGGGCACCACCGTCAGCGTCGACAGGTCCGGCATCAGTTTGAGGTCGCCGTCGTCTTCCGGATAATGGAAGCCGTTGCCATCCTCGGGGTAGCCACCGGAAATCGTCGTCATGAAGACCGCCGATGGCAGTGCCAGCGAGGTGTTGGAGGTGAACTTCTTCGATGGCATCATCTTGCCGCGCGCGACACCGGCCTGATCAGGCGTGATGCACTCGATGTCCTCGATGCCGCGCCACTCCAGCCAGGCGCTGACTTCCTTCCAGTTCTTGACGCCCCGTTGGTTTTTCACGAAGGCAGGCGTGCGGGCGCGTCCTCCGCGGCTCGACGGACGGACTTCCTTTTTTGCAGGCGGCATCATTCACCAGATTGGGTTGCGGATTGTGGAGTATAGCCGTGCCCCTCCATGGAAGGGAAGGGGAGCCGCGTCGGGCATTGGCCGACACGATTGAAAATCGCGCCAATCGGCTTAATTTCCGCAATCCCGATCCCAATCGAGACCCCAGTCTTAATCGAGAAATTGCATGCGGCACGACGGCAAACTGACGACGATCGGCTTTGACGCCGACGACACGCTCTGGCAGAACGAGCAGTTCTTCCGTCTGACCGAGAAGCACTTTGCCGCCATGCTTGCCGATCATGGCGAAGTTGAGCACATCTCGGCGCGATTGCTGGAGGCCGAAAGGCGCAACCTTGCCGTCTATGGCTTCGGCATCAAGGGATTTACCCTGTCGATGATCGAAACGGCGATCGAGGTCACTCAAGGTCGCGTGCCGGCCTCGGTCATATCGGGGATTCTCGATGCCGGCCGCGAGATGCTGAGCCATCCGATCGAGGTCTTGCCGCATGCGCGCGAGACGGTCGAGAACCTTGCCGGCGCATTCCGCCTTGTGCTGATCACCAAGGGCGATCTCTTCGACCAGGAGCGCAAGCTGGCCGGGTCAGGCCTGGGCGAATTGTTCGACGCGGTCGAGATCGTCAGCGACAAGAACGCCGCCACCTATGGCAGGATCTTAAGCCGGCACGGCGATGGTCCGGCAAAAGGCATGATGGTCGGCAACTCGCTGAAGTCGGACGTGGTGCCGGCCATCGAGGCCGGCGGTTGGGGTGTCCATGTGCCGCATGAACTGACCTGGGTGCTCGAGCATGTCGAGGCTCCGGTGGCCGAATCGAGGTTCCGCCAGATATCCGATCTCGGACAACTGCCGGAATTGGTTGAAAGCATCGTGGGCGAAGGCTGATCCCAGGAACCGCCTATGCTTTAGCGGCCTACCAAGCGATCGATCACCGGTTGCAGCCGTTCGGGCGTGATCGGCTTGGCGACCACCACGTCGATGATGTCAGACAGGCCCAGGCTTTCAGTAGTGCCATTTTTGGTCGAAAGCAGGATCACCGGTGGCAGCGATTTGCCCGAGGCGCGCCGCAACGCGCCGATGCTGGACATAAGATTGTCGCAGTCCTTGTTGTCGGCGCCGCCGTCAAGGACAACCGCACCGGGAATGAGGGACCGCAAGGTCCTTACCGCCGTGTCGGGAGATTCCGAGATTGGCTTGAGCCCGGATCGCTCGACGATTTTCGAAATCACCACGCGATTGATTGGCGATTTGCAGACGACAAGCACTTGCGACGGATCACGGATCGCCTCCATGTTTGCGTCGCGGGTCACCCCATTCAGATGTCTTGGAGTCTCGCCTTCACGATTCACTGGGCACACAAGTCGACCAAGAAGCTCGCCCCCATTTCAATGCAGAGTTGAATCTGGGGCGCAATTGGCGTGAGATCGTGGTCCATGTCAAGTTGAAATAAAAGACCCCGAATTCATACTCCGAGCAGTGAATTTCAAGCAACGCTACTGTACTGAACTGTCCACACCGGCATTTCATAAAAAGAGAATTCACCTGCGCAGAAGCCGCGCAGGTGAAGGGGCGGTTGCACGGATTGCGATTAGCCGTGGCCCTGCTGCGTGACGATCACCGGGATCAGCAGATCGCCCCAGTTGCCGTCGCCGCCGTGATGGCGTGCCGAGCGCACGAGTTCCACCGAGACGCCTGCCTCGACCGCCTTCATCACCGACTGGTTGAGGCGGTGCAGATCGTTGGCCAGCATGCGGATCGTCGCTTGCTGGTCGACGCTCATCGTCGTGGACTGTTCCTCGGCGCGTTCCTTGACACGGCTTATCGATGCCATTGGTCTTCTCCTTGTGTCCCAAGCCCTGTTGGGCGTTTCCTCTGTATTTCTGTGGTCTTTATTCCGCGGCCGGTTTGAACTGCGCGTGCTCGGTCGATTCATGCATGGCGGTGGTTGATGACTGGCCGCCGGTGATCGCCATCGACACGGCGTCGAAATAGCCGGTGCCGACCTCGCGCTGGTGCTTGGTCGCGGTGTAGCCATTGGCCTCCGCCGCGAACTCCGCTTCCTGCAGCTCGGAATAGGCCGCCATCTGCCTTGCCTTGTAGCCGCGGGCCAGTTCGAACATGCCGTAGTTGAGCTGGTGGAAGCCGGCGAGCGTGATGAACTGGAACTTGTAGCCCATGGCGCCGAGCTCCTTCTGGAACCGGGCGATCGTCGCGTCGTCGAGGTTCTTCTTCCAGTTGAACGATGGCGAGCAATTGTAGGCGAGCAGCTTGTCGGGGTGATGTTTGCGCACGCCCTCGGCGAATTTCCTGGCCTGCGCCAGATCGGGCTTCGAGGTCTCGCACCAGATCAGATCCGCGTAAGGCGCATAGGCGATGGCGCGGGCAATGCAGGGCTCGATGCCGTTCCTGACGTTGTAGAAGCCTTCCACTGTGCGCCCGGCGCCGTAGTCGACGAAAGGCTGGTCGCGTTCGTCGATGTCGGAGGTGAGCAGCTTGGCGGCTTCCGCGTCGGTGCGCGCGACGACCAGGGTCGGCGTGCCCATCACGTCCGCCGCCAGGCGTGCGGCGTTGAGGTTGCGGATGTGCGCCGCGGTCGGGATCAGCACCTTGCCGCCGAGATGGCCGCACTTCTTTTCCGATGCCAACTGATCCTCGTAGTGGACGCCTGCGGCACCCGCCTCGATGAATGCCTTCATGATCTCGAAGGCGTTGAGCGGTCCGCCGAAGCCGGCTTCCGCGTCGGCGACGATCGGCGCGAACCAGGTCTCGACCGAAAGTCCGCCTTCGGAGGTCTCGATCTGGTCGGCGCGCTGCAGCGTGCGGTTGATGCGCTTGACCAGTTCGGGCGCCGCATTGGCCGGATAGAGCGACTGGTCCGGATACATCGCGCCAGCCGTGTTGGCGTCGGCGGCAACCTGCCAGCCCGACAGGTAGATCGCCTTCAGTCCGGCGCGCACCTGCTGCATCGCCTGGTTGCCGGACATGGCGCCGAGTGCGTTGACGAAGTCCTCCTCGTGGATGAGCTTCCACAGCCGGTTGGCGCCCATTTCGGCAAGGCTCTGGCGGATCTGCACCGAGCCACGCAGCCGCTTCACATCTTCCGCGGAATAGGGCCGTTCGATTCCGTCGAAGCGACCTTCTGGCGCCGATGGGACGAGGTTGTAAAAATCAGTCATTGATCACTCCGAAGGATTGCTGCACCCGTGTCCGGGCATCAATCATCTGTGCGCCGGAATATGACTGAATTTACATTGCGGCGCGAAACAGGCCAGAAAAATCAAGGAAATCGACGAAAGATAAAAGAAAACCTGTGTTGCGTTTGACAGGCGAGCGCTGTAAATTTGTCATGATTGTAAAAGGCAACGCAGTGAGGTTGCCGCGACACTTGTGTAAATTCCTGTCAAGGACAGTCGATGGCTGACCAGAAGATATTTGCCGGGCCGCGCATCCGCCGCATCCGCAACGCCAAGGGCCTGACCCAGACGGCGATGGCCGAGGGCCTCGGTATCTCGCCATCCTACCTCAATCTGATCGAGCGCAACCAGCGACCGCTGACGGTGCAGCTGATCCTCAAGCTGGCGTCCGTCTACAAGGTCGATCCGCACGAACTGCAAGGCGAGGCAAGGGGGTCTGTCGCCGCCTTGAGGGAGGTGTTCACCGATCCTCTGCTGGTCGGCGAGTTACCCGGTGATCAGGAACTGATCGAGCTTGCCGAGGCGGCACCCAATGCGTCGGCGGCGGTGATAAAACTGTTCCGCGCCTATCGCGAACAGGCCGAGCGCCTGTCAGACCTCAATGAGCTTCTGGCGCGCGAAGGCCGGGCCACAGCACTTTCCGGCGCCCGCCTGCCGATCGACGAGGTGCACGAGATCTTCGAGCGCCGGCCGAACCATTTCGCAGCCATCGAGGAAGAGGCCGCGGCGTTCACGTCGCTGCTTGATCCCGGCGATGATTTGTTCGGAGCGCTGAAGGCCTGGCTGAAGCGCGAATACGGCATCGTGGTCAAGGTGCTGCCGGTCGCCACCATGCCGAACTGGCGTCGCCGTTATGACCGCCACTCGCAGCGCCTGTTCCTGTCCGAGCGGCTGTCGCCGTTCGACCAGTTGCGCGAAGTCGCGATGGAGGCCTGTCTGATCCGGATGACAGTCGCGGTCGCCGGCGAGATCCAGGCGCTCAAGCTGACCACCGACGAGGCCCGCCGGCTCGCCCGCTTCGAACTCGGCCGCTATGCGGCGCATGCGCTGATGATGCCCTACCAGGCCTTTCATGCGGCTGCCGTGCGCGCCCGCTACGACATCGATGTCCTTCGTTCGCGCTTCGGTGTCTCCTTCGAACAGGCCGCAAACCGGCTGACCATGCTGCAGCGGCAGGGTGCCTCAGGCGTGCCGTTCTTCATGCTGGAGGTCGACAATGCCGGCAACCGCTTTCGCAAGGTCGGCAGCCAGGGCTTTCCGCAAAGCCGCTTTGGCGGCGCCTGCCCCAAGCTGCCGGTGCATGTCGCCTTCACCCAGCCCGGCCAGATCTTCGTCGAGGCGGTGGAAATGCCCGACGGCGCCGAGTTCCTGTGCATCGCCCGCACGCTGGAAGGACCGCAAGGGGCGTTCTCGGAACGCCCGCGCCGCACCGCGCTGCTGCTTGGCTGCGACATCGGCTTTCGCGACGACATCGTCTATGGCGCGGCACTGCCTGGTGTGGCAGTCACCGCAAAGGCCGGCAGTGTCGCGGCGACGCCGGTCGGGCCCGCCTGCCGGCTTTGCGAGCGCGTCGGCTGTCTGGCGCGCGCCGAGCCGCCGGTGACGCGTCCGCTCGGCCTCGACGAGATGGTGACGGGCTTGAGCGCCTTCGATTTCCAGTAGCGGCGCGAGCCTGCAAGGAAGGTCATCCGGCTTTGCGGAAGAAGCTGCCGACCTTCGCCGCAAAGTATTGTCGATCGAAATATTGATTCGGAAATGACAACGGGATATCAAAAACGAATTGCGCAAGGCTGGGGGGCGGCGATGGGCAGGACGGTTTTTTGGCTTGGGCTGACATTTGCCCTCTCAGCTTCATCTGCATATGCAGAAAAATCCTCGGATTTCTTCAGCTCCTACAAACAGTACAATGATGCCGGCAAGGCATTCCTGGACAAGATAAATCCAAAGACCGGACCGATTGACCTCGCCGAAGGCATTCACCTCGATCTCAAGGGCAAGTTCTACTTTCTGAATAAGAAGGACGCCGTCTCGGTCCTGACCGAGGCTTGGGGTAACCCACCCGACGCCGGTTCCGACGCGATCGGCATGATCTTCCCGAGCAATTATGATCCCATCGCCGACAACAATTGGGGCATAGAGCTGCGCTGGGAAAAGATCGGTTATGTCGATGACGGTGACGCTGCCTCCATCAATTACAGCGAACTGTTGAGCAGCATGAAAGCCGATACTTTGTCGGGCAACGATCAACGGGTGAAGGACGGTTTTCCGCCCATCACGTTGATCGGCTGGGCTTCGCCGCCAGTCTATGATGCCGTCAACAAGCGTCTGCATTGGGCCAAGGAACTCCAGTTCGGAAACGACGCCGTCCACACGCTCAACTACGATGTCCGTTTCCTTGGCAGGGAGGGCGTCTTCGTGATGAGTTACATCGCCAATGTGGAGCAGTTGCCGGAGATAAAGCAGAGCCTGGATGAAGTGCTTGGCCTGGCGGGCTTCAGCGCGGGCAAGAGATACACGGATTTCCTGCCCGGCACCGACACCGTCGCCGCGGTTGGGATTGGCGGCCTCATCGCCGGGAAATTGGCGGCAAAGGCTGGTCTTCTGGCGGTGGCGCTCATCGCCTTGAAGAAATTCGGACTGATTCTGCTGGTTCCGTTGGCCGGCCTTTGGCGGCTTATTCGGGGCAACAGGAAGGCTTCCTCCTAGGTAGGGATGATCAGACAACGCTGGCAGGGCGAATTTGGTCTAGGCGTCTGACCAGTGCGCCAAAGGGAAACGTGAAGCTGGATCACGCCCAGCCGTTGCCGATGTATTAGGCGAAAACGGCACGTTTCTGTCGCCCAGTGCGCATCGTGCAGCGCCGAAAACGCTGACAGTGGAAGCCATGATCGATACCGCATCGCCGATCGTCGCATCGCCAGCCGTCTCGCCGCGCGAGGAGCGTGTCGGCATGCTTTTGGTCTTCCTGTCGGCGCTGATGTGGAGTTTCGGCGGCACCATCGCCCGCTTCATCACCACCGGCGACAGCTGGACGGTTATTTTCTGGCGCTCCGTCTGGGCAGCGGCCTTCCTGATCGGCTTCATGGTCTGGCGCGACGGCTGGCGCGGCATGTTGAAAATGTTCCGCGACATGGGTCTGCCCGGCCTTGCCGTCGGGGTCTGCTTCGCCACCGCATCGACCGCGTTCGTCGTGGCACTTGCCTACACCACCGTCGCCAACATCCTGTTGATGCAAGCCGGCGTGCCGCTGCTGGCGGCGCTGTTTGCCTGGGCGTTGTTTCGTGAAAGGGTTGGTGTCGCGACCTGGCTGGCGATCGCCGCCGTCATTGCCGGCGTCGCCATCATGGTGTCGGAATCGCTTGATGGCGCCGTCTCGCCGATAGGCGACGGGCTGGCGCTGTTGATCGCGGTCATGTTCTCGATCGCCACCGTCATCACCCGGCGGTTTTCCAGCGTGCGCATGACGCCGGCGACCTGTCTCGGCACCATGCTTGCGGCAGGCTTTGCCGCCTCGCAGGCATCGACATTCACTGTGTCGACCAGTGACATGGGCTTTCTCTTCGTCTTCGGCGTGGTCAATCTGGGCCTCGGCCTCGCCTTCTTCGCCACCGGCGCGCGGCTGATCCCGGCGGCAATAGCAGCACTGCTCGGCACGTTCGAGCCGATCCTCGGCCCGATATGGGTCTGGCTCATCCATTCGGAGGTGCCGTCCGGGCGCACCATCATTGGTGGTGCGGTGGTGGTCACGGCGCTGCTCGTTCATATCGGGCTCGAATTCAAGCGCCAGACACGGCCCGAGCGTGCGGGGGTCACCGGGGTGCCGTCGCCTAATTGAGGCGGCCTGCAGCTTTGCCATTGACAACGTCGCTGCCGCGCGGGCAGGCTGGGAATACGGCAACAACAAGACAGGCCTATCTTGCCAAGTCTCCCAGCCGGTCAGATCGAGACCGGACCATATCGTCGTATCTCTGCCCGCGCCACGGCGAAAGCCTATGTAGGCATCTGCACGCCACACGAGTCCCAGCGACGATGCAACGCCTGCCGCTCATCGAACTGCCTGCATAGCGCCGGTAGTTCACGCTTGTCGCCTTTTGGAAAGCTCAATAGCCTGAAACAAATGCCCGGCCGCGCTGGAACCGCGACGAGCCGGCGAAGGAACACTCACCAAAGGAGAATAGTATGATCCGCAAAGCGCTCTGGCTTTCGGCGACTTCGGTATTTCTGACGCTTTTCACTGTCGGCGGTCATGCCGAGGATCGCGTCGTCAATGTCTTCAACTGGTCGGATTATATCGACAGTTCGATTATTGACGATTTCACCAAGCAAACCGGCATCAAGGTCGTCTATGACACGTTCGATTCCAACGAAATCCTGGAAACCAAGCTGCTTGCCGGCGGCAGCGGCTATGACGTTGTCGTGCCGAGCGGCAATTTCCTTGCACGCCAGATCCAGGCCGGGGTGTTCCAGAAGCTCGACAAGTCGAAACTGCCCAACATTTCCAACATGTGGGACACCGTCACCGAGCGAACCGCCAAATACGACCCCGGCAACGAATACTCGGTCAACTACATGTGGGGTACGGTTGGTATCGGCTACAACATCAAGAAGGTGCAGGCGGCACTCGGCACCGACAAGATCGACAGCTGGGATGTCTTCTTCAATCCCGACAGCCTTGCCAAATTGAAGGACTGCGGCGTCTACGTGCTGGACTCGCCCGCAGACATCATTCCGGCGGCGTTGAAATATCTCAACCTCGATCCGAACAGCACGTCGCCTGATGATATCGCAAAGGCCGAGGAGACTTTGCTCAAGGTCCGGCCCTACATCCGAAAATTCCACTCCTCCGAATACATCAACGCGCTCGCCAATGGCGACATCTGCCTGGCGGTCGGCTGGTCGGGTGACGTGTTCCAGGCCCGCAACCGCGCGGTCGAGGCCAAGCAAGGCGTCGAGATTGGCTATTCCGTGCCGAAGGAGGGCGCGCAGATGTGGTTCGACCAGATGGCGATCCCTGCCGATGCGCCGCATGTCGCCGAGGCGCTCGAGTTCATCAATTACATGATGAAGCCGGAAGTTATCGCCAAGTCGTCGAACTACGTGCTCTACGCAAACGGCAACAAGGCTTCGCAGCAGTTCGTCGACAAGGCACTGTTGGATGACCCGTCGGTTTATCCCGACGCCGAGACGATAAAGAATCTCTACACCGTCTCGCCATACGATCCCAAGACCCAGCGCGTCATAACGCGCACTTGGACCAAGATCGTCACTGGCCAGTAAGCAAATCCGACATGGTCCCGGCAGCCACCTGCCGGGACCATTCTTTCTTTGGCAAGAAGCAAGAATCAGGACGGAGTGGGACATGAAATCGCTTGGCAGCATCCGCAGGGATTTTGCGCCGTGGAACGACCCGAACGCCAAGCCATACATCCAGTTCGACAATGTCACCAAGAAGTTCGGTGACTTCACCGCCGTCAACAATCTGTCGCTGACCATCTTCGAGCGCGAGTTCTTCGCCCTGCTCGGCGCCTCTGGTTGCGGAAAATCGACGCTGCTCAGGATGCTTGCCGGGTTCGAGGAGCCGACGGCCGGCCGTATCCTGCTCGATGGCCAGGATCTTCGCGGCATCCCGCCCTATCGCCGGCCGGTCAACATGATGTTCCAGTCCTATGCGCTGTTCCCGCATATGACGGTTGAGAACAACATTGCTTTCGGCCTCAAGCAGGACGGCATGCCGAAGCCCGAAATCGCGTCGCGCGTTGCCGAGATGCTGAAGCTGGTCAAGCTCGAGCAGTTCGCCAAGCGCAAGCCGCACCAACTGTCCGGTGGCCAGCGCCAGCGCGTCGCGCTCGCCCGCTCGGTCGCCAAGCGGCCGAAGGTGCTGCTGCTCGACGAGCCGCTCGGCGCATTGGACAAGAAGCTGCGTGAGGAAACGCAGTTCGAACTGATGGACCTGCAGCAGAACCTCGGCCTGACTTTCGTCGTCGTCACCCATGACCAGGAGGAGGCGATGACCATGGCCGATCGCATCGCCATCATCGACAAGGGCGAGGTGATGCAGGTGGCAACGCCGGCCGAAGTCTACGAGGCGCCGGGGTCGCGCTTCGTCGCCGGTTTCGTCGGCAACGTGAACATGTTCGAGGGCAAGATCGCGCGTGGCGATGCCGGTAGCGCCAGCATCGACGCCGGCAATGGCATCACCATCCGCACCGACAATGCCGGCGCTGCCAGTGCCGGGACGGCTGTCACCTTCGCCATCAGGCCGGAAAAGATCAAGGTGTCGTCGAAGAAGCCGGCCGAGGCCGTCAACGCCATCGAGGGCGAGGTCTACGACATCGCCTATCTCGGCGACATGACCGTCTATCACGTCAGGCTGGACGACGGTCAGGTGGTGCGCGCGAGCACCATGAATGCGGCCCGCATCACCGAGGATCCGCTGAGCTGGAACGACCGCGCCTGGGTTTCCTTCCGGCCCGACGCCGGCGTCGTGCTGACGCGGTAGGGGGCGACCATGTCGAGCGCCGCCGTCACCACCACATCAGCTTCTCCGGCAACCAATGCCGGCAAAACCGCCCTCGCCAGGCTGGGCGCTGCCTTCGTTGGCCGCCTGGTCATCATCATCCCTTATGTCTGGCTGCTGTTCTTCTTCCTCATTCCGTTCGTCATCGTCTTCAAGATTTCGCTGTCGCAGACGGCGATCGCCATTCCGCCCTATACGCCGGCACTCGATTTCAGCGGCGGCATTTCCGGGTTTCTGGCTCAGCTGAAACAACTCAGCCTCGACAACTACACCTGGCTGACTCAGGACGCGCTCTACTTCAACGCCTATGTGACCAGCGTCATCATCGCCGCGATCTCGACGGTCCTGACATTGCTCGTCGGCTATCCGATCGCCTACGGCATGGCGCGCGCGCCGGCGACGATCCGCCCGACCTTGCTGATGCTGGTGATCCTGCCGTTCTGGACCTCGTTCCTGATCCGCGTCTACGCCTGGATCGGCATTCTCAAGCCCGAGGGACTGCTCAATCAGCTGCTGCTCGCCACCGGCGTCATCCACCAGCCGCTGATCATCCTCAACACCTATACGGCGATCTTCATCGGCATCGTCTATTCCTACCTGCCGTTCATGGTGCTGCCGCTCTATTCCGCTCTCGAGAAGATGGATTATTCGCTGATCGAGGCGGCAAAGGATCTCGGCTGTCCGCCGACCAGCGCTTTCTGGAAGATCACCTTCCCGCTGTCGCTGCCCGGCGTCATCGCCGGCTGCCTGCTGGTGTTCATTCCGGCCGTCGGCGAATTCGTCATTCCCGATCTGCTCGGCGGGTCGCAGACGCTGATGATCGGCAAGACGCTGTGGAACGAGTTCTTCGCCAATCGCGACTGGCCGGTATCGTCGGCCGTCGCCGTCATCCTGCTGTTGCTGCTGATCGTGCCGATCATGCTCTTCCAGCGGGCTCAGGCGCGCGCTCAGGAAATGGACAGGTGACCTCATGAACGCCACCTGGAGCCGCTTCAACATCACCTCGATCGTGCTTGGCTTTGCCTTTCTCTATCTGCCGATCGTGCTGCTCATCGTCTTCTCTTTCAACGAGTCGAAACTGGTCACTGTCTGGGGCGGCTTCTCGACCAAATGGTACGTCTCGCTGTTCCACAACCAGGGCCTCATGGACGCGACCTGGGTGACGGCACGCGTTGGCCTGATCTCGGCCACTGTGGCGACGGTACTCGGCACGCTGGCGGCACTCGCCTTGACCCGTTACACACGCTTCAAGGGCAGGGTGCTTTTCTCCGGCATGGTCTTTGCGCCGCTGGTCATGCCGGAAGTCATCACCGGCCTGTCGCTGCTGCTGCTCTTCGTTGCCGTCGGTCTCGACCGTGGCTTCCTGACCGTCACGCTGGCCCACATCACGCTGACCATGTGCTTCGTCGCCGTCGTCGTGCAGTCGCGCCTGATCACCTTCGACCGCTCGCTGGAAGAAGCGGCGATGGATCTTGGCGCGACGCCGGTGAAGACCTTCTTCCAGATCACGCTGCCGGTGATCATGCCGGCAATCGTCTCCGGCTGGATGCTGGCTTTTACGCTTTCGCTCGACGATCTGGTCATCGCCAGCTTCACCTCCGGGCCGGGCGCCACGACGCTGCCGATGAAGATCTACAGCCAGGTTCGCCTTGGCGTGACACCGGAGATCAATGCCGCCTGCACCATCCTGATCGCCGTTGTGGCGATCGGCGTTATCATCGCCTCGCTTGCCAACAAGCGGCGTGAGGTGCAGCGCCAACTCGACGAGCAGGCCGCACAGCGCGGGTGAAGACGGAAAGCGCGGCTGCCTTATTCCCCCGAAACGCCGCGGCTGATCGGTGAAATGAACGGCGTGCTCCAGGTCCCGCCAACGAAGAACGATGCCTGGTTGGGGCCTTGCTGGCCATTGGTCTGCGTTGCCGCCTGGTCCGGCTGAATGACACCGCCGGACAGGGCCAGTCCGCGTCCGGCGTAGGACGCGATCCCGGACAGCCAGATCTTATATTTCGCCGAATTGGCTTCGGCTTTGTCGATCCGTGCCACGCCCTTCGAAATGCTGGCCTTGATCTCGGCGCCGTCGATCGGCAGCGTTCCGTCGGAGACGTCGTCGAGCGCGAAAAAGCCGCCTTGTTCGGTATGCTTGAGAAAGGCCGGCAGGTTGAGCTTGCTCAACGCACCCGGTCCGAAGGTCGCCGAGACCGAGCCGTCGGCATTGTCGAAGATGGAATTCCAGGTTCTGCCCGGCCCCTTGAGGATCACCGAGACGGTCCCCGTGCCGACCGGCACCAGCCGCGTCATCCCCGCCGCGGTGGCAAAAGCGCCGCCGTCGATGTCGGAGGCCAGCAGCCGGATTTCGACCTGCGAGCCTTCCGGCTTGCGGTCGAAGCGAAGGCTGGTTTGGATGTTGCCGCCGAAGGCCGAGGCATCGGAGATATCGAAGACGGACAGACCATCCTTGACCTGGGCGGTGGCGGCGACGTCGGCGAGCTGGATAGGCCCGGCGGTGGCGTGTGCTGCGGACAACCTCAGATCGAGGTTGATCTTGTCGGCGAAACTACTGTCGACTTCGCTAGGCCCCACCGCGCCGGTGGGCGCCAGCGGCGTGAAGGCCGACAGGAACGATCTGAGGTCGAGCGTGTCGAAGGCGAGTGTGCCGGAGATCACCGGCTGAGCTTCGCCAAGCGACAGGTCCAGCGCTCCCATTCCCGGATTGTTGTCCAGCGCAATGGCGGTGTTGTCGAATTTGACGCGCCCGGCCGTTGCCGTGACCTTGCTCGAAATGCTGACCGAGCCGATCGCAGCACCCGGCGCGATGCCGGCCTGCAACCATTCCAGCACGCGGCGTAGCGAGGGCGCCGAAAATTTCGCCTGACCGTCGAAATAGCTGTTTTCGGACATGCTGGCCGTGCCGTCGAAAGAGAAGGTGGCGGGGGGCGCCTTGAACGACAGGGAAAGCGGCGCCAAGCCGCCAGCAAAAAGCACCAGCGGCTTCTCCGATGCGGCGTCCACGGCCACACTTTCGCCGCGCCAGATCCCGGTCGCCGATAGCGTTGCATTGCTGTTCATCGCCGCCCAGGTCGCCTGTCCGCTCAGGCTGCTCAGAATCTCGACGTCCTTACCGTTGACCGAAGCCACCATGCGGCCGTCGCGAAACTCCACCGTGCCGAAAGTATCGGTCGGCAGCTTGTCGAGATTCGGCTTTGCGGGGTCGGCATTGACGACGCCCCGGGCCGTGTCGATGGAACGCGTGATGCGCCCACCGGTTGGGACGGCGGGCAGGAAAAGGCCGGTTGGCGTGCGCTGAACCCGGATCGTCGGCCGCACCAGCCGCGCCGTCGAAAACACCACGTCGCCGCGCAAGGCCGCCATGGCGGAAAGGTCGACCTCGACCCGTTCGGCCTCGACGACCGGCGGCGTCTCGGTGTCGGTCCATTGCGAAAGCGTCACATCGGTCAGGATCGCCCGGAATGTCGGCCAGACCTCGATGCGCGGCGAGCCTTCGATGGCGACCCGGAAGCCGCTCCACGCACTCATTTCCCAGGCGATGCGGTCGCGCACGATACGGGTGGAGGCGATCAGCGGCAGGGTGGCAACCACCAGCGCGATGACGATCACGGCAGCGCCGATCGCCCATATTCCGCGCCGGATCAAAGATGATGGCATATCGCCCCGTATGCTTCCATTCCGACAAAGATCGCTCGATGGGTGTAACCCAGTCGTCACCACGACTTCCAGTCGTCACTACGACTTAGGGCCGACGCATTTCAAGTCTTTATGGCCCGGCGATGGCATTTGCGCACATCTGGCCGCATCGGCCGAACAAAATCTTGCTCTGCTGCGCTGCGATATGCATAAGCGAGGCGACCGTGGAGGAACGATCATGGCTGCCGAAGTACCGCTCTGGACCCCGACGCAAGACCAGATTGATGCAGCACCCTTGACCGCCTTCACCAGGGTCGCCGAAGTGAAAGCCGGCGTGGCGTTTTCTTCGTATTCGCAGCTTCACGGCTGGTCGGTCGAGGACCGCGAAGGGTTCTGGAGCCTGGTCTGGGATTTCTGCGGCATCGTCGGCGACAAGGGCACTAATGGGGGCGAGCCTGCGCTGGTCGATGGCGACAGAATGCCCGGCGCATCGTTCTTCCCCGAGGCTACACTGAATTTTGCCGAGAACTTGCTGAAGAAGACCGGCGCCAGTGAGGCAATCGTGTTTCGCGGCGAGGATAAGGTCGAGCGCCGGCTGTCCTGGAACGAGTTGCATGCGCTGACTTCACGGCTGCAGCAGCTTTTTCTGTCGCTCAAGGTGAAGAAGGGCGACCGCATTGCCGCGATGATGCCCAACATGCCGGAAACCGTTGCCGCCATGCTGGCTGCCGCCTCGATCGGCGCGGTCTGGTCGTCCTGCTCTCCCGATTTCGGCGAGCAGGGCGTGCTCGACCGCTTCGGCCAGATCGAGCCCGTCGTCTTCATCGCGCCCGATGGCTATTGGTACAATGGCAAGGCGATCGAGGTTGCCGACAAGATCGCCGCGGTCGCGGCCAAGCTCTCGACCGTCCGCAAGATACTGGTCGTCGACTATCTCGGCACGTCGAGCGATGTCGCCGGTACCATCGACAAGGCGGTGGCGCTGGAGGAGGCGCTGTCGCCCTTTGCCGTCAAACCCGTCAGCTTCGAGCGGCTGCCGTTTTCGCATCCGCTCTACATCCTGTTTTCGTCTGGAACGACCGGCATTCCCAAATGCATCGTCCATTCGGCCGGCGGCACGCTGATCCAGCATGTCAAGGAACACCGGCTGCATGCAGGGCTGATCGAGGGCGACCGCTTCTTCTATTTCACCACCTGCGGCTGGATGATGTGGAACTGGCTGGTGTCGGGGCTCGCTTCGGGTGCCACGCTGCTGCTCTATGACGGCTCTCCCTTCTACCCCGACGGCAATGTGCTGTTCGACTTTGCCGATGCCGAGAAGATGACCTTCTTCGGCACCTCGGCCAAATTCATCGATTCCGTCCGCAAGGCCGGCCTGAAGCCGATCCGCAGTCATGATCTGTCAAGCGTGCGGGCGATTTCCTCCACTGGGTCGCCGCTGTCGCCGGAGGATTTCCGCTTCGTCTATGACGGCATCAAGAAGGACGTGCATCTGGCCTCGGTCTCCGGCGGCACCGACATCGTCTCCTGCTTCGTGCTCGGCGTGCCAACGCAGCCGGTCTGGACCGGCGAGATCCAGGGTCCCGGCCTCGGCCTTGCCGTTGATGTCTGGGATGATGACGGCAGGCCGGTCCGGCAGGAAAAGGGCGAACTGGTCTGCACCAAGGCGTTTCCGGCGATGCCGATCGGCTTCTGGAACGATCCCGAGGGCAAGAAGTACCGGGCGGCCTATTTCGAGCGCTTCGACAATGTCTGGTGTCACGGCGATTTCGCCGAATGGACCGCGCATGGCGGCCTGATCATCCATGGCCGCTCCGACGCCACGCTTAACCCGGGCGGCGTGAGGATCGGCACGGCGGAGATCTACAACCAGGTCGAGCAGATGCCGGAGATCCTGGAGGCGCTGTGCATCGGCCAGGACTTCGACAATGACGTGCGCGTCGTCCTGTTCGTGCGGCTGGCCGCCGGCGTGCAACTCGATGAGGAACTCGAAAAACGTATACGCGCCAAGATCCGCAGCGGCGCAAGCCCGCGCCACGTGCCGGCCAGGATCGTCGCCGTCACGGACATCCCGCGCACCAAGTCGGGCAAGATCACCGAGCTTGCGGTGCGCGACGTGGTGCATGGCCGCGCCATCAAGAACAAGGAGGCGCTGGCCAATCCAGAGGCGCTGGAGCTGTTCAAGGACCTGCCGCAGCTGGCTGAGTGATCGCTAATGCATGTCGTTCAAAGTGGCCTCGGTTTTGAGACAACGACATGCATGAAACACAGATTTTCCGGCATGGTTAACCGAATATGTCGGTAGAATTTACCTAGATTTCATGAGTGGTACACATTCGTAAATTTTCCGCCGCGCCGGTAAGGAGTTGTTAAGGCCCGGCGTCGATAGTCGTACATAACTTGAGGGAGAAATCCCGTTCCTCAGCCCCCGGAGGATCTGAATTCGCTCAAGCCCCCGTTGTGACAGCAATCCCATCTCTTAAGGCGTCCTTTGGGCGCCTTTTCTTTTGCCGATACCGGATCGACCTGGGGGAAAGGCTAGCCTATTCCGCGAGCACACGGGTCGATGGAAAAGCGACTTCGACCAGGGTGCCTTCGCCCGGTGTCGAGTTGATGATGAACCGGGCGCGGTTGGCTTCCACCATCGCCTTGGTCAATGGCAACCCAAGCCCTGTGCCGTCGCCGCGTCCGCGTTTCAGCGCGTTGATCTGCTTGAACGGCTTCAGCGCCTGCTCGATCTCGGCTTGGCTCATGCCGATGCCGGTGTCACGCACCCGCATCACGACGTCGCCTGACATCTCATAGGCGGTCGAGACGATCACCTGGCCGCCAGCCTGGGTATAACGGATGGCATTCGACAGGATGTTGAGGGCGATCTGGCGCACGCTGCGCAGGTCGGCCACCACTTCCGGCAGCCGCGAAGCGAAGCTGGAGCGGATGATGACGCGTTCGCGGTTGGCCTGCGGCTGCATCATCGCCACCGTCTCGGCCAGCGTGTCGTTGAGCGACACCGCCTCGTAGGCCATCTCCTGCTGGCCGGCTTCGATCTTCGAGATGTCGAGCAGGTCGTTGACGAGGTCGAGCACATGATTGCCCGAGCGGTTGATATCGCGCAGATAGTCGCGGTAGCGGTCATTGGCGACAGGTCCGAACTTCTCGTCGACCATCAGTTCGGAAAAGCCGATGATGGCATTGAGCGGGGTGCGGATCTCGTGGCTGATGCGGGCGAGGAAATCGGTCTTCTGCGAGGATGCGCGCTCGGCCACCGCACGCGCTTGCGTCAAATCCTCTTCGGCCCGCTTCCACTGCGTGATGTCGCGCACGACAGCACAGAAGCCGCTGTCGTTGGGCAGCCGGCCAATGGTCATGAACAGCGGGATGAAGCGCCCTTGCGCCTCGCGCCCGATCACCTCGCGGCCGTCATTCATGACGCTCGCCACGCCGGGTTCGGACAGTCCGTTGAGATAGTCGCGCGCCGCGGGCTGGCTTTCGATCGCAAACAGCGAGGCGAACGGCTTGCCGGTCACGTCGTCGCTGTCGAAGCCGAACAGCGCTTCGGCCGGACGGCTGATCGAGCGGATGGTGCCGTCACGGCCGATCAGCACGACGCCGTCGGTGGCGGTGTCGATGATGGTGCGCATCTCGGCGATGCGTGCCTTGAGTTCGGGAATGTCTGGCTGCGTCTGCTCGTCGCCAACCGCATGCAGGCCCGCTGGTGCATCATCCTCGTCGGAGCGGCGCACGACCAGCATCAACGCCTTGCCATCGCGCCAGGGAACAGAGCGCAAAATGGCCTCGATCGGGAATTCCTGCCCATCACGCGTCTTCAACCGCAGCGCGCGATCGGTGCCGTCGGAAGCGCCGTCGTCGGCGTAGGGGTCGGCAAACAGCGCGCCGAGGCCGCCGGCATCCGCCAGGTCGTCGAGCGCGTCATAGCCGGTCAGGTTGAGGAATTCCTCGTTCGCATAGTGCAACTGGTCGCCGGAATGGATGAGCAGCGGCACCGGCAACTTGCCGAGAAGCGAGGTATCGGGAGCCTTGTGCTCATCTCCGGCTGAAAACGCCGACGGCACGAACCCTTCGGCCTTGAGCGGCGGCACCTGCAGGCGCTGGCGCTCGATGCGTGTTTCCACGGCGTCGCCTACACTGGCTGTTTCCTCGGCGGACGCAACCGCCTGCCCGTCGGGCGCGGAGGCTTCCTCGTCGGGCTGCGCCCAATCCTCGCTATCCTCGGCATCGCGGAAGTCTGCCGACGTCATGCTGTCATCATCATGGCCGGCATAGTCGAGCAATGAGCCCGTCGCATTCGGCTCGGAGCGGTCTTCATGAACCGCTTCGTCCGGATGGCCGCCATCGAGCCGCGCCAGATCCCGCTCGTCTTCGGCATCGACATCAGAAGGCTGGACCGGTTCGTTCTCTGGCTCTGCCGCAGGGGTTTCGCCGGCATTCGTCGGGTCGCCGGCCGCCTCGGCCGGAGCTTCGGCCTCCGCTGTCGGCACGTCTGCAGTTTCCGTCAACGGTTCAGCAGATGTCTCGGTCGTCGCTTTCCCGGAGCTTTCGAGGCTGGGCTCCTTAGCCTCTGGCGGCTCCACCGGGGAACTGTCTTTCTTCAGCCGCTCACCGATCTCGCGGAACGCGCTGCGTTCCAGGCTCGACAGGCCCTTGTCGTTGGCCGGCTGGCGATGTTCGGCCAGCCGGATCACCTTGTCGGCAAAGCGCCGCTCCGGTTTCGGCACGATCGTCAGCGCCGGCACCTCGCCCTTGAATGGATCCGATGCCTGAGGGCCCTCGGCTTTCGGCTCTTCCGATGCTGGTTCGAGGGCTTTCGGTTCCGTTGCCGCCGGCGCCTCGCCGTTGGGCACCAGCGCCATGCCGATGGCCTCCGGATCGACGACCGCGTCACTGGCGCGAGCGACGCCGAAGCCGCGGAAGCCCTCGAAGGCGCGGCTGCGGCCATAGACAGGCAGCGCCGCCAGGTCGACAGGTATCTTCAGATCAGTGCCGACGACCGGCCACAGCACGGAGCGCCCGGACCAGGTATCGCGCCGTTCCAGGAGGCCTGCGATCTCGCCGGAGGGGTCGAGGCCGAAGGTGGCCGCGACATCCTTGAAGCGCCGGCCGATCACGTCGGCCGCGGGCTTGCCGACGATGTCGGCGAATTCCGGGGACAGCGCACTGAACTTGCCCTCGGCGTCGGTGCGCCAGACGAAGCGTACCGGCGCCGCTGCGCGGTCTATCGCTGGAACGGTCGCAGGCGCGGTCGTGGCCTGGACATCATTCCGTTCGGTGTCTTGTTGTTTCGTGCCCTGGGCGGGAACTTCCAGGGCCGCCGGTTCAGTCGGCGCTTCAGGTTCGGGCCGGCGCGGCTGTTGCCCTTCGTCCTCGCCTGCGTTGAAGTACCAATGGTCGTGCTGCGCCGGCGTGCGCGCAGCTGCCGGTCGATCGCTGTTGGCCGCTGTCGGCGTCTGCCCGGTCGCGTCGGCGATCTCATGCGGCTGCGATGCGGCGTCGGCCGTTCGCGAGGCGCCCGGTTCGTCGTTTGGTGCCGCCTTGGAACCCTGTTCCGGCTGGACGCCAGCGGCGTCGGCCGGCGCGGCCTCGGCAGTGGTTTGCGCCGGGTGTTCGGCAGGGGCCGTGTCGTCGAGCTGGTCCTCGTCGATCACCACCAGCAGATGCCGCTCCTCGGTCAGTCTTGCCAGCCCTGCCGGATAGGAGGCGGTGCCGCCGGGGACGAGGCGCTTGACGATGCGGTCGCTTTCGGCCGCGACGTCGGCGACGAGCGCGGCCAGCGTCTCCGGCAGGATGCCCAGCGCCGAAAATCCTTCCGAGGCTGCCTCGACAGTGCCCCCGGCGTCGACAAAGGCGATGAAATGGCCATCCTCGGTAAGGCCGCTGATGGCCCGCGCGGCGATTTCGCCGGCACTGCGCGAGCCCGTCTGCGCCGCCGGCACCGCCAGCATGATCGCCTTCTCGGCGTCCGGCATGGTCACCGCACTGGCCAGGAAGCCGACGGCGCGGCTGGTCATGCCGGTCGCCAGCCGCACCATGATGGCGCGGTCACTGCCGATCTCGGGAAATCCGCTGGTCGCCATGATCTGGCGCCTGGCGATCAAGGGCAGCTGCGCCGAGGCGCCGATGATGGCCTCGATGTCGGGGTAGCCGAACATCGCGGCTCCCGGCCCGTTGGCCCAGATCACCTGCTCCAGGTCCGCCGACAGGATCGCGATCGCGTCGCCGGCGGCAAAGCGCTGGCGGACCGCGTCGAGCACGGCGACGTCGAGGAAGGAATATTCGGACGGCATGCGCTTGGCGAACCCTCACGGAGCGGCGAATTTGCAGTTAACGCTTTGTTAATAAAAGCCGGAGGCGCGAAGGTCCACAAGCCAGAACGTGCAAAGGCTGGAATCTGGGCTCTTGGTTAATGGCCCAAAGAAATTTATGGTGCACTGCAACAAAGATATTGCAATGCACAAAATTTGCCTTTATATTGCCATCATACATGAACGAGACGGCTTTCTGTCAAAGCCGCTGCCGCTGAAAAGGATGGAAAATGTCCAGGACCAAGACCGCCGAGACGATCGAAAACGTTGAATTCCCGAGCTTCGACGCTTCCAAGGCCACCGACCAGATGCGCGCTTTCGCCGAAAAGGGCGTTGAGCAGTCGAAGGAAGCCTATGCCAAGCTGAAGACCGGCGCCGAGGAGACCCAGAAGGCTCTGGAGTCGACCTTCGAGACCGCCAAGACCGTTTCCAGCGACCTCTCGCTCAAGACCATTTCCGCTCTGCGTGCCAATGCCGAAGCCGGCTTCTCCCACCTCGAAGCGCTGATCGGCGCCAAGTCGCTGTCGGAAGTCGTCGAGCTGCAGACCGCGTTCCTGCGCAAGCGCGTCGAGACGACCGTCGAGCAGGCCAAGGACTTCCAGGCCGTCGCCTCCAAGGCAGCCGAGGACGTCTCCAAGCCGATCAAGACCGCCTTCGAGAAGGCGATGAAGGAAATCAAGGTTGCCTAACATTACGCATGATCTGAAGATGCAGCAAAAGGTCGCATTTTCTTAAAAAAGATCAGGTGTATGATGGTGGCCATCAAAGAATACCCGGCGGGTGGAACCTCCTCCCTCTGCCTCCCGGGGTGACCAGCCAGCACCTCCTCCCGCTGGCTCGTAACAGGAAAAGGCCGGCACCTCCTCCCGCCGGCCTTTTTCTTTGCTCGGCGCTGTTCTTGCCTTGTGCCCTCCTTTTGCCAGGCAAATGTCGCGCCGATGTGAGGAACTGATCTTTGCTTTCCAAAAGCCTTGAATTAGAATCCATAAGCCCGTAAGGACGCATCGCCGAAAGACAGAGCGGTCGAGTGGATGAGTTTTTCTGCTTCGATCCCGCTCAGGCAAATGTGCCGTTGTAGCTCAGATGGTTAGAGCGCCGGATTGTGGATCCGGAGGTCGCTGGTTCGATCCCAGCCAACGGTACCATCGGCTTCTCTCTTAAGCGATTGATTTTACATCACAAAATTCAAGCTGTCAGCTTCCAGGCTTGCTGTCGGAGCGTTCAGGCGTCAGCTAGAAGCGATAACGGACTCCAACAGTATTCGCGTTGGAACCCTCTCCCATATTTCCAAACGTGCCACCGGCGCCGGATCTGTGGTGGAGTTGATAGACAAGCTCCACGTTGGGAGCTTGTCTTAGCCTGAAGGAAAGCTCCGCGCCGATGAAACCAAGGAAAGAGGCGTCGCCGTCGTAATAGATTTCGCGTTCGCGTTCGATCCCGGTGGTGCCCGTAACGGCACTCAGACCGGCCGTCAGTGCGGGCGCAATCGCCAGATCGCCGATGACAAGGCCCTGGTGACGAACCCTAACCCCGGCCCAAACTTCTCCTGACGTGTCGTCGTCCTCGCCAAACCTTACGGCGGCCCCGGTCACACCGCCAAGAACGAAACCAGCGCCAATATCGGCAAAGTCGCGGCCGTAAGCAGCTCCGATAATGTAGTTGTTCGTATAGTCGGCGCCGAAGACGTTGATGGTATCCCCGAAGGACCCGGCCGCAAAAACGCCGCCAAAAAAATAGACGTCGTTCTTCGTCGGTTGACCGGCAGCGAAAGGATCTTCGGTTGCAAGATAGATGAAGGGAGAACTGTTGTCAGCGAGGGCGGAAGTGATGGAACCGGTCAGGATCAGTGCAGCCAAAGCCGCTCGCACCCCGCGCATGCACAAGCTCCGAATCAATCGCCAGTCGATCATCTTTCTTCCGGTATTTCACGGGAAGAAGCAAGTTCCCGCTCCAGGAGTTGGAAAAGGCTCTATCCCGTTGCTTGAGATAGCGGGTCGCCTCAAGCCAGTTCTCGCGGATATTCACTGCCAACGCCCGAACCAGCCGCAGGCAGCTCCGCGGGTTGGGGAAGATGCGAACGACCAGGATGCCGGGATCGACACGCCAATCTTAGGCTTCGGTCACTCCGCAGTCACCGCCCGGTTGCGAGTCACGATTTCGTCGTGGCTCAGCTTACCGCCGGCCGCCATGAATTCCCTGATAAGGCCGGCGTCAGGCCGGCAGCCCGAGCTGCTTTCGCAGGCTCTTGTCGAATGCGGACGCGGGGACGAAACGGCGCAGGAAACTGACCTGGCGCGCCATTTTTCCCGCCGCATAGCGTTTCTTCGGAGTGGGATCGATCGCAGCGGCCAAAACGGTCTCGGCTACCACTTCGGGCGCATCACCTTTTTCCATCGATTTCCGAACGGATATAGTCATGCCAGCGCGCGCGGAGTCATAGATATCAAGCAATTGATCGGGGGCGGCGAGATTGTCCTCGAATGACGTACGGGTATAGGCGGGCTCCACCAACGACACGCGAATGCCGAACGGGCGCAATTCGTGATCGAGCGATTCGGAATAACCCTCGATGGCATGTTTGGTCGACGAGTAAAGCGCGAAATAGGGGGCGGGGATAATCCCCTGTACCGAACTCAAATTAACGATTCTGCCCATCCCTTGGCGTCGCATTGTCGGCAACACCGCATTGGTCACGCGCAAAACGCCGAAGACGTTCACGTCAAACAGCGCCTGAGCCTGGGCGATTGAGGACTCCTCCGCGCCGCCAAACAGACCCATTCCGGCATTGTTGACAAGCAGGTCGATGCGCCCGGCCTCGGCCAGTACCTTCTCGACCATCTTCACGACGGACTCATCATCGGTCACGTCACAAGCCAGCATGGTAATGCCACCAGAGCTTTCGGCGGCTTCGCGACGACTGGTACCGAATACGCGATAGCCCGCCCTTAGCAAGGCATCGGCGGTAGCGCGGCCGATGCCGGAAGATGCCCCTGTCACAAGGGCGACGCCAGGATTGGTCTTGTTCATGGAAATTATGTCTTTCTTTGTGTTGGACCGGAGTTGGAGAAGCATGGAAGGTCGGAGCGAAGAGCGTCAGTTATGAGCGCCGCTGGCGCTCGCGTCGGGCCTCCGGGACGGCGACTGTTTCGCGAACCTGATCGGCCGCCGCATCCAGAAATGCCTGAGCGAGGTCGGGGTCGTTGACGACCCGCGAGAGCAGTACCGCGCCGACCATTGTCGAGAGAACAGCCATTGCCTTGTCGCCGGCCTTCTCACTGTCGCCCTCGCCAACCCAACTGCCGAGCATCTCAAGGTACTCCTTGATCCCGGCCTCGAATGACGCCCTCACCTCGGGGCCCTGCCTGGCGGCATCCGAGCCGAGCGCAACGACCGGGCAGCCGTCCATCTTTTCCCCGCGATGATCCATACTGAGGTAGAATGAGATCACCCCGTCGAGCGGGTTCCCAGGATTTGCCGCGGTCGCGGCCGACCACCTGTGGGTGGCGCTTTCCATCGCCCGCCTGGATGCCTGCGCCGCCAGATCGTCCTTCGACTCGAATTGCTTGTAAAAGGCGCCTTGGGTCAGCCCGGCCCCCTTCATCAGATCCTTGAGGCCGATGCCGTCAAAGCCGCGCTCGCGAAAAAGGCGACTTGCCACATCGATCACGGTTTGCCGGTTTTGCTCTGCCTGACTGCGACTTACGCGCATCATCAGTCTCCTTTTTTAGATTGCATTCGTAATCAATAGCAGATATAGAGTTCGAACGCAATCTATTTCGGCATGAGGCGATGGGCATGAAAAAGCGACTTGTCATTGGGCTGGGCAGCATCCTGGCTGCTGGGTTAGGGGTGGCCGCATTCGTCACGCTGCCCGTTCGCACGCAGGCAGCCGCAGTGGCGGATCCGAGGCAGGAAGCGCCGATCGTCAGATTGGTGACGGCGGCGCCAGTGGCTGGATCCGAACGCGGCTTCACGGGCACGATTGCCGCGCGGGTGCAGAGCAATCTTGGTTTTCGCGTACCCGGCAAGATCATCGAGCGCTTGGTGAACGTCGGTGAACGGGTCAAGGCGGGCCAACCGCTTCTGCGTATCGACGACACCGATCTGGCTCTCGCGCTCACCGCCAAGCGCAATGCGGTTGCCGCGGCACGCGCTGTGCTGGTTCAGGCGAGCGCTGACGAAAAGCGCTATGCCGTTCTGGTCAAGAAGGAATTAGCAGCAACTCCGCAGCGCTACGAGCAGGCGAAGGCCGCGTTGGATACCGCGACCGCACAACTCGCCGCCGCCGAAGCGGAAGCGAAAGTCGCGGAAAACGAAGCGGCGTATTCCGTCCTGGTGGCGGACACGGATGGAACTGTGGTCGAAACCATCGGCGAGCCGGGACAGGTCGTCTCCGCCGGTCAGACAGTGGTTCGGATCGCCCAGGCCGGCCCTCGTGAAGCGGTGGTCGCGCTTCCCGAAACGATCCGGCCGGCGATCGGTTCTGTGGCCGAGGCCGCCGTTTATGCAGCCGATGGGCGCCATACCGCGCATCTGCGGCAGTTGTCGGATGCCGCCGATCCCCAGACCCGTACCTATGAGGCCCGCTACGTGCTCGACGGGGAGGCCGCGGCAGCACCGCTTGGCGCGACCGTCACTATCCGGATCACAAGCCAGGCGAGCCGGCCGGAAGTCCAGGTACCGCTCGGAGCCGTGCTCGATGATGGCGGCAAGACCGGCGTTTGGGCCCTGGATCGCGCCACGTCGACCGTACACTTCCGACCCGTCGGCCTTGTTCGTGTGACAAGCGAAAGCGCCGTGGTCTCCGGGCTGAACATGGGAGATCCGGTCGTTTCGCTCGGCGCTCATCTCCTGCAGGAGGGCGCTCGCGTCAGGACTGCCTCCGAAAGCGGGAGCAACTGACGATGAACCTCAATCTTTCAGCGATCGCCGTTCGCGAACGCGCCGTCACCCTGTTCTTCATCCTCCTGCTCGTGGCGGCTGGCGCCTACGCGTTCCTTATGCTCGGGCGGGCGGAGGATCCCAACTTCACCATCAAGACCCTGACGGTCACGACGGCATGGCCGGGCGCGACGGCCCGCGAGATGCAGGACCTTGTCGCCGAGCCGTTGGAGAAGCGGCTTCAGGAGCTCACCTGGTACGATCGGGTCGAGACGACCACGCGGCCGGGATACGCCTATATGACGGTCACGCTGAAGGACAGCACGCCGCCATCCGCCGTGCAGGAAGAATTTTACCAGGCCCGCAAGAAGCTCGGGGATGAAGCCCGCAACCTGCCGCCCGGCGTCTACGGGCCCTTCGTCAACGACGAATATTCCGATGTGAGCTTCGCCCTTTATGCGCTGAAGGCAAAAGGCATGCCGATGCGTGAGCTGGCCAGGCAGGCCGAGACCATTCGCCAGGATCTTCTGCACGTGCCTGGCGTCAAGAAGATCAACATCCTCGGTGAACGTCCGGAGCAGATATTCGTCGAGTTTTCCTATGCCAAGCTGGCAACCCTCGGCGTGTCCGCACAAGATATCGTTGCGGCCCTGCAAAGGCAGAACACCGTCACGCCGGCGGGCTCGATCGATACTCAGGGGCCGCAGGTCTTCATCAGGCTCAACGGCGCTTATGACGGTGTCCAGGCTATCGCCGACACGCCGATCGTTGCCGGGGGGCGGACGCTGAAGCTTTCCGACGTTGCCGAGGTTCGCCGCGGCTACGAGGACCCTCCCACCTATCTCATCCGACGCCAGGGCGAGCCCACCATCATGCTCGCGGCCGTTATGCAGGAAGGTTGGGACGGTCGCGCGCTCGGCAAGGCGCTGGAGGACAGGACGGCGGCCATCGCACGGACATTGCCGCTTGGGATAACGCTCGACAAGGTGTCCGACCAGGCCGTCAACATCACCTCGGCGGTCGACGAGTTCATGTTGAAATTCGCGATGGCGCTCGGTGTCGTGCTGCTGATCAGCCTGCTCAGCATGGGCTGGCGCGTCGGCATCGTCGTGGCGGCCGCCGTCCCGCTGACGCTTGCCGCCGTGTTCCTCATCATGCTGGAGACCGGCCGGTTCTTCGATCGCATCACGCTCGGCGCCCTCATCCTGGCGCTCGGTCTTCTCGTGGACGACGCCATCATCGCCATCGAAGTGATGGTGGTGAAGATGGAAGAGGGCATGGATCGCATCAAAGCGGCGGCCTATGCCTGGAGCCATACCGCGGCGCCGATGCTGTCGGGAACGCTCGTGACGATCGCTGGGTTCCTGCCCGTGGGCTTCGCACGCTCGACGGCCGGCGAGTACGCCGGCAACATCTTCTGGGTCGTGGGGTTTGCCCTCATCGTCTCCTGGATTGTCGCCGTGGTCTTCACGCCCTACCTTGGCGTCAAGATGCTGCCCGCGATCAAACCGGTCGAAGGCGGCGTTCACGCCATATACGATACACCGAACTATCGGCGCCTTCGCCGGCTCATCATCTTTGCCGTGCGCCACAAGTTCGTGACCTGCGGTGTCGTCGCCATCGTTTTCGCGCTTTCGGTTGTCGGCATGGGCAGCCTGAAACAGCAATTCTTCCCGACATCCGACCGCCCCGAAGTGCTGGTCGAGGTTCGTCTGCCGGAAGGCACCAGCATCGAGACCACGACCGCCACAGTGGAGAAGCTCGAGCATTGGCTGGACGGCCAGCCCGAAGCCAAGATCGTGACGAGCTACGTCGGTCAGGGCGCTCCGCGTTTCTTCTTCGCGATGGCCCCGGAACTGCCTGATCCTGCCTTCGCCAAGATCGTCGTTCTGACACCGGACGCGGAGGCGCGCGAGGCGCTGAAGCACCGGCTCCGGGAGGCGGTATCGCAGGGGCTCGCGCCGGAAGCCAATGTCCGCGTCACGCAGCTAGTGTTCGGACCCTATACGCCGTTCCCTGTCGAGTTCCGGGTCACGGGGACTGATGCCACGCAACTCTATAGCATCTCCGAGAAGGCCATCGAGATCATGCGGGGCGTCCCGGACGTGCGCCAGGCCAACCGCGACTGGGG
Organism: Mesorhizobium sp. M0496; assembly: GCF_040321205.1. NCBI lineage: Bacteria > Pseudomonadati > Pseudomonadota > Alphaproteobacteria > Hyphomicrobiales > Phyllobacteriaceae > Mesorhizobium > Mesorhizobium sp. M0496. Next base: position 134,583 of record NZ_JAMYRC010000009.1, on the reverse strand, counting down.
CAACCGCACGCCCGTACTGCGCTTCATCCCTGACCAGGATCGGCTGAACCTCATTGGGCTGTCGCCTGCGGAGGTGGCCCAGCAGCTGCAGTTCCTGCTCACCGGCATTCCCGTCACGCAGGTCCGCGAGGACATTCGCAATGTCCCGATCGTGGCGCGCAGCGCTGGGGCTGAGCGGCTGGACCCGGCGCGTCTGGCGGATTTCTCGCTGATGAGCCGGGACGGCCGCCAGATTCCGCTCGACCAGATCGGTCATTCGGAAGTCCGTCTTGAAGAGCCGATCCTGAAGCGTCGCGATCGTCTGCCGGTCATCACAGTCCGCTCGGATATCAATGAGGCAACGCAGCCTCCAGAGGTCTCCAAGCAGATCATGACGGCCCTGCAGCCGCTGATCGCTTCCCTTCCGGCCGGCTATCGCATCGAAATGGGTGGATCAATCGAGGAGGCGACCAAGGCCAACACTGCTTTGGGCAAGATCTTCCCGGCCATGATCGCCGCCATGCTGATCGTCATCATGCTGCAGGTACGATCCTTCTCGACGATGTTCATGGTCGTGCTGACGGCACCGCTTGGCCTCGTTGGGGTCGTGCCGATGTTGCTCACCTTCAACCAGCCTTTCGGGTTCAACGCCATTCTGGGCCTCATAGGACTGGCCGGCATCCTGATGCGCAATACGCTGATCCTGACGGAACAGATCAAGGAGAACCGTGCTGCCGGTCTTGACGACTATCACGCCGTCATTGAGGCCACTGTGCAACGCACGAGGCCCGTCATCCTGACCGCTCTCGCCGCCGTGCTGGCCTTCATCCCCCTCACGCACTCCGTGTTTTGGGGATCGATGGCTTACACGCTGATCGGCGGAACGGCGGCCGGCACGGTTTTGATCCTGCTCTTCCTCCCAGCTCTGTACACCGCGTGGTTCCGCATCAAGCCGACTGCGGATGAGATCCATGAGGTCTCGACGGAGGAGCCGGACCTGCGACTAGCTATGGCTGCGGAGTAGAGGCCTGGTGTCGGACGAGATGGAGTCGAATTCTCGTCCGCCGGATTTGTCCGCGACAGAGGGAGGATCGGGGGCGTTAAAGCACCCCGAGTGCGATGTTCAGGTAGCGCTGTGCCAGTGGCCCTCTCACGCTAGCCGCGCGTACGTCCTATCATCTCCATCAGGCAATCGCCGCCCTGCGTGCCGGCGACGCCGAGGTCCCGTACACTGTTCATATGGTTTCGGTGTTTTAGGCACAGGTCGTGAACTGCCAAACCCTGCTGTCGCAATCGCAGGCTGAAATCGGCCGCTTGCTGGTGAAAAGGCGGCGTTTCTTCTTCTCCGACGAGAATAGTCACCGCCGTCTTTGGGTCGTGCCGCCGCATCATTGGGGTGAAGGCAGCCGTCTCCTCATCGGTGATCCCGATTAGTGGCTCGAGGAAGCATGTCTGAAGGGGCTTCAGGTCGTAAAGACCACCCAACAGCAGAGCTTCACGGATGCATGATGGCATTGGCGTCTTTTCGAACAGGAACGTGGCCAGGTGCGCGCCCGCCGAATGACCGCTTACGCTTAGCCGGCCTGGGTCGCCGCCATGGTCGACGATATTGTCCAGCACCCATTGTTTGGCACGCTGGACCTGCTCGACGATTGTCGCCATCCTGAACTCGGGCATCAGCGCATAATCGACGATGACCGCGATCGCACCGGCTTTGGTGATTGTGTTCGCCACATAGGAATAGTCGCTCCTTGAAAACATGCGCCAATAGCCGCCGTGGATGAACATATGAACCGGAAGATTCTTGCGCTCTCCCGGCGGAAAGAACAGGTCGAGCCTCTCGGCTGTGCCGTTGCCATAGGCGACATTAGCCACCATGGGCAGTGTTGCGCGCGTCGCTGCGCTGCGGGCGACGATGTTGGTCACGATGTCATCGAAGTCGGCGACGTGGTCGCGGGTGCGGAAGGCGTCTTTCTGCATGGATGCCCGATCAGAAGGTAACGGCAATATATTTCGCCTCCATGAATTCAGCGATGCCGTGGTGCTGGCCGCCCTCGCGGCCAAGGCCGCTTTGCTTGACGCCGCCGAAGGGCGCCGCTGGATCAGACATCAGTCCCCGGTTGAGGCCTATCATGCCGGCCTCGATTCCCGACGCTATCCGCATGCCACGCCCCACGTCGCGCGTATAAATGTACGCGGCAAGGCCATATTCCGTGTCATTGGCATGCGCCACAGCCTCCTCCTCGGTCTCGAACCTGGTGATCGGAGCTACCGGCCCGAAGATCTCCTCACGCGCCATGTCAGCTTCCAACGATACCTCCGACAGCACCGTCGGAGGATAGAAAAAGCCTTCCCCTTCTGAAATCGAGCCGCCGCAAAGCACCTTGGCTCCCCGACCCACCGCGTCCTTGACCAGGCGGTCGATCTTGTCGACCGCCTTTTTCGTGATCATCGGTCCGCATTCGGTATCGGCATTTGTGCCCGCTCCCACCTTGAGCGCCGCCATGCGTTTGGAAAGGCCGTCGGCGAACGCGTCATGGATGCCCGACTGCACATAGAGGCGGTTGGCGGCAGTGCACGCCTCGCCGGCATTGCGCATCTTTGCGATCATGGCGCCGTCGAGCGCGGCAGCGAGATCAGCATCGTCGAAGACAATGAAAGGTGCATTGCCGCCGAGTTCCATTGAACAGGAGATCACATGCTTGGCGGCCTCGCCGAGCAAGGTTCGGCCAACACCGGTCGAGCCGGTGAACGAAAGCTTCCTGACGCGCGGATCGGCCAGCATGGCCGATGTCAGTGGACCGGGGCTGGTCGTGGTGAGCACATTGACGACGCCGGCCGGCACGCCGGCTTCGCTGTACAGCGCGGCGAGCGCATAGGCCGTCAGCGGCGTTTCGCTGGCGGGCTTCAGAATGACCGTACAGCCCGCCGCCAGCGCCGGCGCGATCTTTCGTGTCGCCATCGCGGCCGGAAAATTCCACGGCGTGATGAGTACGCAGATGCCGATCGGCTCATAGTCGACCACGATGCGGTTGGTGCCTGCCGGCGCGGTCCCGAACTCACCGGTGATACGAACCGCTTCTTCCGCGTTCCAGCGGAAAAATTCTGCGGCGTACGCCACCTCGCCGCGCGCGTCGCGCAGGGCCTTGCCGTTCTCCAGCGAGATCAGCATGGCCAGTGTGTCAGAGCGTTCGACCATGAGTTCGAAACAGCGCCTGAGGATTTCCGAACGCTTGCGTGGTGGCGTCTCCCGCCATCCTTTGGACGCCTTGGCCGCGGCCTGGACGGCAGCAGTGGCATCCTCGATCGTCGCATCGGGAACCGCCGCGATCTTCGCCCCGGAGGAGGGGTCGACGACATCGATGAGCCGGCCATCGGAGGACGGCCGCCATCTCCCGTCGATGTAAAGCCCATGCGAAAAGCCGCGCACGTCGTAGCCGTCCTGATCGAGCTGATGAGCATTCGAATTCATAGTCTTGTTCCGTTGTTACATAGCGCAGGCGGCGAGGTCGCCGTCATGAGCTGCCTGGACAAGGCGTCGCATGGCGGAGAGATCGAAGGGGCGCGGGTTGTTCTTGATCAGGCGGTCGATGCCGAGCGCCTGCTCGGCGGTCCAGTCGAGCTTGTCGGCGGGAAGGCCGAGATCGGCCAGTGTTGGCGTGATGCCGATCGCCGTGAACAGCTGCCGGATTTGCTCGATGGTGGCGTCCGCCATCTCCTCAGCGCTTCGCCCCTTGGCCTCAAGGCCAAGCGCTCCACCGATCTCGGCCATTTCAGTGGCAGCCACACGCCTGTTATAGGTCATAACGTAGGGCATCATGGTTGCCACACCCAACCCGTGCGCGGTGTGCGTAAGCGCGCCGGCCGGATACTGCACGGCATGCGCCGCCGCCGTACCCGCGGTACCGAATGCACACCCTGCCGCCAACGCGCCCATCATCACATCGGCGCGCGCATCGGCGTCAGTGCCGTCCGTGCAGGCTCTCTGCAGACTGCGCCCCAGCAGCTTTATGGCCAGCAGCGCGAAATGATCGGTCAGCGCGGTCTTGCCTATGAACACGTGTTTTTGCGGCATGTCGGGGTCCGCGTCGCGCCGCATGGCGGTGAAAGCCTCGATTGCGTGTGTCAATGCATCGGCGCCGGCGATCGCGGTCAGCCCTGGTGGACAGGTCATCGTCAGTTCGGGGTCGCACAAGGCAACCGCAGCGATCAGATGCGGGCTCGATATGCCGACCTTGAGCGTCCGGTCAGGATCGGAGATCACCGCGACCGGAGTCACTTCGGAGCCGGTGCCCGCGGTGGTGGGCACAGCGATCAGCGGCAGCGTCGGGCCAGGAACCTGGAACTCACCGTAATAGTCCTGGAGGTTGCCGCCGTGACTGAGCAGCAAGGCGGCGCATTTGGCGAAATCGAGGCAGCTGCCGCCGCCGATGCCGATCACCATCTCGGGCCGGAACCCCTTCGCCTCGTCGACGCAGATGCTGACTGTGTCACGCGGCACGTCGGGAAGGACGCGGTCATGCACCAGCACCTCGATCGAGGCAGCCTGGAGCGATTTGACGATCTCCGCGAACACCGCGGTGCCGGCGAAACGCTCGTCGGTACAGACCAGCGCGCGCCGGCCGAACCTGCTGGCGACTGTCTGCAGCACATGACGCTGGCCTTTGCCGAAAAGGATTTCACGCGGAAGCCGGAGGGCGGCGAAGAGGCTCATGATGATCTTTTGTCCTTTGACGGCGGCTCAACTGGAAAGGCTATCGCGACGGATCCACCATCTGTCCGCAAAGGCGCCTGGCGCCATGTGACGGCTTAAAATTATATCCGCTTTAAAATCGTATATGATATAGGATTGCATCTACCGGAGCATCGTGTTAGCAGTCCTCACTGTCAAGAGGCAAAAAGATGCAGACCGCCGACTTAACCGAAACGACCGAAACGACCGCCGCCGGCGGTCGCATCCAGCGCTCCAACAGCCTGGTCGAGGATGTCTACGAAGCGATCTTCGCGCAGCTGATGGCGCTGAAGATCGCGCCAGGTTCCCGCATTACCGTCGATAGCCTGGTCAAGGAATTCAACGTCTCGCACACGCCGATACGCGAGGCGCTCGGCCGCCTCGAAGGCGAAGGCCTGGTACTCAAGACGCATCTCATTGGTTACCGCGCGGCACCCCAGATTACCCGGCGCCGTTTCGACGAATTGTATGAGATGCGCCTTCTGCTTGAGCCGCATGCCGCGGCGAAAGCTGCCGCTGCCATGGACGAAGCGAAGCTCAACACTTTGCTGGAAGCGGCCGGCGTGATGTCACGGCGCGAAGGCAAGGACGATCGCCTCCGCTATTCGAATTTCGCCCGGCAGGACGCGATCTTCCACGACAAGATCATGGAGTTTTCCGAAAACGAACTCATTCGCGAGACGTTGAGTCACCAGCACATCCACTTCCATATCTTCCGCTTGATGTACCATGCCCGCGTGACCGAGGAGGCGCTCGACGAACACGAGGCGATCCTCGCCGCGTTCGGCTCGGCCGATCCCGACGCCGCCCAAAAGGCGATGCGCGTCCACATCGAGCATTCGCGCGATCGCTTGCTTCCGGCATTCGATTGAGGCCGGAACCGATGTCCATTGCCGCCAATATCGCTGGAGAGGGAGGAAGCACGCTGCCCTCTGGTGACGCGCCGGGCACCGTCGAACCAGTTCTGCGCGCCGAGCACCTATCGAAACAATACGGCCCGGTGACGGTGCTGTCGGACATAGTGCTCGACGTCCTGCCCGGTGAGGTCCACGCCATCATCGGCGAGAACGGGGCGGGCAAGTCGACACCATTCTGAGCCGATCCGACTTCACAGCAGGGCAGGGCGCGATCTGCGCCTTGCCTGGCCCAAAACACTGAGAGGAAGAGCCATGCCAGGCAAAAAGATACTGATGTTGACCGGTGAGTTCACCGAAGAATACGAGATCTTCGTCTACCAGCAAGCGATGGAAGCCGTCGGTCACACTATCCATGTGGTCTGCCCAGACAAGAACGCTGGGGACCTGATCAAGACTTCGCTGCATGACTTCGAGGGCGACCAAACCTATACCGAAAAGCTCGGCCACTACGCGCTGATCAACAAGACGTTTTCCGACGCTGAGAAGCAGCTCGACCAATACCACGCAGTCTATTGCGCGGGCGGCCGTGGCCCTGAGTATATCCGCACCGACAAGCGCGTGCAGGCGATCGTGCGCCATTTCCACGACGCCAAGAAGCCGATCTTCACGATCTGCCATGGCGTCCAGATTTTGATCGCGGTCGACGGCGTCGTTCGCGGCAAGAAGGTAGCAGCACTCGCGGCTTGCGAGCCGGAGGTGACCCTTGCCGGCGGCACTTACATCGATCTGTCTCCCACCGATGCCTATGTGGATGGGACGATGGTTTCGGCCAAGGGATGGACGGCACTTGCTGCGTTCATCCGCGAATGTTTGAAGGTGCTGGGAACGGAAATCCGCCACACGTAGGCTTTTGGCGCCGACGCATTTCTGAGGAGATGCGTCGGCTCCCACACATAGCGCGCCACAACGTGACCATCATGGACATCGACGCGGAGCGGCTGGCCTTTGCCGCCACGCAATTGGGCTTCCTGGTGATCGACGGCTCGAAGGGATCGATCGTCGAAACGATAGCGGAGGAACCGCCAAAACAGGTTTCGATGTCGTCTTCGACGCAACGGGAAACAGCCGTTCGATGCAGTCCGCCTTTGCCTATGTCGCCCATGGCGGCGTCATGGTGATGGTCAGCGTCGTGCAGGACAACATAAGCTTCTCCGATCCGGAGTTTCACAAGCGGGAAATGATGCTGATCGGCAGTCGCAATGCGACGCATGGCGATTTCCAGCACGTTATTGCCTCGATCTGTGCGGGAAAAATACCAATTGATCAACTCGTCACCCACCGCACGACCCTGCGTGACAGCCCCCGTGACATCTGGGCGCAGCAGAAGTCCGGTCTGATCAAGGCTGTTATCGACGTGGCGGCACCTTGTTGACTTCCGCTGTCATGACATCTCGCGGCAGGCGGATCGCCTTATTTTTGGCCGGGCTGTCGAATGCGCAGCGCCTCGACCTATCGCAACGCTGGCGGCAACGGCGCCTGGCTGGTCGACAATGGCTTCTTCGGCGCTCTGGAAAGCGGCACCATCTATATGCGGCTGAAGAGCGGCACGCCTGCTGGTCTGGTGTCGGCGATGGAAGGGCTGGTGCTGCTGTTCTTTCTCAGTGCCGCGGTCGCGACGCGCCTTCAGATCGTGAGGAGGGAAGTCCATGCTTGAGCTGCTGCAGGGACCGCTGCTGATCAGCCTGCTGGCAGCGATGGTCCGCATTGCGACACCGCTGCTGTTTTCGGCGATGGGCGAACTCGTCACGCAGCGCGGGCATTTGGAACATCGCTGTCGAGGGCACCATGCTGATCGGTGCGGTGGTTGCCTACATGGTCGTGGGGATACCCCTCCCCATCAGATATTCCTCGTGCTACCCTATGTGGCATCCCTGGTGCTGCTGGCCGGGTTGCGATCGCGCACGCATCAGCCGGTGGCGCTCGGCATACCCTACAACAGAGAATAGTTCCTGGTTCAGCTCGCCGGGCGGAAGGGCTTTGCAAGCGAGGCCGGGAAATGCAGCGCGAGCATCTGGCGGTTTCGCGAAATGAGGACCAGCACGATGATGGTGGCCAGATAGGGCAGGGCCGACAGCAGTTCCGACGGCACTTCCAGCCCGAGCGCCTGTCCTTGCAGCTGCAGGATCGTCATGCCGCCGAACAGCCAGGCGCCAAGCAGAATGCGCAGCGGCCGCCATGTGGCGAAAACCACCAGCGCCAGCGCGATCCAACCCTTGCCGGCGGTCATGTTCTCGACCCACAGCGGTGTGTAGGCGACCGACAAATAGGCGCCCGCCAGTCCGGCCATCAGTCCGCCGAACAGGACGGCCATGTAGCGGATCTTGATCACCGGATAGCCGATCGCATGCGACGTCTGCGGTGACTCGCCGATCGTGCGCAAGATAAGCCCCGCCTTGGTCCGGTAGAGAAACCAGCTGATCGCGGCGAACATCAGCAAGGCCAGGTAGACCATCGGGTCGAAGCGGAACAGCATCGACCCCAGGAAAGGTATATCCGACAGATAGGGGATGTCGACGCCGTGCAGCGCTTCGATCGGGGAACTGCCAAAACCGCGTCCGAGAAAGGCCGAAACACCTGACCCGAAGATCGCCAACGCCAGACCGGCGGCGTATTGATTGGTCAGGAAGGTCAGCGCCAGAACGCCGAACAGCAGCGATGCGGCAGCACCGGCCAGCGCGCCGGCCATGATCGCGACAGGCATGGAAAAGCCCGCGGTGACAGCCCAGAACGCAAGTGCTGCCCCCATCAGCATCATGCCTTCGATGCCGAGATTGAGAACGCCTGACTTTTCGACCACGAGTTCGCCGAGGGCGGCGAAGATCAGGGGCGTCGCGGCAATGACGGTGCCGGTGAAGATGGCAATGAACAGATCCATCAGGCTTTCTCCCGGACCAGGCGAACGCGGTAGAAGATGAAGAAGTCGGCGGCGAGCAGGAAGAACAGCAGGATGCCCTGGAAAATCCGCGTCAGCGCCGAAGGCAGGCCAAGCGTCATCTGCACGCCTTCTCCGCCAAGGAAAAGCAGCGACATCAGCAACCCGCCGAGCACGATGCCAAAGGCGTTCAGCCGTCCGATGAAGGCGACAATGATGGCCGCGAAACCATAACCCGGCGATATCTGTGGCGAGAGCTGGCCGAGCGGTCCGGCAGCTTCCGCCATGCCGGCGATGCCGGCTGCTGCCCCGCCGGCCAGCAGGCCGATCCAGATCGCCGCCGACTCGCGGAACCCGGCATACCGCGCGGCCAGTGGTGCCGCGCCGCTCACCGACATCTTGTAGCCGAGGAAGCTGCGGTCGGTGAACAGCCACATCGCGATGACGGCGACGACGGTGATGAAGACCGAGGAATTGAGCCGGTATGCCGGATCAAAGGACTGGAGCATCGCGGCAGCCGGCAGGAGGGCAGTCTGCGGGTAGTTGAAACCGGCCGGATCGCGCCACGGCCCATGCACGAGATAGGACAGGAACAGCGTGGCGATGTAGGTCATCATCAGCGTGACGAGGATTTCGTTGGTGTTCATGCGGGCACGCAGGAAGGCCGGAATGGCCGCCCATGCCATGCCGGCGCCCATGCCGGCCAGGAACATCAGGGGCAACAGCAGCACGCTCTCCGGATTTGGCCAGAACAGCCCGACGCCGCTGGCGGCAATCGCACCCATCGTGAACTGGCCCTCTGCGCCGATGTTCCAGACATTGGCGCGAAAGCCGACCGCCAGCCCGCAAGCGATCAGGATCAGCGGCGAGGCCTTGAGCAGCCATTCCGACAGCCCGTTCATCGAACTGAGCGGCTCGACAAAGAACGCATGGAGCGTGGCGAGCGGGTCATGTCCGAGATAGGCGAAGAAAACCGAGCCGACGACGACCGTCAGTATCGTCGCCAGGATCGGTGCGGCAATGCGCATCGGCGCGGATGGCTCCGGCCTTTGTTCAATCCTGAAGTGCAATATCGCCACTCCCGTTTGCCGATGTCGGCTCGTTCATGGTCCGGCCGGTCATCAGAAGTCCGATCTCCTCGCGGTCGGTTGTCGTGCGGATGAGTGGCGATGACACTTTTCCCTTGCAGATCACCAGCAGCCGGTCACAGATCTCGAACAACTCGTCGAGCTCTTCGGAGACGACAAGAACCGCTGCCCCGGCACGGCTGAGATCGATGATGGTCTGCCGGATGAAGGCGGATGCGCCGACGTCGACACCCCAGGTCGGCTGAGACACCAGGAACAGCTTTGGCTTGAGCGCGATCTCGCGTCCGACGATGAACTTTTGCAGGTTGCCGCCCGACAGGCTTTGCGCGGTCGACTGCGCTCCATTGGCCTTGACCTTGAACCTGTCGATGATGCCGGCGGCGAAAGCCTTGGCCTTGCGGCGATCGACCAGTCCGTTGCGCACCGTGCCGAAGCGATGCGCGGTCAGCACGGCGTTCTCCCACAGCGTGTGCGACGGCACAGCACCGCGTCCGAGCCTTTCTTCGGGAACAAAGGCGACGCCGAGCTTGCGGCGTTCGTGGGCACGCAGGCGGGCGGCGTCGGTGCCGCAAATCCTGATCGCGTCGCCGCGGTCATGGGTACGTTCGCCGCTGAGCAAGGCGATCAGCTCGGCCTGGCCGTTTCCGGAAACGCCGGCAATGCCGACGATTTCCCCGCCATGCACATTGAACGACACATCCTTCAGGTCGACGCCGAAATGGTCTCGGGCCGAGACTGAAAGGTTGTTGACCGCGAGCACCGGCTTGTCGCTCGGGCTTGGCGGACTGACATGCATTTCAGGCAGCTTGGAGCCGACCATCATGCGGGCAAGCTCCAGCGATGTCGTCTCCTTCGGGCGGGCGGTGCCGGTGACCTTGCCGTTGCGCAGCACGGTGGCGGTGTCGCAGAGCTCCTGCACTTCGTCGAGCTTGTGGCTGATATAGACGATGCTGCAGCCTTCGGCGGCGAGCTGCCGCAGCGTCTCGAACAGCTTGACCACTGCCTGCGGCGTCAGCACGGAAGTCGGCTCGTCGAGGATCAGGAGTTTCGGCGCCTGCAGCAGGCAGCGCACGATCTCCACACGCTGGCGCTCGCCAACCGACAAGTCGTGCACCTGGCGATACGGATCGATAGGCATGCCGTAGCGCATGGAGAGGTCGCGGATCTTTTCGGCAAGCGTCGGCAGATGGAACGTGCTGCTTGTCGACAAGGCAATATTCTCGACCACCGACACGGATTCGAACAGCGCAAAATGCTGGTAGACCATCTCGATGCCGAGAGCGCGGGATACCGCCGGATTGTGAGCGACGATCGGATTGCCATCGCTATGGATTTCCCCGGAGTCGGCCTGCGCCGCGCCGTAGATGATCTTCATCAGGGTGGATTTGCCTGCGCCATTCTCGCCCAAGACAGCGTGGATTTCGCCGGGTTGGATAGACAATGAAACGTCGTCATTGGCGACGACGCCTGGATAGCGCTTGCAGATGTTGCGCAGTTCTAAACGCGGATGCATGGCGGGTCCTGCCGTGGCGTGAAGCGGGGTTGGACTAGGCGCAAGCTGGCAGACGCCGAAGCATTCCAGCTTCGGCGCCGGATGGCTTTTTGAGCGACGATCAGCTCAGCTTGCCGATCATCCCCTTCACGAACCAGTTCATGCCGCGAATGTCGTCGTCGGCCAGAACCGAACCGGCGGCAACCTTGACGTTGCCGTCCTGGTCTTTCAGCTCGCCGGCATAGGGATGAACCTTGCCGCTGCCGATATCGGCCTCGAGCTGTTTGAGCTTGGCCTTGGTGTCGGCCGGAATGCCGTCATTGTAGGGCGCCATTTTCACGACGCCTGCCGCCAGTCCGTCCCAACGCACTTCCGGCTTCCAGGTGCCCGCGGCAACGGCCTTGGCGGCGCCAACATAGTCGCTCGTCCAGTCGAGCACGAATGCCGTCAATTGCTTGCCGGAACCGAATTTCGCCATGTCGCTGGCATAGCCGATCGACCAGGCGCCGCCTTCGCCGGCGACCTGGACACCGGTGGCCGTGTCCGTCATCGAGCAGATGACGTCGCAGCCTTGTGAAAGCAGGGTTTTGGCGGCCTCCTTTTCCTTGCCCGGATCAAACCAGGAGTTGAGGAAGATGGTGTTGCAGGTGGCGTTCGGGTTGACGCTTTGCGCACCGAGCAGCAGCGCATTGGCCGGCCCGACGATGTCGGGGATCGGGAAGCCGCCGATGAAGCCGATCTTGCCTGATTTCGACATGTAGCCGCCGGCAGCGCCGGCGACGAAAGTACCCTCGTAGTATTTGGCTTCGAAGGTGCCGAGATTGGCAAGGTGGACGATGCCGGAGCAATGTTCGAATGCCACTTTGGGGAACCGTGGCGCCACTTTCTGCATGGGCGTTCCGTGTGAAAAGCTGGTGCCGAAGATCAGCTTGTTGCCGGCGCTCGCCAGTTCGCGAAAAATGCGCTCGGCGTCCTGCGGCATGAAGATGTTGTCGATGACGGTCAGCTCGACCTTGTCGCCGAATGCGGCCTTGATGGCTTCGACACCGAGGCTGTGCTGCTTGGTCCAGCCGATTTCAGCCACTGGCGAGACATAGACGGCGCCGATTTTCAGCACCTCCTGCGCTTGTGCGATCGTGCTTAGGCCTCCTGCGCCAAGTGCTGCGCCCAGCGCGCTGCCGTATTTCAGGAAATCCCGTCTTGTTACGTCGTTCATGATGGTAACCCTCTGTTGGTTTTTTTGGTTGATGCCCGGCTTGTGGATGCCGGATCTGTTTTTGGAAGATGAACATGGAGATGCGCTGCGGCTCCGAGATGCGTTGCGGCGTCGCCATTCCCGGGCGACTTCGCCATCCTTCTGAGCGGAACCGCTGTTGTCGCCGCATCGGCCGTGCCGTCGAGATAGGGGGCAAGGGCCTCGGCCGGTGTCATTTCCGGAAACACCTCACGGTCCATGATGTAGCCGCGCACCACCGTGCGGTGGTGTGTGTCGATGAGATCCATGGCCTGCTTCAAGCGGCCTTTTTCCAGCAGGTCAACGACCCGCGAGTGATCGTCGAGCAGATTGCAATAGTCGAAATCGGCGGTAATGAGCGAGCGCAGCAGCGTCGTGCGGCGCACGAGTTGCGCATGGATTTCCTGCATCACCTTGTTGCGGCTGAGGCGCACGAACACCGTGTGGAACTCCTGGCCGAGCACGTCGGCCAGGGCATCATTGCCGGCGGCCACGGCCTGTCGCTGCCGTTCGACATGGTGGCGCAGTTCGGCCCAGCCGGCCGGGCCCAGCCGATCGCTGAGCTGTGCTGCCACGCCCTGTTCGACAAGCGTCAGGGCGTCATAGATTTCCATCGCCTCCTGCATGCTCGGCTTGGCGACGAAAGCACCGCGATTGCGCTCGATCTGGGCCAGTCCGTCATCGGCGAGGCGTATCAAAGCCTGGCGGACCACGATGCGGCTGACGTCGAATATTTCAGCAAGTTCGCGTTCACCGAGCTTGCAGCCGGGGACGAGACGATGATCAATGATGGCGCGCGTCAGCGTGTCGGCGATTGACTGGGAACGGCTGCTCACGAGACGGCGCTCCGCGCTGATTTCCACGCGTCTTTCGCAATGTCACTGCCGATGATCGGCGTCATTCCAGCGCCCCATATCCCAGGTTGCGGTGTGCCATATATGGGATGCAATCCTTTCAGTCTGTCAACCAAAAAACATTCATTGGCTACAAAAAATGCATTGATTGATATCCAATCTTGTGTTTGCAATGGTGGCGCTGACCAAGCCGGGTTCGATGTGAAGAGCCGGCCAGGGAGGACGATTGCGATGACCAGCCCTTGCAGCGACGGGGTTCTCTTGAACGACTGGCATATTGTTGCGGATTGCTCGATGCTGTCCGCTGGTGCTCCGTTCACCACACGGCTTTTGGGGGTCGCTCTCTCGATCACCTGCAAGGGACGCTACAACAAGGAGATCGTCCGCCAGGACACCGGCGAACAGGTCAATTCTGCCGAGCGCTACGGCTTCGTCTGGGCATGTCTTGGCAAGCCCTGGCGGGACATCATTTACATTCCGGAATCGAACGAGTCGGACCGGCATCTGGTCAGCGGCGGCTCGATCGCGGTCAAGGTGTCGGGTCTGCGCGCCGTCGAGAATTTTCTCGACATGGGGCACTTCCCCTTCGTGCACACAGGCCTGCTGGGTGACGAGCCACACACCGAAGTGGTGCCCTACAGGGTCGAGATCACCGACAAGGACGAGGTGCTGGCGACCGAATGCAAATTCTATCAACCGCTGGCCTCGCCGACCGCAAAGGAAGGCTTTGTCGTCGACTACATCTATAAGGTGATCCGGCCGTATACGGTGGCCCTCTACAAGAGCAATCCTGTGAAGAAGGACCGGCTCGACGTCATCACCCTGTTCGTGCAGCCGGTCGATGAGGAGAACTGCGTCGCTCATCCCTTCCTTTGCTACCTTGTGGACGGCATCGACGCGGCAACGGTGCGCAGCTTCATGCAGCTGATTTTCGCCCAGGACAAGCCGATCCTGGAAAACCAGGTGCCACGACGGTTGCCGTTGGATCCGAGGGCTGAAACACCGATCCGCGCCGACGCCGTCTCTGTTTCCTACCGGCGCTGGTTGCGGGATCAGGCAATAACTTACGGCGCCATTCCGGCCCAGGCCTGATGGGATCGATGCCGGCCTGGCTCCTTCGAGGGACATGAAAATGATACAGACGAGATGCTCGGACCCGGTCATTCTTAATCTCTGGCATCCGATCGGTGCCATTGCCGAGACGACGCCAAACAGTGTGATGGAAACGACTCTGCTCGGCGAGCAGGTCAGTTTCGCAATTGGCACGACCGGCGCCATCGGGGTCTGGATATCCAGGCCCGACCTGCCATCCGGCGCCCGGGTCGATCCGGCATCGATCCGTGAAACGCTGCCCGCCAAGAGCGCCTATGGCTATGTCTGGACCTCGCTCGGCTCGCCGCCGGCAGAGCTGTTTCCGATCCCTGAATATGAAGAGCCGGACCGCCGCAAGCTCAACGCGGCAACGTTTGGCGTCAATGTCTCGGCGCCGCGCGCCATCGAGAATTTTCTCGACATGGGCCACTTTCCCTATGTGCACACCGACATCCTCGGCGTCGAACCGCATACCGAGGTCAAGGAATATGACGTCGAGATATCCGTCGACCGCGACGAGATACTGGCCACGCGTTGCCGCTTCTTTCAGCCGATGGCTTCCACAGCTTCGGATGGTGGCGCGGATGTGGACTACGTCTACCGCGTGCCACATCCCTATTGCTCGGTGCTCTACAAATCGAGCCCGGTCGACGAAGCACGGCGGGATGTCATCGCCATCTTCCTGCAGCCTGTCGACCAGGAGCATGTGCGCGCCCACATGCTGCTTTGCGTGCTCGACGAAGACAATGAAGACAAGATCATCAAGCGCTTCCAGCAGACGATCTTCGGGCAGGACAAACCGATCCTCGAGAACCAGGTGCCGAAACGCCTGCCGCTGGACCCGCGCGCCGAAACACCGATCCGGGCCGACAAGTCGGCCATCGCCTACCGACGTTGGCTTAGCCAGAAGGGCGTGACCTACGGCGTCATCCCGGTTGCGGCCTGACACTATTTTTGGAGATGACGAATGTTGCAAGAAGCCAGAAGCCGGTGGCATCCGATCGCCGCTGCCTATGATTTGCCTTACCGCCACGTCTTCCACGGCCAGCTGCTTGGTCGGGAATTCGCCGTCTGGCGGGCCGATGATGGCTACGTCAACATCTGGGAGAATCGCTGCCTACATCGCGGTGTAAGGCTGTCGATCGGTATCAATGACGGCCGCGAGCTGAAATGCCAGTATCATGGCTGGCGCTATTCGAACCGCACCGCAGGCTGCACCTATATTCCCGCCCATCCGGCCGACGCGCCGGCGCGCACCATCACCAACCGCACCTTTCCGGCGGTGGAGCGCTATGGCCTCGTCTGGTCGTCCGAAGAGCCGCAAGGGGAGGTGCCCGATGTCGCCGGGCTGCTGGAAGGCCAGTTGCTTGCCTTGCGCGGCATTCCGGTCGATGCGCCTGCCGGCAAGGTTGTCGAGAGGTTGAAAGCCTATCGGTTCCAGCCCAGCGGGGCCGTCGAGGGCGACGCCGCCGAGATGCTGGTCGAAACCGTGCAGGATTTTGCCGTGGCGCTCCGCTCGCGTGCCGGCAGCCAGGAGACGCATGGCGTCTTCTTCGTTCAACCCGTCGATTCCAACCGTTCGGTCATTCGCGGCGTGCTCGATCGGGACATCGAGGGAGCCGCGCGCATCGCCGTCTTGCGCCACCACAATGAACGGCTCGGCAAGCTGCGCGATGCGGCGGAACGTGAGGCGGCAAGCGCCGCCGCGCCCGCGCCGATCGAGCCTGTTTACGAAAAAGTGTCAGCCGAACTCGCCGAAATGCCGGAACTGACGACGCATGGCCGCAAGGCGGCGCTGCGCGTCTCCGTGGCAAGGAAATGGCAGGCCGCCGATGGCATAGCCGGCTTCGAGCTTCGCCCGATCAAGGGCCTTTTGCCCACTTTCCAGCCAGGCGCCCATATCGATGTCCACATGCCCAATGGCGAGGTCCGGCAATATTCGATCACCAACGGTCCTGGCGAAACCGACAGCTTTACCATCGGCGTCAAGCTGGAGAGGGATTCGAAGGGCGGTTCGAAATGCATGCACGAGACGGTGCGTGAAGGCGATGTGCTGGCGATCTCCGAGCCGCGCAACAATTTCCCGCTGCGCCGCGACGCGATCAAGACGCTGTTCGTCGCCGGCGGTATCGGCATCACGCCGTTGCTGGCGATGGCGCAGGCGCTGAAGAACCAGGATCTGGCGCACGAATTGCACTATTTCGCGCAAGGGGAGGAGCATCTCGCCTTTTCCGATCGGCTGCGGCAACTCGGTGGCTCACTGGTGCCGCATCTTGGCCTCACGCCGGAACAGACAGGCGCGAAACTGCACGAACTGCTTTCCGCATACCGGAACGGCATGCACGTCTATATCTGTGGCCCAGGCCCGATGCTGGAAGCTGCCCGCAAGACCGCGGCAGAACAGGGTTGGCCGGACGCTGCCGTGCATTTTGAGTATTTCAAGAACACCAACGAGATCGATGACAGTTCGAGCTTCGAAGTGGCCCTGGCACGCTCCTGCGTCACGCTCAAGGTGCCTGCCGGCAAGACCATCATGCAGGTCATGCGCGAGAACGGCATCGATGTGCCGTCGTCCTGCGAGCAGGGCGCCTGCGGCACTTGCGTGGCGACGGTGATCGAAGGCGAACCGGACCATCAGGACGTCTATTTGAACGACGCCGAAAAACAGGCCGGGACCAAGATCATGACCTGCGTTTCGCGGGCCAAGTCGGCACGCCTCGTGCTGGACATCTAGGAGCAGCCGATGATCACGCTTTATGACTACGAACTCTCCGGCAATTGTTACAAATTGCGGCTGCTGATGAGTTTCCTCGGCATCGACTACAAGACCGTGCCTGTCGACTTCTACCCCGGCCGCGAGCACAAATCCGAATGGTTCCTGAGGCTCAATCCGCTCGGACAGCTGCCGGTGCTCGACGATGACGGTCTTGTGCTGCGCGACGCCCAGGCCATTCTTGTCTATCTTGCCGCCAATTATGATCCGTCAAACAGCTGGTACCCGCTAGACAATCCGGCGCTGCTTGGTGAGATCAGCCAGTGGCTGGCTTTTGCCGACGGCATCACCGGAACGGCATCGGCGGCGCGGCTGCATGACGGCCTGTTCTACGATTTCGACATCGATGCGGCGCGCGCCGGCGCGCATCGGCTGTTCCGCATCCTCGACGAGCATCTGTGGTTCGGCGAACAGCAAGGCCGCGACTGGATCTGTTCGGCCGGCCGCCCGACCATCGCCGACATCGCCTGTTTTCCTTACGTCATCCTGTCGGAAGAGGGCGGCATTCCGCGTCAGGACTATCCGGCAATCCGGCGCTGGTGCGACCGGGTCAAGCGCATCAAGGGGTTTACGGTGATGTCGGGCGTGTTCCCGGCTGGTCCCGGCAAGGTCGCCGCTTAGAGCATGATCCCGAAAAGTGGAATCCGGTTTTCGGAAAAGATCATGCCCAAACACTGAGATAGAGCCCCATCCCGATGCCATCGGGATGGAACAGGCTTTAGACCGATCACCACGAGCGGAGCCATGGCTTCGGCAAGAACAAGTTTTGGGAGAGAGAAAAGATGAAAACCCGCGCCGCAGTTGCTGTCGCTGCCGGAAAGCCGCTGGAGATCATGGAGGTCGACCTCGACGGCCCGCGCGAGGGCGAGGTGCTGGTCGAGATCAAGGCGACCGGCATCTGCCATACCGACGAATTCACGCTTTCCGGCGCCGATCCCGAAGGCCTGTTCCCGGCGATCCTCGGCCATGAGGGTGCCGGCGTGGTGGTCGATGTCGGCAAGGGCGTCACTTCGGTCAAGAAGGGCGACCATGTCATCCCGCTCTACACGCCCGAATGCCGGCAGTGCCCGTCCTGCCTGTCGCGAAAAACCAATCTGTGCACGGCCATCCGCGCCACGCAGGGCCAGGGCCTGATGCCGGATGGTTCGTCGCGTTTCTCGATCGGCAAGGACAAGATCTTCCACTATATGGGCTGCTCGACCTTCTCCAACTTCACCGTGCTGCCTGAGATCGCGGTGGCCAAGGTCAATCCCGACGCCCCCTTCGACAAGATCTGCTACATCGGCTGCGGCGTCACCACCGGCATCGGGGCTGTGATCAACACCGCCAAGGTCGAGCAAGGCGCGACCGCGGTCGTCTTTGGCCTCGGCGGCATCGGCTTGAATGTCATCCAGGGGTTAAAACTTGCCGGCGCCGACATGATCATCGGCGTCGACCTCAACAACGACAAGAAGGCTTGGGGCGAGAAGTTCGGCATGACGCATTTCGTCAATCCGAAGGAGATCGACGGCGATGTCGTGCCGCACCTCGTCAACATGACCAAGCGCGGCGCCGACCAGATCGGCGGTGCCGACTACACATTCGACTGCACCGGCAGCACCAAGGTGATGCGCCAGGCGCTGGAAGCCTCGCATCGCGGCTGGGGCAAGTCGGTGGTCATCGGCGTGGCCGGCGCCGGCCAGGAGATCTCGACGCGGCCGTTCCAATTGGTCACCGGACGGACCTGGATGGGCACCGCTTTTGGCGGCGCGCGCGGCCGCACCGATGTGCCGAGGATCGTCGACTGGTACATGGACGGCAAGATCCAGATCGACCCGATGATCACCCACACGCTGAAGCTCGAGGACATCAACAAGGGCTTTGATCTCATGCATGCCGGTGAAAGCATCCGCAGCGTGGTGGTCTACTGATCGGTTTGAGCCATACGCCCCGCTGAAAGCTCTGTGTTCCCAAATACCGGCTTCCCCAGCATCGGCGTAAGACCGGCGGCGCGATTGGCATTCCGGAATGCCCGCGCCGCCGGTCGACCAGACATGCGTCACCCCACGGAATCCGGATCATGGTCCATCCTCCAGGGTTGCCGCGATCCCGACCGATGCCGTATTGACGGCGACCATGGTTGGCGTTTTGAAATTGGCGGAGAAAAAGCACATGTCAGAACAGATGAAGATCATCTCCGCCGCCAGGTCGCATGGCGGCGTGCAGGGCGTCTATTCCCACGCTTCGGATGCCTGCGCCTGCGACATGACTTTTGCCGTTTTTGTACCACCGCAGGCCCGTGAAGCGCCTTGCCCCGTAGTGTGGTACCTCTCCGGCCTCACCTGCACCCATGCCAATGTGATGGACAAGGGCGAATACAGGCGGATGGCCGCGGAGCTTGGCCTGATCGTCGTTTGTCCCGACACCAGTCCGCGTGGTGCCGACATTCCCGACGAGAAGGGCAATTGGCAGTTCGGCAGTGGCGCGGGCTTCTATGTCGATGCGACGCAGGAGCCCTACGTGAAGAACTATCGCATGTATTCCTATGTCACTGAGGAACTGCCGGCCTTGATCGCGCAGGAATTTCCGGCCGACATGAGGCGCCAGGCGATCTTTGGCCACTCTATGGGCGGCCATGGGGCGCTGACGATTGCGCTGAAAAATCCAGAGCGCTTCAAAAGCTGCTCGGCGTTTGCGCCGATCGTGCAGCCAGCCACCGCCGGCTGGTCGAGACCGGCCTTCGAAAAGTATCTCGGCAACGACGACGCCTCGTGGCGCGGCTGCGACGCCACTTCGCTCATCGAGGATGGACACCGTTTTCCGGGGTTTCTCATCGATCAGGGAACGTCGGACGGATTTCTGAATGACGGGCTGAGGCCCTGGCTTCTGGAAGCGGCCTGCGCCAAGGCTGGCATCCCGCTGACGCTACGCATGCAGGACGGCTACGACCACTCGTATTTCTTCATTTCCAGTTTCATGGACGACCATCTGAAATGGCATGCGGAACGGCTTTCGTCATAAGCCGATTTGGGCCTATCTCGACCGTCGGCCGTTAAGCCTTGCGCAATCTATGCAGTCTATCTTGGCTGGCAGATTGTCGAGGGAACATGAAACGCAAGCCGCTTCTGCTTTTTGCCTTCCCGTTTCTCATTCTTGCGATCCTGGCAGGGGAGCGCATGGCGACGTTCTTGCTGGGAGCCTATCCAGCCAGCCCCACCGCATGGTGGATATGGCTTGAACTGCGTCCGTTGGCGACGATGCTTTGGCAGCAGGTCGATGTCAATCTGGGGGGCTCGATGGCTCTCGACGCCGCCATCCTTGCCGCGGCATCGATCGTCTGCTGGATGGCGTGCAACACCAGAAGGTCGGCTTTCTTCTTCCTCGCCAACCACGTCGCCCTGATTTTCGCCGGGCTGATGATCGCGGTCGGCAGTCATCCGGAAACGGCGAGCACGATTGCCGCGTTCACGTCGCCGAGCGGTCTTCCATTCTCGCTGACGGTCGATTTCACCTTGAAGAACAGCCTGGTGCTGCTTCTGGGCGTCACGGCCTGTGCATACTGCCACATCGCCTTCCTCGGCGAAGCGCGGGCGCGGACCGAAGCCCGGATCATCCGCAGCCTGGCCCTGCAGCGCGATCTCTAAACTGTTCCAGGCGGTCTAGTTGATCCTGCGGTAATAGACCTTGCCGTCAGGTTGCTCCATGCGTTGGTAGTTGGAGCTTGGGGCAGGGGGCGAGGCCGGCGCGATCCTCTTCCTCGGCGCACGCGGCGCTTCGATGACGCTCGGTTCGCTCTCGCCTTCGAGAGCTTCGGGCGCTTCCGCCAGCGTACTGGTGGTGATCTCGGACGGTTCCGCCGCACTCGGCATGGCCTCGCCGCCGGCGACCGGCACATTCTGTCCCAGCCGGGCAATGCTGCCATCGATCTCGTTGAAGCTGCCTTGCAGTTGGCTGTCCAGTTTCTCGAACCTGCTCTGGAAGCCGTTATTGACCGTGTCGAGCCGTGCCGCGATCCGCTGCTCGAACGCGCCGAGCTGCTCCAGCCGCGCTTCGACGAAACGCAGGTCGCTCATGCCGCGATAGAGATAGATCGCGGCCGCCATGTTGACGGCGGTGATCAGCAAGGCACCGCTGGCGATGAGAATGCCAACCGTCTTTGTCTTGCTGGGTTTCTCGATGGCGCCCTGTTCGCGCTGCTCATGGTTTCCGATGTCGATCGCCGGCATGTCCGGTTCGCTGATCGTCGTCATTGGACCACCACCTTTGCGCCGACCGCGACGCGCTTGAAAAGATCGATCACATCCGTGTTGGTGAGCCGAAAACAGCCCGATGTCCCGTCGAAGCCGACCCCTGACGGATCGTTGGTGCCGTGAATGCGGTAGAGCGTGTCGCGCCCGTCCCGAGACAAATAGAGCGCCCTTGCGCCGAGTGGATTGTAGGGACCGGCGGGCACCATTTTCGGCAGCTCCGGCTGGCGGGCCCGCATTTCCTGTGGCGGGCGCCACTCCGGCCATTCGGTCTTCGCCCCCACCTTGACGACGCCGGTCCAGCCGAACCCGTCGCGCCCGACGCTGATCTGGTAGCGCAGCGCCTGGCCCTGGCGGGTCACCAGGTAAAGCGCCTTCTCATCCTTGCGGATGATGATCGTTCCCGGCTGCTCGGTGGTTGGAAAGGCAACGGCCTTGCGCAGGCTGGGGCCCATCGCCGGCAGCGGCGGCCGCTCGGCAAGTCCCGATCGCGCGTCGGCGAAATCGTGGACGGACAGCGCCAGCGCCACGCCGAGCACGCAGGCGCCGGCGAGCCGCCCAGCGATCCGATATCTCGCGATCCGATATCTATCGGGCAGCGTCATCGAGCCGCTCTTTGAACATCCGCTTCAGATCCTTGTTGAAGCGCGCCCTCCCATCCACTTCCGATGGCGGGATGGCCCTGTTCAGTGCATCGGTCAGAAGCGCGTTGTCCAGCGCCACCGACTTGATGTGCGGCGCCTTGAATATCTTTTCGAGCTCGCTGCGCGAAAAGTGGTTCCCGAACCACTTGCGCTTGTGCTTGTTGGCGACCAGCGTGATGCTGACGGCATTGCCGCGCAGCTCGCGGATCTTCTTGTAGAGCCGCTTGCCTTGCCGCAGCGAAGCGACATTGAGTTCGAAGACGATGAAGATCTCGTCGCTCGTCGACAGCACGGAATTGTGCCAGGGCGTTTCGAGATTGGGCAGGTCGATGACGATGTCGTCGAAGCGGTAGGCGACGAGGTCCAGAAGCCGGAAGACGAAATCGCTGCCATGCGGCTCGAACGGCAGCTGCGGCCTCTCGAAAGCGTAGAGCGTGAGGCCGGACGGGCGCGACAGCTTGATCACATCCATCAGCTCGACATCGAGCCGTTCCGGCTGGCCGATGATGCCGGCAAGGTCGAACTGGTTGAACAGATTGAGATAGGCGCCGCAATTGGCGCTCTGGAAATCGAGATCGACCAGGCAGGTGGAAGTGGCGCGCTCCGCCGATTTCGAAGCCAGGAATTCGGCCGCCGACAGCGCCAGCGTCGTGGCACCCGCGCCACCGCTGGCGCCGATGAAGGTGATGATCCGGCTTTTCGTTCCCTGGTTGCCGGTGTCGTGGAAGGTCACCGCGTTGAGCAGCTCCTTGCCGTCGAGCGGCTTGTGCAGCCAGTCCGAGGCGTTCATGCGCACCAGCACGCGCGTCCGTTCCGACGTCAGCTCGTCGGAAACCGCGATCAGCGGCACGGTCGCCCACAGCGTGCGCGCCTCGACAATGCCCGGCCTGCCGAGCAACTCGCCATTGCCGAGATCGAGGATGACGATGCCCGGGCGCGTATCCGCCGGCGGCCCCTTGAGAAAATCATCAGTCTCGGAAACCCTGACATCGTAGATCGCCAGCGCATCGAGCCGCGTCGCCACATCGCGCTTGAAATTAGGATCCGACGAAAACAGCGCAACCTGCTTCCGCTTGGTCGGCGTAACCTTGGTGTTGATGGCATTCATGGCCAGGTACTCTTCATGTCTTCGCCCGTGACCGTGCTCAGCATGGAGGGCATCGTGATGTTGGTGAAGCTCATCAGTCCCTGCAGGAAGAAGAACTGGAAGGTAAGACCCTCCAGGCTGACCGTGACTGTCGGGACCGGCCCGCCTGGGCGGCCCCAATAGCCGAGGCCGGTCGCCGAGTAGGTGATCCTGACATTCGCCGGCTGGAGCCTGGGGAAGAACACGATCATGCGATTGTAGATCGCGTCGAAACTCGGCTGATCGAGCGTAGAAGTACAGACGCCCGCCCCGGTACAACAGACGCCGGCGCCCGTACAAGAATATGAATAGCTATCGGCTGGCATCGCCGTTCCTACCAGTGCCGTATCCGCGGTGCCCGCTGCGCTGGCAAGCGCGGCAACAACTGGATTGGAAATGGAGGCTGCCCTCGCGCCGACTTGAACCGCCTTGTTCGCGGCATTCCACTGGTAGAGGGCATACCCGAAATCGACGAAGCCAAGCGTCAGTGTAAGAAGCAGTGTCATGGCAATTGCAGCCTCGACCATGGCTGCTCCGCACTCCTCTTGTCTGAAATCACTCGATGGTCGCATGCTAATACCCGATAAATCGCTCTTCATGTGAGGCGGTGATGGTGATGGGACCGATACCGATATAGGAGAGCATCGACGTAGCCCCATATGCGTAGGTGGTGGTCACGCGGATCGTGCGGACAGTCGCGCCGGTCCCTCGATAGTCCCGCAGCCCGGTGTCGGGATTGACCGCATTGGTGGTGTCATAGGTTGATATGACGACCGGCTCGTCGGTGTCCCAGTCGGCCACTCTCAAGGTCCCGGCCGCCGGCGTCCCATATTTGGCGATATTCTCAGCCGTCGTCGTGCAATTCACGGTGGCGAAGCCGGTGGTGCAACGTGCCATGTACCGTGCTGCGTCCTGCAGGCCCACTTCTATCAGCAGCTTCCGGTGGATGATGGTGCCGAACTCGAATACACCCGCCGACAGCGCGATCATCAATGGTGTGATCAGAGTCATCTCGACCAGGATCGCGCCGCGCTCCTCGCGGCCGAATTTCCGGGCGAGTCGCCGAAGGATCCCGGTGCGCTTAGCGGTAAAGTTGGACATTGTCTTTGGCGAACCCGACCATGGTTCCTCTGCCTTCAATGCCGTCGATGTCGACGATTTCCGCAAGGATGTCGCCATTGGTCCTCACATTGTCGACCGGCTCCGTCAGGAAGAAACTGGCGAAGCCAACGGCCGGGATCGGGTCGCCGCTGGCGCCGTTGAGATCTTCCTCGTGTTCGATGCAGTTTATGATTGCACCGTAGATCAGTCGCCGGTCGGGGTCGGTCGAGGGATTGGCGTGGCATGCCGCCGCGCCTGTTTCGCCGCCCAGCGAGGGGCTTGCAACCAAGTCGTTCCCTGTTCCGCGTGTCGATAGCTCATATTTATAGAGATCGTAGCGAGACGGCGGGTTTGCGTTCGAATAGGCGTTGCCTTCACTGTCCACGAAATCGGCCATGTCCGCTGTCGTGAACCCGTTGGCCGCCATGTAGCCCTCATAGTCCCACATGCCGTTGCCGATGCGGTCATAGGTGCTATCGTAGGCGGTGTCCTGGGTCATGTGGCGGTAATTGGGCCACTCAGCATCCGACGACGTCACCGGATCCATGTTGCAGGCGTTCGGATTTTTCGAGTTCTTGTATTTGTAGCCTTTGCGCACGTTGGGCGCCGGCGGAATCAGCGGATCGTTGCTATGCATTTGCCCGCCATAAATGTCGAAGCGCACGTTGATTGCGTCGCGCACGGCCGGCTGCGGCCCGCCGGTACGCATGTTGACCCCGCGCGAATTGATGCATTCGGGTGTGTCAGCCTGCGCGATGTCATCGGCCAAATCGCCGGCGCCGTAGCCGGGAACGCCGGTCGGGTTGAGGAAGCCGAAATTGCCCGGTCCCCATGCTCCCGCGCCTCCGCCCTGAACCAGCTTTATGCCCTTCCTGTAAAAATTCTGATCGCTGACGACCTGATGAAGGGGAATGCCTGAGCCTTCGAACGGATTGCAGATGAACAATGGCGTCATGTCGCAGACGACTACGCCGGCAAAACCGGCGACTGAAGTGGCTCTGACATTGAAGCTGTTGTCGGCGGTGCTGCCGGTCAGGAAGGAAGCAGGGAAGATCGCCGAAAACCCAGTCGGGTTCACGGTGACTTCGACGAATTCTGCCTCTCCGGCGCCGCCGACTTCATCGGTGATCACGTCCTCCACTCGTATCGCGTCAGTGTCGTTGGGTGGAAGCGACCGCAGGTAGCGGCGGGTTATCCCGGCATTTGTCAGTGTCTGTATCGGCCCCACGTTGGAGAACTTATACGTGTTGTCGATGAGATTGGCGATCGCCCGATCGGAGCGGATGATGGCATCCGGGTTGCCGTCCAGTTCCGCCGCACCGGCCAGGGCAAACGCGTCCGCCCCTTTCTGCAAATCGTTGTGCAGATTGTTCGCCCGGCTCATGTCGATTGTTAGCAGGGAGAAACCGATGATTGCCGGCAACATGATGCTGACGAGGATCAGCGCTATTCCCCTCTGGTCGTGCCAAAACGCTCTGATGGTCCTCAACATGACCGTACTCTCTGTTCCCATTGCGCCAGGATCCCTCGTTTACCTGACGCGTCGAAACCGCATCCTTCTATGCCTTAGTTCGTAGGTGTGCCGACATTAACCGTGATCGCAGGCGGCGGTGGTGGCGGTGGCGGAAATTTGTAGTTACGCGCAACAAGCGCGGCGCGCGTGCCGTCGCCTTCGATATGTGTGTTCCTGGAAGCCGGATTGAGCGGGTCGACCGTCTGCAGCATCGAATTGAACTTCTGCGTGTCGCCGGCGGCCAGGGTCACCGTATCGTAGTGGTTCAAATAGTCCGCGGCGCAGCCAGACAGCGCACCGGCGCACAGAACGAGGATCAAGGCGCTATTTCTTGACATAGAGCATCTTGTCCTTCGATTTGAAGTCGAGCATGTGGCCGTAGGGGCCGGTGACGCCTTCGCCCAGTTCATATTTGCGGACCATATCCTTGGTCACTTCAAGCTGGCCGAGCACGAAGAATTCCGGATCGTTGGCGGGCCGTGTTTTGTCGAACGGCGTCGCCAGTTGCTCGCCGGGCTTCACCGGCCGCACGACGTGCGGCGTGACGATGACCACCAGCTCGGTTTCTTCCTTCTGGTTGCTCGAATTGCGGAACAGAGTGCCGATAACCGGCACCTGGCCGAGCCAGGGCACCTGGTTCTGGAGCTTGGTGGTCTTGCTGGACAGAAGTCCGCCGACCGCGAAGCTCTGGCCGTCGCGCAGTTCGACGACGGTTTCCAGCTTGCGGTTGGTGAAGATCGGGTCGCCGGCGGTGGTGAAGCTGGTTAGGTCGCTGACTTCCGGCGCCAGCCTCATGTGGATTTTGCCGTCGTCGAGAACGACTGGCGTGAACACCAGATTGACGCCGAATTGCTTGTACACGATGCTTATCTGGCCATCCTTGTCGAGAGTGCGGATAGGCACTTCGCCGCCGGCGTTGAAGCTGGCTTCCTCACCGGAAAGCGTGGTGAGGTTGGGGTTCGCCAGCGTGCGCACCACGCCTTTGGCCTCCAGCGCCTCGATGTACAGGTCGACTTTGATGTTGCTGTCGATGACGCGCGTCAGCAGCGCTCCGAAGGGAGTGGACTTGGACAGGAGGTTGCTGAGCAGAGCTCCCGGTCCGAGCACGACTTTGTCTTCGTCGACGGCGGCGATGCCGGTTCCGGTTTTAGTCGTGCCATCGCCGTTCGTGCTCTTGATCGACACGCCGAGATCGCGGCCCGCATTGCGCTTGGCTTCCAGCACACGCACTTCCAGATTGACCTGCTGGCTGTCGTCTACGATGACCGAGTTGATGATGGCGTCGGGTCCGTATTGCTGCGCCACCTCCAGGATCGAGGCCAGCGTGGCACCGTCCTTGACATGCCCGGCAAGTCTCACCTTGCCGTTGACCGAGCCGATTTCGATGCGGGACTTCGGCGCCACCTGCCGGATCGCCTGTGCCATGTCGCTGACATCGACGCCGACCTCGATCTGGAGGGCGCCGAGCGAGCGCTTGTCCGTGGAGAACAGATTGACGGTGGTGGTGCCGGTGCCCTTGCCGATGACATAGAGCGTGCGGTCGGTCATCGGCTGGGCATCGGCGATCTTCTCGTCGCCAACGACGATGTCACCCAGATTGGCACTCACCTGGATCGTCACCGATTGCGACATCGGCAGGAAAATACGATGGACGGCAGGGGTCGACACGTCAATGAAGCGGTCTGCAGCGTGAACTGCGAAGCTCAATGACAGCAACGCACAGAAAAAGGCCAGAACGGCAGTCAGTGATCCCCGAAACACGCGCATTAACGCTACCCCCTCGCCGGCTGATTCGCACTCCACATATCTGATATGCCGGTGTTATTTTTGTCGCGGCACATCATATGTTTCAAGCTTTATACCTCGAAAGACACCGACTGTCGCCCGCGCCGGTGGTTCCGGCTGCACATATTTGACCACTTCCTTGACAACTTCTCTCACCTGCGGCGCAGATGTCACGGCTGGCGCCGGCTTCACCTTGCTCAACTGGTCGAGACGGCTTCCCACTTGTTCCACGGCCTGGGTCAAACCGGCGATCTTGTCTTCCGCGCGCTTGCGCTCCTCGGCGGCAGCGGCTTCCGCTGCAGCCTTCTTGTCGAGTTCGGCCTGCCTGGCGGCGACATCGGCCGGCGTGTCGCCGGTCAGGTCGGAAAGTGTCACCCGTTCGGTCGTCTCGCCCTGGCTGGCTGCGGCCTGGCGCAGCGCCAGCGACAACTGGCCGGCGCCGGCTGCCAGGGTCAGCTTCTGCGCATCCTTGGTGCTGACCTCGAGCGTCACCGATTTCACGACTGTCGGGCTGTCCTTGCTCTCATCGGCAACCTGGTCGACGGCGAGCACCTTAATGCTCTGCAGCAACACGTCGACGAAACTTCTGTCCGCGCCACCATCGCCCCGCGCGGTTCGTTTCAGCAACACATCGACCCGGTCGCCCGGAAAGACGAAACCGGCGACGCCAAGCACGTCGTTGACGCGAATGGAGACTGCTTTCATGCCCTCGCCCAGCACCGCCGAAAGCGTGGCGCGCTGGCCGGGGCCGGTTATCTTGGTGGCGAGGATAGGCTCGTTGGCGCCGATGGCCTGCAGCGCCTGCTTTGTGCCTTCGCCAGCCAGAGCTTCCTTCGTCGTGTTGAAGGCGCCGGCCGGAACCGCGCCTGCCGGCCAGGCGATTTCACGCAATTTGTCGGATGTCAGCGTGTCGCCGAATTTCAGCGCGACGGCAGCCACAACGACCGTGTCGCGTTGGACACCATCCCCCTTCGCCATGGCACTGCGCTGGCTGGCCAGCCAGATATTGGCGAGCACCACCGCCAGAACGCCGAACACGCCGGCGAGAACAATCATGATAACGGTGTTTGCGCGCATAGCTTTTGTCACTTTGCCGGGGGAGGGAGATGCTCCAGGGCGGCTTGAGCCCTGGAGCGCCCAATGTCAC
This sequence comes from Mesorhizobium sp. M0496, assembly GCF_040321205.1. Classification (NCBI taxonomy): domain Bacteria; kingdom Pseudomonadati; phylum Pseudomonadota; class Alphaproteobacteria; order Hyphomicrobiales; family Phyllobacteriaceae; genus Mesorhizobium; species Mesorhizobium sp. M0496. The sequence goes on along the minus strand of NZ_JAMYRC010000009.1, from coordinate 106,008 downwards.
ATCAACTCGGCACGGAGCCCAGGTTTGAGACCAGGACGGTCCATGCACCAGTCACCCATGCTCCGACAGCAATGATCAAGGTGATCACCGCTGCTGTGATGATGCCAATCAGAATCGAGTATTCGACCATAGCAGCGCCGTTTTCGTCGTCGCGGAACTGCCGGGTCATCGTCATGAGCTTCTTCATGTCAATTTCTCCCTTTGGAGTTGAACCCGACGAGACAGAGCAAAGGATGAAATCCATACCCAAGCATCCCCCGTCATCTCGATCCTAGGTCCCGAGAAATTGCAGAGTCAAACGACATTAAGGGTTCCTTAACTTTCCTATACGTGATTCGGCAAGAAGATTGCAAACTCGGATCTTGGCAAGGGATTGATTCTTTTCATTATTCGATCGTCCTTAACCATCCGTTCACAATTTCGCCGTGGGTGTGGCGAAATTAGGGAAGCATTAGCTATTATGCATATTCCTTTATATCTAAGGGTTTAGCAGCCTTTCCGGGGCGGTTTGGCGCCGAAAAACAAACGGACGCGGAAAACGGCGTCGACGCTCTGACCGCGAACGGGCAGGCATATCAAATAAACACGCTATTCCCGGCGTTTGCTCTTAACTATGTAGAAAGTATTGGCTGTGCGTGGGGCGTCTGGGCGCTTGTGCCCCCGGTGGTTAACAGTTAGTTTTCGCTAATGTGAGTCTAAAGAGGGTATAAGCAATTATGCTGGGGCGGTTCATCAAGGGGCCAAGCGAACAGCAGGCAGTGACAAAGGTCCAGCCGCTGGCGGTGCTGCCTGTTGCTCCGGCGCCAGCCGGTGATATTGAATCGCATGGCGACGATTTTCTGACGCTCAAGGTCGAACTTCATCGCCACCTTATCGATCGGTTCAACCTGACCGCTCTTGAAAGCGCTTCCAAGGATGAGATCCTGAACGAGATCCGTCCGATCGTTCGCGAGTTCGTTCGCGCTCGTGCGGTGCCGTTGAACGCACGCGAACTCGATCAACTGACCAGCGACACAGCTGACGAGATGCTCGGTCTGGGGCCGATCGAGCCACTGCTCAAGGATGATTCCATTACGGATATCCTGATCAACACCCACAAGCGCGTTTTCATAGAACGGCGTGGCATCGTCGAAGAAACGCCGATCCGGTTTCGGGACGAGGCGCATCTGCTGCGTGTCATCAACAAGATCGTTTCAGCTATTGGCAGGCGTGTCGATGAATCGTCGCCGATGGTCGATGCGCGGTTGGAAGACGGTTCGCGCGTCAACATCGCGGTGCGGCCGGTCTCGGTCGACGGCCCGCTGGTATCGATCCGCAAATTCTCGAAAAATCCCTATTCGCTCGAGCGTTTGATGGCATTCAATTCGATCAGGCAGCCGATGATCGACATGCTGCGTATCGCGGTGCAGGCGCGCAAATCGATCCTGGTTTCGGGCGGCACCGGCAGCGGCAAGACGACCTTGCTCAATGCTCTGTCGAGCTATATTCCGGCCAGGGAGCGTCTGATAACCATCGAGGATGCGGCGGAGCTGCAATTGCAGCAGCCACATGTCGGGCGGCTGGAAACGCGCCCGCCCAATGTCGAGGGCAAGGGCGAGGTCCGCCAGCGCGAATTGCTGAAAAACGCCTTGCGTATGCGGCCGGACCGCATCATCGTCGGCGAGGTGCGCGGCGAGGAAGCCTTCGACATGCTGCAAGCGATGAACACGGGCCATGAAGGCTCGATGACCACCATCCACGCCAACACGCCGCGCGATGCGATCTCGCGGCTGGAACAGATGGTCGGCATGGCCGGCATGCCGATGACGCACGATTCGATCCGGGCGCAGATCGCCTCCGCCATCGACATCATTGTCCAGACCCAGCGTCTTTCGGACGGCGGAAGGCGAGTCGTGTCCATATCGGAACTGACCGGCATGGAAGGCAACGTCGTCCAGCTTCAGGAAATTTATCATTTCGTCCGCCGCGAGGTCACAGCCGAGGGCAAGGTCATCGGAGATTTTCGCGCCACAGGTGTCCGTCCGCGCTTCGCTCCGGAGGCCGCGACGCTCGGCCATCATTTTGCCAAGGACGCTTTCAATCCGCAGGTCGCGCTCTGATGTTGACTGGTCAGGCCTTGCTCTACTTTATCTATGTGCTCGCGGCGGCATCGGTCATTCTTGCCGGCGAGGCGCTGTATCTTTCCTTTGCTAATCGCCGGTCACGGATGGGCACGATCAATCATCGGCTGAGGCGGCTGGCTGATGACGCTCCGGCCGAACGGACCTTGCAAGGATTGCTACGCGAACGCGGGCTGTCAGAGTCGGGTGACTTTCTCTTTGGTCTGGTCGGGCTGAACCGGCTCTACACACAATCCGGCATTACTGGAAACCCGTTGGCTTTCGCCGCAATTTTCCTCCTCGCCGGGCTAGTACTGGCATCATTTCTGTCGATGATACTGGGCTTCTCGACCTTGGTGGCACTTGTCGTTTTTCTGGTGGTCGGATTTGTGCTGCCACTTCTCGTTCTCCGCCGCGCTCGTAATAGGCGAATCCAGAAGTTCGCGAGGCAATTGCCGGATGCACTTGACATGATCGTTCGTTCGTTGCGCGCCGGACATCCGGCTTCGGTGGCGATTGGTCTTGTCGCCCGTGAAATGCCGGATCCGCTCGGCACCGAGTTCGGCATCGTCGCGGACGAAATCACCTTTGGCCTCAGCATGGAGCAGGCCGTACGAAAACTATCCCAACGTGTTGGCTTCGAGGGCCTTCATCTGCTGTCGGTGTCGCTATCGATTCAGGCCAAGACCGGCGGCAATTTGACCGGGATATTGTCCAATCTTTCGTCGGTGCTGCGCGAAAGGCAGAAACTCAGGTTGAAGATCAGGGCGCTTTCGGCCGAGGGCCGAGTGTCCGCGTGGATCATCTCATTGTTTCCACTGGTGATGTTCGGAATCCTTCTCGTTATATCTCCGAGTTACTATGGGGGGGTATGGAAGAGCCCAATGATCACGCCTGTATTTTTGACCTTTGGCCTGTGGGCCCTTCTCGGCGACTTTATCATGTATCGCATGGTCAATTTTGATTTCTGAAGGGAGCGTGCCATAAATCTGTTTTCGAACATCCAAGAAGACCTGAGTCTCTTGGTTTCCATTGCCGTCTTCGTGGCGGCGGTGGCGCTTTTCTTGTTCGGTGCGCTTATCTTCTTGCCGGCGCTGCAGACGCGAAAGCTAGTAGCGCAAAGCCTGATGGCCGAGGGAATTGCCAACCGCCGGTCGCTCGTTGGCCAGGAACAGATTGCCAAGATTTCGGCGCAGCGTCCAGTCGAGTCGTATTTCCGATCGATGGAGAAGGAGCGGAACGAGCCAAGCGCGTTGGAAGCAAAACTCTTTCGGGCCGGATTCTACCAGGCAAGTTCGCCGTTGATTTATACTTTGTCGCGGCTTGGTGCAGTCGGTATCGGGTTTTTAGCTGCCTACGCGCTTCTGTCCAGGTTATTGCCGCCGCAATTGCCCGGTTTCGTGACTTTGGCCGGGTCTGCTTTGTTCGGCCTCGGCTGCATCGTGATCCCAAGCATTCTGCTTGATCGCTTTGAGAACGGGCAAAAAAAGACCTATCGTCGCGGCTTTCCGGATTTCATGGATATGATGATCACTTGTGCCGACGCCGGTATGAGCCTGGAGGCGGCCGTCGAACGTGTCAGTGGCGAACTGGCCGGCACCCACAAATGGCTCGGCATTCAACTTTCGATCATGACTCTGCAGCTGCGTGCTGGCAAGCCGCTGCGAGAAGCACTGCGCGAACTCGCTGACCGTATCGGACTCGACGAGGCGCGGGCTTTGGCCGTACTGTTCCGGCAATCGGAGGAACTCGGCACTAGCCTGACCGACGCTTTGCGCGTTTACAGCGAAGAAATGCGCAGCCAGAGAATTCTCAGTGCCGAGGAGCGCGCCAATTCGCTGCCGGTCAAAATGATGATCCCATTGGGGCTTTGTATTTTTCCTGTGGTAATGATGGTGATCATGTTACCGGTGATCATTCGCATGCGAGGCGTTTTCTTCTAGTTAGGTATATGATTTTATCCTAATGTGAGTCGGGGACCCTAGGGGACACATTTATGAAGAGGGCTATCGCGGCCGCAGCCAGTCTGTTGATGATGGTGCTTGCCGGCTGCCAGACCGACGCCACCGACGGTGTCGTTCGCACCAACGAGCCGTCGAAAGGCGACGTAACGTCCTTTGGCGATGCTTTCGACGGGCTGAAGACGGTCGGCGACGTCGAATATTACGCCTCCGACCAGGCTGTTGCCGAAGCCAAGAACCAGTTCCGCGCCGAAAACTACGGCAATGCCGGTGCGCTGTTTTTCAAGGCGACGCAGCTGGCGCCCAATGATGGTAATGCCTGGATGGGACTGGCCGCCTGCACCGACCGGATCCACCGCTTCGACCTGTCGGACCGGGCCTATGTCAGGGCCTTCAAGCTGGTCGGCGCGACGCCCGAATATTACAACAATGTCGGCTATTCCTACCTGCTGCGCGGCAAGCTGCAGGACGCACGCTCGAATTTCCTCAAGGCCTATGAACTGGCGCCCAACGATCCGACCGTCGCCAACAATCTGAAGCTGCTGTCATCGAGCGTGCAGAACATCGAGCGCTAGCATGTTGCTCGTCGAATCCCTGCTGCTGAAGGTCCTCGCCATCCCTCTGCTGGCAAGGATTGCCTGGCTCGACTTCACCACCCAGAAGATATCCAATCGCGACGTGTTGCTGCTGCTCTGCCTGGGGGCGGGGTCGCTGCTGCTGTTGGCGCTCCGGTCTGGTTCCTGGTGGGACATCGGACTGAGTGCCGGTGCCGGGCTTCTGCTGTTCGTCGCGCTCTTCCCGTTCTGGGCCTTACGCAAGATTGGCGCCGGCGATGTCAAACTGCTGGCCGTGGTGCCCCTTCTGATCGGTGGAAGCGGGCTGCTCGTGTTTTCGGTGCTGTTGTTGGTTTTCGCACTGGCCACGGCGGTCGTTGTGAAGAGTCCATTCTTGCTGCCGCAAGGTGCCTTCCGTGTTTATGTACAGCATCTGGACCGCAAGGGCGTCGTGCCGTTCGGCGTACCAATTTCGATCGCTTCGATCTGCGCGATAGCGTTTTTAGCCTATATCGCTCTGATTCCGGGTCCAGGGTCGGCTGGTTGAACTCGAGTCAAGGCACGGACAACTATGCCTTCGTGGTGTTTGATGCCCCGCAGGTATCGTGGTTCCAATTGGTTTATTCCATGGCTGCTGAAGCCACGGCTCTCTAATGCTAGGTCGACACCTTGATGATCTCCGCAACCGGAATTGTACAGCGCAATAGTACGGCTACATGGCGCGCCAATTCGTCGTTCTTTGTCACGGTGATCGTCTATACGCTGGCGGCGTGTGCCGCCGCTTCGCACTGGGTTATACCCATCAACGTCCGGCTCTACAGCGAGCCCTTCTGGCTATTTGGTTTCGGTGTAACCTTGATTTTGTTTGTTGTTGTTGCAACGCGGGTCATGCTTGAGCGACCGCAGCGACTATTCCCCGCCCTTTGGGACCGACTGGTCGCCAATGATTTGCCCAAAAGACTCGTCACTGGCTTGCCGGTCATGCTAATTTTGCCGGTATTTTTTTCCCTTTTTACCAGTATGAAGGGCGACCTTGGCAGGATGATGCCGTTCTATGCCGACTCCACACTCATAGCAATTGACCGAGCGATACATGGCGGCGCCGACGCTTGGTTGTTGTTGCATCCTTTTTTTGGCTACGGCCCGGTAACGCTTGCCGCCAATTTCTTCTACAACCTATGGTTCGTGGTGATGGGTGTCGTATTGTTTTGCGTCACCTTCTCCGTCGGCAATCCACGTGTCAGGGCGCAATATTTGGTGGCATTTGTCCTAACCTGGGCGCTTTTGGGCAATCTGGCCGCTTCGTTATTCGCATCCGTTGGGCCAGCTTTCGTCATGACATTTTATGGCAATGCCACATTTTCCCCTCTGATGGATTATCTTCACGCGACTGATGTCTCCTATCCTATCTGGGCGCTCCAGACCCAGCAGGCACTGCTTGCTGAGGTCACCTTGGACGGCCCCCGATTGGGCGGCGGGATTTCCGCTTTTCCCTCGCTTCACGTCGCTATAGCAACTCTGAATGCCATCTATCTCTGGCGCTTTGGCGGCCCGCTGCGTTGGGCTGGCGTCGCCTTTTTGATCGTAATTCAGCTGGGATCAGTCCTTCTCGCTTGGCATTATGGGATTGACGGATATGCTTCGATGCTGGCGACGCCGATCATATGGATCGTTGCCGGACTCATAGCGAAACCTTGGCCGCGCTCGACGCGAATCGAAATCCCATCCCAGAGTCGGTAGCCGGTCAGAACTACGAACGCGGGTTAACGGGTTCCCTCGCAGTCTTCGCCGGCGCATAGACTGACGGAAACGAAAAACCCGCCTGGCGGCGGGTCACTGGCGCAAATCAGCACCATGGACGAATATGTACCATAGCTGAGGGCACGGAGTCAAGAAAAAATTCCTATCATGAACGGCGCCGCCGACACCCCCGAACTGGCTGTCGTCAGGTTTTTCGTCAACCTGAGTTCGGAACCCGGGGACCTTGCCGATCGATCAGGTCGATGGCTAAATAAACGATCACAGGGAGAAGGCAGCATGGCACTTCACCTTTCGGCGGATGCGCCGGTCTCAGTCGCCCCGCAGAAATATCTCTTTGGTCCGTTCATCGACTTTTTCATGCTTGGCGGGAGCGCGTTCCTGATCCTGCCGGTCCTGTATTTTGTGCCTCTCAAATACGAAGGTCTGGTGGCGTTGACGGCGTTCTTGCTGTCGCATCTCATAAACCAGCCGCACTTTGCCCATTCGTACCAGATTTTCTATCGCAATTTCGCGCGCAAGGTGCGCGGTGATGGGTACGACAGGAATCTCCAGCTTCGTTACATTTTCGCGGGCATTTTCGTCCCGCTGATCATGTGCGCTTTCTTTGCCTATGGCTCCGTGACCGGGAACGCTCGCCTGCTGGGATATGCGACCAATGCGATGGGCTTTTTCGTGGGCTGGCACTACGTCAAGCAAGGCTACGGCATGCTGATGGTGGACGCCGTGTTGAAGCGCAAATTCTTCAGCGATCAAGACAAGAAAGTGTTGCTGTTCAACGGCTATGCCGTGTGGCTGTTCGCCTGGCTCCAGACAAACGCGGTGATCACCGAAAGGCAGTTCTGGGGCCTGGATTACTACACATTCGCTGTCCCGCCATGGCTCCTCAACATCGCGCTCGCGGTCGCCGCTGCTTCCTCGGCGGCCACCGTCGTGATGTTCGTCAATCGGTGGCGCAAGCATGGCGGCGCGCTGCCGTATAACGGCGTCGTCGCCTATGTCGTCACCCTCTATGCCTGGATCCTGTTCGTGACGATAAATCCGCTCTGGCTGCTTGTGGTGCCGGCGCTCCATTCGCTGCAGTACCTGGCGGTGGTCTGGCGTTACCAGACCAACGTCGAGCGCGACCGCGCGGATGCCGCCAGGGATCCGGGACTCAAGGTCCTGTCCATTCTCGGGCCGCTGTACAGGCTGCGGGTGCTGATATTCATCGTCGCCGGCACAATTCTTGGCGCGCTTGGGTTCTGGCTCGTGCCGATGGCGCTGACCGCCCTGGTTCCCTACGACAAACAGGTGCTCGGCTCGTCGCTTTTCCTCTTCATAGCGTGGATATTCATCAACGTGCATCACTACTTCCTGGACAACGTGATGTGGCGTCGCAGCAACCCGGAAGTGTCGAAATATCTGTTCCGCTAGCCACGTGACCCTCCGCCCGCGAGATGTTCAGTCCCGCAGCAGATCGAACATCAGCTTGAAGAAACGGTCCGCATCGACCTCATATGCGATGCGGGCATTGTCCTTTTCACCGCGCTCGCTCCAGAAATCGGCGATGGTCGCGCCGAAGGCGTAGGTGCCGGACAGATCGACGCCGATATGGGCAGGGCGCATGCGCACCAATGTCGGGTCGATGGCGAGCGCCAGCGCCAGCGGATCATGCATGGCGCCGCCGACGCCCATCGAGTCGCGATGCAGCTTCTCGTAGAACAGCAGCCAGTCGTTGACGAGCCGGCCGAGTGGCGTGTCGATGGTGGCGAGTTCGGCATATTGCGGCGCCTCGACCAGCACCTGCATGGTGACGTCGAGGCCGACCATCAGGATCGGCACGCCGCTGTCCAGAACGATCTTCAGCGCTTCGGGGTCGCAGAACGCATTGAACTCGGTCGGCGTGATGATCTCGCTCTTGCGATAGAACACGCCGCCCATCCAGATCAGTTCCTTGATCTTGGGCAGCACATCGCGATGCTTGAGGATCATCAGGCCGATATTGCTGAGCGGGCCGGTGGCAACGACCAGGATCGGTTCGGGGGCGGCGCGCAGCTTGTCGGCCAGGAAATCGACCGCATGCCGATCGACCGGTTTGATCGTCGCCTGCGGCAGGTAGGGCGAGCCCTCGAGGCCGCTTGGACCATCGGCGGTGCCGAGCACCAGCAGGCGCGCCAGCGGACGGTGACAGCCCTGCGCGACAGGCACGTCGCCAGCGCCGATATATTCCAGGATGCGCAGGGCGTTGGCGGTCGTCTTCTCGACCTCCGCATTGCCGCAGGTCGTGGTGACGCCAACGAGTTCGATGGCCGGAGAGCGATGCGCCATGACCAGCGCAATGGCGTCGTCATGGCCAGGGTCGCAGTCGAACAGGATGGGAGTTGGCTTGATCATCATGTCGTCTTTCACGCCGCCCGCTCGTAGCGCGCTATGGTTTTCTTGAAGCTATCGAGGAAACGCCGGCCGTCGAGGCCGGTGCAGATGCGGGTGGTCCTGGGTCCGCCGCCGGGCAACAATTGCCGGCCGCGATAGGCGACGGTCTGGCCGCGCGCCAGCCTGCCGTCGAGCACGACGTCGGCAAACAGCGGCTCGGTCATCGTCGCCAGGCCAGGATCGAAAGCCAGCGCCACGGTGATCACGTCGTCCATCGGGAAGCCGACAAGGTCGAAGAATTCGCGCCAGATGTCGATGTAGATCGGAAAGCTGTCGGCGATCATCTCCAGGACGGGATTGTCCCTCGCGACGGCCTGCATGTCGGCGATGTCGTCGCGTGTCAGCATCGAATCGGCGACGCGATTGTCCTCGCAGATGTCGAGCGGGACGAGAATCTTCTCGACATCGGCGTTCAGCACGATGCGCGAGGCCTCCGGGTCGGCCCAGATATTGTATTCCGACAAGGGCGTGATGTTGCCCGGTGTCTGGAAATTGCCGCCGAGCACGATCAGCCGCTTCAGCGCGCCGGTCAATCGTGGCTCCTGCAACACGGCCATCGCCGCGTTGGTCAACGGGCCGGTGGTCACCAGCGTGATCTCGCCCGGATTGGCCATGACCGTACCGATGATGAAATCGACCGCATGTCCTGATGTGGCTTGCCGCACGGGCGTCGGCGCCGGCGGGTTGAACTTCTCCAGGCGATCGCCGAACCGGGCAACAAGCCGTTTTTCGAAATGGACCGGCGCCTCCATGTCGGCCTTGGCGTTGCCGACGATCGGCCGCCATGCGCCGGCGTGAACGGGGATGTCGTCACGCCCGGCGAGCGTCAGCGTGTTGAGGACGACGTTGGTGACCTGCTCGATCGGGCCGGCCGCACCCGTCACAGTTGTCACGCCCTCGAGCCGCAGCTTCGGATTCACCGCTGCAAACAGCACGGCGAGAATATCGTCGCCGGCCGAATCCACGTCGAGGATTATGCGTTCCATGGAGGGTTCCTTCACTGGGGATTTCTGCCGCCGGGCTCGGCGTTCTTGTCCACCGACAGCAGTTTCCGCATCGACTCCAGTGTTTCCGCGATGGCCCTTGGACGCGCCCGGTAAGACAGCGCAAACAGGGCGATCAGCGCCACGACGTAGGGGACGGTGAGAACCAGATAGGACGGATAGCCGAACGTCTGCAGGCGCAACGAAAAGGCATCCGCGAAGCCGAACAGCAGGCAGCCAGCCAGAACCTTCAGCGGATCGCCGTTGGAAAAGATCAGGATCGCGACCGCCATGAAACCGCGGCCCGATGACATGTTTTCGGTGAACATGGTGATGTAGCCGAGTGACAGATGCGCGCCGGCGAGGCCCGCCAGCAATCCGCACAGCAGGGACGCGGTGTAGCGGACGCGGGTGATCGAGATGCCGAGCGCCTCGGCGGCTTCCGGCTTTTCGCCGACGACGCGGATATAGAGGCCGAGCCGCGTCCGGTTGTAGCACAGAACCAGCAGCGCCACGGCGATGAAGGCGACATAGACGAGTGGCGTGAAGCCGGAGATCAGCGGCGCCCATGAACCGAGAAGGTCGCGGGCACCGGGCAATTGGACTTTCGGCAGGCCGACGATGCCGTGCCCGACGATCGATCCGCGCGTGCCGAAGATCGCTTTCATCAGCGAGATCGTCATGCCGCCGGCCAGGATGTTGAGCGCCAGCCCGACGACCACTTCATTGGCTTTGAAACTCACCACCAGAACAGCAAAAGCCAGGGCGAAGACGAGCGCCGCCGCGACGCCGCAGGCGACGCCCGCCAGTGCGGAACCCGTCCAGATCGAACCGAGGACGGCGAAGAAGGCGCCGACCAGCATCTGCCCTTCGAGGCCGATGTTGAAGATGCCGGCCTTGGTGGTGAACGAGCCGCCAAGCGCGACCAGAAGGATGGGCGCGGTGGTGCGAAGCGTGGCTACGATCAGCGCGATGTTGACCAGCCTGTCTAGAATTTCCATCGCCGCTCCCCTGCCTGGCTGTCGCCGCGCCTTCTCACAAGCACCTGGGCCGACACGCTGAGGATGATCAGCGCCTGGATCACGGTGATGATCTCGCGCGACGCACTTGTATCGACCTCGAGCAGCAGCGATCCGTTGCGCAGGGCGCCGAAGAACAGCGCGGTGAAGATGGTGGCGACCGGCGAGCCATTGGCGAGCAGGGCGGCGATCAGCCCATCGAAGCCGAAACCGGGAGCAAACCCTTCCATGAAGCGGTGATGGACGCCGAGCGTCTCGACGCCACCGGCCAGCCCGCCGACAGCGCCCGAAAGGAGCAGTACCAGGAAACCCTGCCGTTTCACGTTGACGCCGCCATATTCGGCGAATTTCGGCGCCGAACCGACCATCGTGACGCTGTAGCCCCACCGGGTGTAGCGGAAAACAAGGGCTGCGCCGACCGCCAGCACCAGGCCAATGACCAGGCCCCAGTTCAACCGCGAGAAGGTGAAGATCTCCGGCAGATAGGATGTGGGCAGGATCGGCGGCGTCTCCGACCAGCCGCCCGGCCGTTTGAAAAGGAAAATGGTGAAATAGGAGGTAAGCAGCACCGCCACGTAATTCGACAGGATCGTCGAGACCACCTCGTTGGTGTTGTAGCGGGCGCGGAAGTAGGCGGGGATGGCGACCCAGGCCGCGCCTGCCACGATCGCGAGCGCCAGCGCCGCCAGCGTGTGAATGCCCGCGGGCAGGGGCATGGCAAAGCCGACCCAGGCGGCAGCGAAGCCGCCGAGGAACAGCTGTCCCTCGATGCCGACGTTGAACATGCCGCCGCGCAAGCCGATGCAGGCAGCGACACCGCAGATCAGGATCGGCGTCGTCTGCAGCAAGGTCCCGGCAATCTTCTCCTGGTCGCCGAAGGCGCCGCGCAACAGGGTCATGAACACACGCACTGGGCTTTCGCCAACCATGAGGATGATGATCGCACCCATCAGCAGCGCCACACCGATGGCGATGATCTGGCCGGAAACGGCACGCAAGTGGTCTTTCATCATGCGGTCTCCGCCGCGAAGTCTGGCGCGGCCACGCCTGCCATCATCATGCCGATGCGCTCCTCGTCGGCGTCATCGCCGGCGACCTCGCCCATGATCCGCCCGTTGAACATCACCAGGATACGGTCGGCAAGGGCGGCCAGTTCATCGAGCTGCACGGAAATCAGCAGGATCGCGCGGCCGGCGGCGCGCTGGCGCATGATCTCGTCATGAATGGCCTCCTGGGCGCCGATGTCGACGCCACGCGTCGGCTGATCGATCAGCAGGAAATCGGCGCCGTTGGTGAATTCACGTGCCAAAACGACCTTCTGGATGTTTCCGCCGGAAAGCAGCTTGACGGCATCGCCCGGTCCGCGTGCGCGAATATCGAAGTCCTTGATCAGCGTTTCGGCATTCTGGCCGATGGCGTTCCAGTTGAGCACGCCGCCGCGGCTCCATGGTGCGCGATGCTGGCGGCCCATCAGGATGTTGGCCGATATCGAAGCGTTGCGGTCGACCCCGCGGACCATGCGGTCGCCTGGAACATGGGCAAGGCCTGCCTCGCGGATCGCGGCAGGCGAGAGGGCGGTGAGGTTCTGCCCCTTCAGCCAAGCCCCGCCATGGCTTGCCTGCCGCAGGCCCGAAAGCACTTCCGCCAGCTCTGTCTGACCATTGCCGGCCACACCCGCGATCCCCACCACCTCGCCGGAGCGGACCGTGAAACTGGCGTCGCGAAGGGCCGGCAGCAGGCGATCGTCGCGCGCCCACAGATCCTTCACTTCGAGGACCACGTCGCCGTTCAGCGACGCGCGCGGCCGTCGGTCGAAGCTGACCTCGCGGCCGACCATCATGTGCACCAACTCGTCCTTGCTGAGTTCGGCCTTCGGTCGCGTCGCCACCTTCCTGCCATTGCGCAGCACTGTCACCGTGTCGGACACTTCCATCACCTCTTCCAGGTGGTGCGAAATGAAGATCACCGTCATGCCCTCCGCCACGAAGCTGCGCAGCGTCTGGAACAGTTCACGGCTCTCTTGCGGCGTTAGCACCGCGGTAGGTTCGTCGAGGATGATGGTGCGCGCGCCGCGCACCAGAACCTTCAGGATTTCGATGCGTTGCTCTATGCCGACCGAAAGAAGCCCGACGCGCTCGGTCGGATCGACCTGCAAGCCGAAGCGCTTCGACAGTTCGCGCGTGCGTGCAATCTGTGCAGCGTGGTCGATCAGCCCGTGGCGACGGATTTCCATGCCGAGAAAGACGTTGTCGGCGACCGAGAGCGAGGGAACCAGCTTAAAATGCTGGTGAACCATGCCGAGCCCGGCCTTTATCGCCATGGACGGGTCGGCGATCACGATCTCCTCGCCGTTCAACCGGATCGAGCCTTCGTCTGGCTGCAGGAGGCCGAACAGGATGTTCATCAGCGTCGTCTTGCCGGCGCCGTTCTCGCCGATGATGGCGTGGATCTCGCCGCGGCGGACCGCAAGGTCGATGCCGTCATTGGCGACGAATGCGCCAAAACGCTTGGTGATGCCAGTCAACTCGACGGCCATTGCGGCAGTGCTGTGAAGGGTCGGCGACCCCGGCGTGTTGGACAACATGGCTCTCGCAGATTGGACACTGATCCGCCGCGGCAAGCCGCGGCGGATCAGTGTAGCGCTTTCTTGGGAGGGAGGCGCTTTTGTTGGTTTACTTCGCCTTGGCGATCGCGATCTTGCCGTCGAGGATGCCCTTCTTGATCTCATCCAGTTTGGCTGTCACGTCAGCCGGGATCTTGGAGGCGATGTCATCGCAGACCTTGACTTCGACACCACCCGAGGCGAGGTCGAACGTGCGTGTGCCGGCGGTGATCTTGCGGCCTTCGACCTCGTCCTTGATCAGCGTATAGACGGCGATGTCGCCGCGCTTCAGCATGCTGGCCAGCACATTGCCGGGGGCCGAGCCGCACATGTCGATGTCGACGCCGATCGAATATTTGTCGACCGCGGCACTTGCCTGCATGACGCCTTCACCTGTCGGGCCGGCAACGTTGTAGACGATGTCGGAGCCTTGGCCGTAAAGCGCCTGGGCAAGCTCGCTGCCCTTGGCGGGATCGTCAAAGGTTCCGGCGAACACGGAGTTCACCTTCACATCGGGCGCGGCGTATTTGGCGCCTTGCTCGTAACCACCGAGGAAGTTGCGGATCACCGGGATATCGCGGCCGCCGACGAAGCCGATGGTCTTACCGTCGCCGATCTTGTCGAAGGCGGTGCCCTTGGCTTCGATCATGCCGGCGAGCGCGCCGGCGACGAAGGAGCCCTGTTCCTCGGCGAAGTTGGCGTAGATCATCTTGGGGTTGTCGAGGACGCCATCGATGAACACGAAGCGCTGGTCGGGATATTCCGCGCTGACCTTCTGCAGCGAGTCCACCAGTTCCCAGCCCATCACGAAGATGAGGTCATACTGTTTGCCCTTGGCAAGGTTCTCGAACTGCTGCTGGTAGTCGAGCGCGCGATTGCCGGTATCGACCAGCTTGAGGTCGATGCCGAAATCGGTCTTGGCCTTGTTGAGGCCGTTGACGATCGAAACGCCGAAGCCCTGAGCAAAATATCCTGAGATGGCGGCCACGGAAACCTTGGCCTGTGCGGCGGCCGACCCGAACGAAATGGCAAGCATCGTGCCGGCCAGACATAAACTCTTGAGCGCCCTTTTCATGTCATTCCCCTTCAGCTTTTTTCAGCTTTTGAAGCCACGCTTTGACCACCCCACGTGTCGCCGGGACAGCGGCGAGTTCGTTGATGGTCATATGAGTTTAGGAGCGGCTCAACAGGCTGTCAATCGCCATCCGCTGCAGTTTTCTTGGCCCTTCGCTCACTTGCTGAACGTCTGCGCTTGACAAATATCGACGATGCATAATTGTTGATACTCTAACGAGTTTTCATGAACGACGTGACGAAGGAAGCGAACAATGCCGGCTGTGTTGGTCAGGAAATTTCTGGTTCAGGTCGAAGAGATCTTCCATGAGGGCGGGCCCCAGGCGGCACGCCCGCTGAAGCGTGGCGCGGTCGTTGCCGTCATCGCCAACCCTTTTGCCGGACGCTATGTCGAAGAGATTACCGGCTTCATGGAAGACCTGAAGCCGCTCGGTCTCGATATGGCCCGGCGCCTGATCGACGCCATTGGTGACGGCGGCCAGGCCATCGAAGGCTATGGCAAGGGTGCCATCGTCGGCGCCGCCGGCGAGCTTGAACACGGCGCGCTCTGGCACAATCCGGGCGGCTACGCGATGCGCGAACTGCTCGGCAACGCCAAGGCCATCGTGCCCTCGACCAAGAAGGTCGGCGGCCCCGGAACGCGCATCGACATCCCGATAACGCACATAAATGCCTCCTATGTGCGCAGCCATTTCGATGCGATCGAGATCGGCATTGCCGACGCGCCGCGCAGCGACGAAATGGCGGTCATCCTGGCGATGACGACCGGCGCGCGTGTTCATGCACGGGTCGGCGGTCTTGCCGCCGCCGACATCAAGGGTGAGGACGGATTGCGATGAACCCGGAAATCCGCCGCATCATCACCATCGTCGAGGAAACCCGGATCGAAGGCGGTCGTCCCGTCGATCCGCCGACGCGACGTGCCGCGGCCATTGCGGTGATCCGCAACCCTTATGCGGGCACCTATGTCGAGGACCTGTCGGCGCTGAGCGCTGTCGGCGAAGCGTTGGGAGACATCTTGCCCAAGCGCGCTATCGCTGCTCTCGGCACTGCCGGTGACCGGGTCGAGAGCTTCGGCAAGGCGGCCGCCGTCGGTGCTGACGGCGAACTCGAACATGCCGCAGCTATCCTTCACCCAAAACTCGGTGCCCCGTTCCGCGATGTGCTCGGCAAGGGTGCCGCACTCATTCCCTCATCGAAGAAGCGCGGCGGCCTCGGCGTGTCGCTCGACATTCCGCTCGGCCACAAAGATGCGGCGCGGGTGCGCAGCCATTTCGATGGCATGGAGGTTCGCGTTCCCGACGCACCGCGTGCCGACGAGATCGTCGTCGCCATCGCCGTCACCGATTCCGGCCGGCCGCACCCGCGCGTCGGCGGGCTGACCAAGGACAAGATCGTCGGCGAGGATGGCGTCAGCTAGAGCAATTCCAGGAAAAGTGCACGACGGTTTTCCCGGGAAAAGCGCATGCCGCTTTCCCTTGGAAATTGCGTAAAAACAAAGTCCGTGAAGGTCGTCGCCATTACACAGCTCTGACCTCCGGCACCCGCATCGCCGGCGGGGTGTTGCGGCTCCGGCCGGTCCGCACCACGCCATCGATGACCACCATTCCGATGCCTGGAAGATTGCCCAGCGCCACGCTGTCGAGCAGCCCGTCGCCGGCACCGCCGATCGCCTGATCCATGAAGATCAGGTCGGCGGCGCGACCAACCTCGATCATGCCGCGATCATCCAGCCCGCGCACGCGCGCCGTGTTGCCGCTGGCAAAACAGAACGCCACTTCCGGCGCGATACCACCCAGCGAAGCCAGCATGGTCAGGGTCCGCAGGATGCCGAGCGGCTGCACGCCGGATCCGGCCGGGCTGTCCGTGCCGAGGACGACGCGCGCAAGTTCGCCGCGCTGCCTTGCCAGGTCGAGCACGAACAGTCCGGTGCGCAAATTGCCGTTGTGGACGATTTCAAGCGCCCTCGAACCCTTCTCGCAGATCTGCCGTATTTCCGCGTCGGGCAGGGCGGTTGGCCCGCCATTGACGTGGGCGACGATGTCGGCGTCGACCTCCAGCACGACATCCGCGCCGATGCGGCCGGAGCCGGGCAGAGACGGGCCCCCTGTATGGGTCATGGAGGTCATGCCGTATTTGCGTGCCCAGGCGATCATCTGCCGGCCGGTCGGCCCGTCCTTGACGCCGCCAAGCCCGACCTCGCCGACAAGCGTCACCCCGGCTTCGGCGAGAGTGCGGAAATCCTCTTCGGTAAGGCCGGGTTCCAGGATCGGTGCCCCGGCCAGGATCTTCATGCCGTTCGGACGGAAATTGGAGAAGGTGCGCTGGGCAGCGATCGCCAGCGCCTTCAGCCCGACCAGGTCGCGCGGGCGGCCTGGCGTGTGGACTTCGCCCGCCGAGACGATGGTGGTGACGCCGCCATGCACGGTCGAATCCATCCAGCCGATCTGGTTCTGGCGCGGTGTCCAGTCGCCGGCCACCGGATGGGCATGGTTGTCGATAAGCCCCGGCGCGACCGCGCAGCCCATCGCATCGATGATCGTCGCTGCGCTGCCGTCAACATCGCCTGCCTTGCCAATGCCGGCGATGCGGCCATCGGCCACGACGATGGTGTCGGCGTCGATGATCGGTTGAGCGAGATTGCCGCTCAGCATCAGACCGATGTTGCGGACAACGAGCGTGTTGGCAGACGACTGGGGGTCGGACGACATCGATTCTCACTTCTGCTGTTATGGAAAAAGGTCTGGACGCCGCTTATTTGCCGCCGTCGCCATTCGATGGATCGTCGTCATTGATACGCTGGAGCAGGCGAAGCAGCGTCGCCTGCTCCGCCGGTGAGAGCGGCGACAGGAACCGCCTTCCAACTTCGACGCTGCGTTCGAGCCGCTCGAGCGTGTAGTCGGTTCCCTTGCCGGTCAGCGCGATCATCGTCAAACGTTGGTCGGTGTCGGAAGCGCTGCGCGTAATCAGCCCGTGTTTGAGCAGCTTGCGCATGACGATGCTGATGGTCGATGGGTCCATCGCCGTCAGCCGGCCGAGATGGTTCTGTGAGACTTCGCCATGCTTTAGGATCGTGGCGAGCGCCGCGAACTGGGTTGGCGAAAGGTCTTCGCCGGCCATGACCTGCTGGAAGCGCAGCGTCGCGCGCTGATGCGCCCGGCGGATGACGTGCGCCGGGTGGCGGTCCAGTTCGTAGCCGGTCTCAGCGTATTGCTGCAGCACTTGCTCACGGCTCAGAGGCGCCGCATTGCCGCTTGGCCCTTTCGACGTCCCGTCGTTTTTGGGCTGCGGTTTCTTTTCAGTCGTCACGCCGGACTCCTATCGCCGCTGTCTCGGATGCCGCCGGCCTGAAAGGGTTCAAGCCGCAACACTCGCCGGTTGAAGCGACGTCCCGTCGCGAAGGGCTGCGACGACATCAGCTGAATCGCTGACCACGCCGAAATGCGTCGCTATGTCGTAGAGCGAACTTTCCTGCTCGCGCGGCCCCGTCGCCGCGCAGCAATCGCTGGGCACCACCACCTCATAACCCTCGAAAAAGGCGTCATGGACGGTCGAGCGCACACAGATGTTGGTGACCACGCCGAAGATGACCAACTGATCGACCTGCATATCTTTCAGCGTCAAGTCGAGGTCGGTTTGAAAGAAGGCCGAGTAGCGCCGCTTGATCACGTGGATCTCATCATCGCGGGCGCCGAGGTCCTCGATGATTTCCGGCCCCCAGCTTCCCTCCAGGCAATGCGGCGTACGCTTCAGCCATTCGCGCTCGCGTCGCATGCCGGGCCGATGGCTGTCGTGAACCCAGATCACCGGCACGCCGGCGGCGCGCGCCGCCTCGATGACGGCCAGCTGCGGTGCGACCAGTGTCTCGTATCCAGGCAGGACCATGGCCCCGCCGGGCTTGCAGAATTCATTGACCATATCGATGACGACAACGGCCGCACGGCGTGGATCGAGCCGCACCGCGTCATCGTGCCGATGTGAGGAAAAACTGTCCACGGGCATGGCGATCTCCTTTGACCGATCGTTGATGCTCATACAAAAAACCCTGGCGGATGCCAAGTCAATCCCGTTCGACGCAAAGCGTGCTCGTCGGCCTTGCGCACCGCGCTCCGACAAGGGTATGCGCTATTTGTTCAGCGCGAAATGGCCTTGACAAGGCTCTTCAATCATGTGCTCGATTTGTATGACCATCAATGATATTCAAGCCGCTGAATTGCGGATCCGAGGTCGAGATATGAAGACGATCGTCACCGGAGCCAGTGGCCTGCTTGGCCGCCATGTGGCCGAGGCTCTGGTTGCGGCCGGCCACGATGTGCTGGGCATTGATACCGTGGTGCCTTCTGGAGTCGCATGGCGCCACGCAACCGCCGATTTGACCGATCTTGGATCGGCGCTGCAGCTGGTGCGTGATTGCGATGCCGTGGTGCATGTCGCGGCCATTCCGCGACCTACCGGCCGGGCCGGCGGCGAGGTGTTCAAGACCAATGTCGCGACAGCCTACAATGTCGTCGAGGCCGCTGTCATGGCTGGTGCCAGGCGCTTCATCTATGCCTCGTCCTTCAGCGTTTTCGGCTATCCCTTTTTCGAGAAGCCGGTGCGGCCGCCCTATCTGCCGGTCGACCTGAACCACCCGGTCGGCGCGCAGGACCCATACGGCCTGTCGAAATGGCTGGGCGAA
The DNA here is from genome assembly GCF_040321205.1 of Mesorhizobium sp. M0496. NCBI lineage: Bacteria > Pseudomonadati > Pseudomonadota > Alphaproteobacteria > Hyphomicrobiales > Phyllobacteriaceae > Mesorhizobium > Mesorhizobium sp. M0496. The sequence goes on along the minus strand of NZ_JAMYRC010000009.1, from coordinate 86,865 downwards.
GAAATCGTCGACGCGGCGGTGCGTCGCGGCGCCTTTTCGGCGGTCAGTATCCGCATGCCGTGGATCCAGACGCCGGGTTCCTTTTTCGCTGGCGTCGGTCCGCGCCGCGCCACCGCCGACAGTGCCCGCGACCTGTGGAGCTATCTCGACTCGCGCGATGCCGGGCAGGGTTTCCTGCGGGCGCTTGAATGGCAAGGCGAAGGCCATCTGCGCGTCATCTTGAGCGCTGACGACACCTTCATGGAAGAGGAAACCGAAGCGCTCGTGCGCCGGGTCTACCCTGATGTCCCGCTGTCGCGGCCGATCGCCGGCTTTGGCACCGTACTCGACACGGTCCATGCGCGCGAAACGATCGGCTTCGAGGCAAGCCATTCGTGGCGTTCCTATCCGAAGCCGGAGTCCGGACAATGAAATGGTTCGACAAACAGAATGTTCTCGTCACCGGCGGCGCCGGCGCGATTGGCAGCGCCGCGGTGCGGCGTTTCCGCGACGAAGGCGCACGGGTTGCCATTGTCGACCGCAATGGCGCGTCGGCACAGCAACTGGCCCGCTCTCTCGGCGAGGACGTCCTGGCGATCGAGGCCGACGTCACCGACGAAGCGGATGTGCAGCGCGCAGTCGCAACGACCGTCGAGACGTTCGGCGGCCTCGACGTCGTGTTCAACAATGCCGGTATTTCCGGCGCCATCGCTCCCGTTCACGACCTGCCGGTCGAGGACTGGGATACGATCATCCGCATCAATCTGCGCGGCATCTTCCTCGTTCTGCAGGCATCGCTTCGGGCGATGATCAAGGCCGGGACCGGTGGCTCGATCGTCAACATGGGCTCGTCCATGGCCGGTTGGGACGTCCTTTCGGGCGGTGCGGGTTATGTTGCTTCCAAACACGGCGTGGTCGGCCTGACGCGGGTCGCAGCACTCGATGCGGCGCCTTATGGCATACGCGTGAATGCCATCTGTCCCGGCGTGATCGAGACGACGCTTGGCGTGCCGGCTTCCGGCGGCGGCGATTTCAAGAGCAGTGTCCAGCATTTCGCCGATCGCATTCCGTTGCGCCGCATCGGCCAGCCGGACGATGTCGCGGCCGCGGTGGCCTTCCTGGCCTCCGACGAGGCAAGGCATGTCACTGGCGTGGATTGGCTGATCGACGGCGGCCAGACCTTGCAGAGCTGGGCTAACGCGCCGGCCGGCGGCGCGTTTCCGAAGTTTCGCTAAAGTCTCTTGGGCGGCATTGCCTGGATGATCCGGACGGCAAGGTCGAGGTCGGCGAGACCGCCCGAAAGAGGCGTGCGCGGCTTCGCGCCGGCATGGATGCAATCGGCGAAATGCAGCCACTCGCGGCGGAACGACGTATCCGGAACGCCAGGTATCACACGTTCGGACGCGGTTTCGCCTGCCGCTTCGCGTAGCCGGACCGTCGCCGAGGCATTGCGGTAGTAGGGGTTCTGGAATTCGATCCGCACCTCGTCGTGCTCGCCATGCACGTGGATCCACTCGTCCCACCATTCATACTGGGCAAGTGCCATGTCGAAGAGGCAAGGGACGCCGCCATAGTCGAGTACGGCCAGCAACTGGTTCGGACCGGTCTGTTGTGCATGGACGACGCGGTCCGGCGTGCCGAAAGCGCCGCGCATGACGGCAAGATCGTGGCTGCTGAGGCCCAGCAGCAAGAGATAGAGGTCGCGATAACCGGCATGATCGGCACCGAGTGCCGCTTCGACGCGCCGGGCGACGGCATCGCGCCCCGCCGCGAGCATATCGGCCGGCACGTCGGTGATGCGGGTCTGCGTATAGAGCTGGCCATAGCGGTCGAAGCGGCCGGCGAAATCATGGACATGGATCGACTTCGGTCGGCCGATGGCGGCAATGCGCTCAAGGCCGATCTCATAGCCGGGGTCGTAGAATTTCATATAGCCGACAAGGGCGACGAGGCCGCTCCGCTCGGCCTGCTCGACCAGCGGCCGCGCCTCCTCAGGGGTAAAGGCAAGCGGCTTCTCGACGATCAGGTGCTTGCCGGCGCGGATTGCGTCGGCGACCATCTCGCCATGGTCGTAGGTGCAGATCACCACCGCATCGACATTGGGATCGGCAAGCAGCGCACGATGATCCGTATACCTTGCGGCAACGCCATAATGTTCCGCGACCTTGCCGACCGTGCCGGGCGAGATGTCGCACAAAGCGGCGATGCGAAACGCCGGCAATTCCATGAGATAGGGCAAGTGCATCAGCTGGGCGATCTCGCCGCAACCGATGACGCCAACGCCAATGACGCGATCCTGCATGTCAACCCTTCACGGCGCCGGCGGTTAGGCCGGCGATGAACTGCCGTTGCATGGCGACAAAGACGACGATCACCGGCAGTGTCGTGATCGTCAACGCGGCGAAGTAGAGGCTCCACAGCGAGTCGTACTGCTGGAAGAAGCTGACCAGCCCGAGCGGGATGGTCTGCACCGACGGGTCGCGCAGCAGCAGGAAAGCCAGGAAGAAATCGTTCCAGATCTCGATGAAGCCGAAGATGAGGATCAGCGCGACACCCGGCCGGACCAAAGGCAGCATGATATGAATCAGGATCTCCAGCCGGCTTGCGCCATCGACACGCGCGGCGTCTTCGAGATCGGCCGGCAGCGTGACGAAGAAGCTGCGCAGGATGAAGACCGAAAGCGGCAGCGATGTCGCGGCATAGATGAAGGCAATACCGAGCCGGTTGTTGATCAGGCCGAGATCGCGCGCCACCATGAACAGCGGAATGGCCATCACTTGCGGCGGCACCAGCATGGCCGCCACCGCGACTGCAACCACGAGACCGCGCCCGGGGAACCGAAGACGCGCCACCGCATAGGCGCAAGGCGTCGCGACCGCGACCAGGATGATCAATGCCGAACCGGTGACGAAGACGCTGTTGACGATGCGCGATCCCATGCCGGCGATCCGCCAGGCGTCGGCATAGTTCTGCAACATCAGGCTCGACGGCGGACCCCAGACATTGCTCAGCATTTCCTGCTTGGTCTTGAGCGAGCCGAACAGCACCCAAAGCAGGGGATAAAGCGTCTCGAAGAGCACGAGGACGAGCGCGGCATAGATGCCGGCGAGTTCGAGGATGCCGCTTATGCCGAGGCGCTGCATGAGCCCGCGACGGCGATCGCCGGCCGCGCCATCGCCAAGGGAAATCGGGGGGTTGGCGGTGGCTCTCATCAGATATCAAGCCTTTGCCGCCGCATCAGGGCCAGAAGACCGACACTGGCCAGCCCGACGATCAGGAACAGCACATAGCCGATGGCGGCGGCATAGCTCATGGCGCCGTCCTGGAAGGCCTTGCTCATCATGTAGGTAAGCACCACTTCGGTGGCGTGGTTCGGGCCGCCCTTGGTCAAGACATAGACGATGTCGAAGTTGCGCACGAAGGCGCCGGAAAGGCCGAGGATCGTGTTGATGAAGACGATCGGCATCATCATCGGAACGGTGACGTGCCGGAAACGCTGCAGGGGGCCGGCGCCGTCCATCTTCGCCGATTCATAGAGCTCCGAGGGGATCGTCTGCAGCCCGGCCAGATAGATGACGGCATGGAAGCCGAGCCATTTCCAGACATCGACGACGATGATCGAGTAGAGCGCGATGTCGGCGTCGCCAAGCCATGACTGTTTCAGCGCACCGAGGCCGACGAGATCGAGCCCGCTGTTGAGCAGCCCGAAGACCGGATTGTAGATCCAGGACCAGAGCAGGCCGACGGCGACGAAGGACATCGTCACCGGGATGAACGCGGCGGCGCGAAAGAAGGTACGGCCGAGCAGCGCCCGGTTCAAAAGCAGCGCCAGCCCGAGCCCTAGCACATTCTTCAGGATCACGACGGCGACGACGAAAATCAAATTGTTGCGCAGCGCACCGAGGAAGATGCGATCATGCGCGAGGCGCCAGTAGTTGGAGAAGCCTGCCCAGGTCGGGTCGGAAAATCCGTCCCAATTGTGCAGGCTGAGCCAGAAGCCGTTGATGAACGGCCAGAAATAGAAAAGACCGAAGAGGATCGCGGCGGGCAGGATCATCACGAAGGCCGTAGCCCCGTCCCCGGCGTCGAAGCGCCAGCTGCCGGATCGGCCCGAAACAGGAGCCGCCTCTTGCGGTCGCGTGCTCATGCGGCCTTTGCGCCTTGCGGGGTCAGCACCAGCCCGAGCGTATCCCTGACATAGGCGATGCTCTCAAGCGTGCTTTGCTCCGCTGTCTTCTTGGACGCATCCAGCTCGATGATGGCGAGGCCATCGTAGTTTGCCTCCAGCAGGACGTCGACGATGCCGGCAAGATCGACGACGCCGGCACCGAGCTCGCAAAAGGCGCCGTAGCGGTCATAGCCCTTCAGCGCCGGATCGACCCTGGTGTCCTTGAAATGCATGTAGCGCACGGCCGAAATGTAGGTCTTGACCGCGTCGACCGGATCGGAATTGGTGTGGGCAAGATGCGCCGGATCGATGCACAGGCCGGCCAGGTTGGTGTCCAGCTCATCCATCATGCGGTCGAGCTGGTCGCGGCGCTGGATGAAGGTGTCGAGATGCGGGTGATAGACCGTCTCGATGCCGAGGTCCTTTGTCCGCCTGCCGATATCCTCAAGCGCCCGGCAGAAGGCGCGGTAGTCATCGGCCGTGTGCGGCCCGGCAGCGGCCTCCGAGGGACCGCCGCCGAGAACCAGCACCGGTGAGCCGAACCCTTTCAGCAGCCTGGTCAGCGCGACGAGCACGTCGCGCTCATAGGGCCAGGCGACAGGGTTGGTGAAGATCGCATTGACGTAGAAGGAGGAGAGCTTGATGCCATACTCGCTCTGGCCTTCCGACAGCAGCGCGTAACGCCGCAAGATGTCGGTGTCGGTGGTGACACCCATCGGCGCCTGATTGCCGAGCTGCATGTATTTGCGCGCATACTGGTCCGACAGGCTGGTGAATGCGAGGATCTCGAACCAGCCAAAGCCCTGGTCGGCCAGGAACTTGATGGCCGGCCTGAGCGGAAGGCCGGTCAGGTCCCAGCTGTTCAGATGATAACCGATCGAGAAGCGCTGCCGTTCGGCGCGATTTGTCCTCATGTGTTCTCTCCGATTGATGAGGCTGCCCGAAGCGGGCAGCTTCATTTTCTTGCCTGGCGCATCAGCTTCGCTGGATGCGCGCCCGCTTGCAGGGGCTCATTTGGGCGGCCAGCTGCCCTGGGCCTTGAGGTCGTCGAAGGTGGTCTGGATCGATGCGGCGGCGTCTTCGGGCGTGGTCGTGCCACCGACGATGCCGGCGATTGCCGAAGCCGTGGCGGTCGCGACTTCCGACGGCCAGATCCAGTCGAGGAACTTGATCGTGTTCGGGAAGGCTTGCTTGCGCAGTTCGACGGCATAGGCATCGTCGACCTGCGGCACGCCCTTGATCGAGGCCGCGATCGGCTGTTCCGGCGCGAGATAGAGCGTCGCGACCTCTGGCCTTGTCAGATATTCGATGAACTTGACCGCGGCATCGAGCTTTTCGGGCGGGATCGAAGAGGCGACGCACATGCCGTTGTCGGCACCGCCGCCATGGCCCGGCGCGCCCGGCGTTCCGTCCATCTTCGGAAAGGCGAAGACGCCCCATTTGAAGTCCTTGACGCTCGACTGGAGCGACGGGATTTCCCAGGTGCCGCCATAATACATGGCGCTCTTGCCGGCGGCGAAGGCCGCACGCATGCCGTCCTGGTCGACGGAAAGCGAATCCTTGGAAAGGATGCCGTCATCGACCCATTGCTTGATCAGCTTGAACCCTTCGACATCAGGGGCATCGGTGAATTTCGCCGTGCCTTCAAGGTTCTTCTGCGTCTTGCCGACCGGGTCGCCCGAGGCCTGCGAAAAGGTTTCGAAGTACCACATCGGCCACATGACGGTGTTCGAGCCCTGATGCAGGAGAGGGATCACGCCCGCGGCCTTGAACTTCGGCACGGCCGCCTTCAGGTCGTCATAGGTCGTCGGGACGGGGATGCCGAGCTTCTGAAAGAGATCGACATTGTAGAAGATCGTCGATGTCGAAAGCGTCGAGATCGGCACGCCGTAGACCTGCCCGCTGACCGTGAAAGCGCCAAGCGCCGCGGCGTCGATCCTGTCCTGGAACGGCTTGATCTTGTCGGTAATCGGCATCACCAGTTTGCGCCTGACATAGGCGCCATTTGTGTAGAAGGCCGGGCAGGCGATCAGATCCATTTCCTGGTTTGCCAGCTTGGCGGTCATCACGCGCTGAATGGAATCGGTCTGTGGTCCCTGGGCATCCCACTCGACCGCGGCGACATCGGGATTGGCCTTGAGGAAGCCGTCGATAACCTGCTGCTGGATTTTCTTCTGCTCGTCCGGCGGTTGACGCGGCGCGAGTTCGTCGAGCGCCGAGCCGCCGAAAATCTTGAGCGTGATCCCGTCGGCGTGGCCGATGCCGGGCAGTGTGATCAGGCCGAGGCTTAAAAGTGCGGTGGCAAGGATGGGGGCGGCGGGACGTTGTTTCGGACGATGGGTCACTCTCTGCTGAAGGGGCATCTGGCTCTCCTTTACGCCAATGCCGAGGGGCAACCTCGGGACCAAGATCGTTGATGGTCATATGATCTTGGTCGCCTGTTGATGTTTTTGTCAATCGGCAGGAGTGCCTATTATTTCATCGATCTCGTTGGCCCTGAAAATGGCTTGAGGTACCTCGACATCGGCATCCGTGACGTTCTCACCACGCGCGGACTTCTCCAGGATCGGGGTGCGGATCGAGCCCGGGCTGACGGAATTGACGCAGATGCCGGCGCGCGCATGGTCGAGGGCCAGCGCGCGCGTCAGCGTGTGAATGGCGCCCTTGGCATAGGCGGCGACGTTCTGCTGGCAGGCAAAGCCCTGCACCGAAGCCACGTTGACGATGGCGCCGCCGCCACGCTTGATCATTTCCAGAATGCCGAAATGCACGGTCAAATCGATCGACCCGATATTGCCGACATCGCTTTGTTCCAGGTTTTTCGAAATCGGTGCTGGTAGATATAGGCGATGATCGTCACACCGCCTGCAGCGAGGCGTCTGGCGGTTGCGAGGCCAATCCCGGTCGTCCCCGCTACCAAGGCCACCGTCGTCTCGACATGGCGGCTTCAACGCCATCCAGTAATGGCCATCGAGTAATGGATTGTCACAAACGCCGCGATCTTTAGGAAAAATCTCCACGCGCGATCGTCTGAATTACACTAAATCCATAGACAAAGATTAGTCGCCATATGGCGCGCGTTTGTCTGGGTTGTCATATGGCAAAATCTCCCATCATTCTCAATGGCTTCACCATGAACGCCGTCTCCCATGTCGCCTACGGACTTTGGCGTCATCCGGCCGACCAGGCGTATCGCCACGCCGAACTCGACTACTGGATCGAGCTTGCCAGGGCGCTGGAGGAGGGCGGCTTCGACTGCTTGTTCATCGCCGATGCGCTGGGTCTCCTCGACGTCTATGGCGGTGGATACGATGCCTCGCTGGCAAAAGGCGTTCAGTCTCCGGTCAACGATCCGCTGTTGCTGGTCTCAGCCCTTGCCGGCGCGACAGACCGGTTGGGTTTTGGCGTCACCGTTTCGACGACCTACGAAAAGCCGTATCTGCTGGCACGCAAATTCACCACGCTCGATCACCTGACCAAGGGGCGCATCGCTTGGAACGTCGTCACCTCGCAGCTCGACAGCGCGGCGCGCAATCTCGGCCTGGACAAGCAGGTGGCGCATGACGAGCGCTACGAGATAGCCGACGAATTCATGGATGTCGCCTACAAGCTCTGGCAGGGCTCCTGGGAAGACGGAGCGCTGGTGCGCGATCGCGGCAGTGCGGCCAAACCGGACGGTCTCTATACCGACCCGGCAAAAGTCCATTCGATCGGTCATTCCGGACGCTATTTCAACGTGCCGGGCCCGCATCTTTCGGAGCCCAGTCCGCAACGGGTGCCGGTGCTGTTCCAGGCAGGCGGTTCGCCGCGCGGCCAGCACTTTGCCGCCCGTCATGCGGAGGTGGTCTTTGTCGCCGGTGCCGATGTCGATGGCATCCGCCGCAATGTTGCTGAGGTGAAGCGGCTTGCCCGCGAAAAGGGCAGGGCTCCCGGCAGCATCAAGTTCATATCCGCGGTCTCCGTGATCACGGATGCGACCGATGCCGCCGCTTCAGCCAAGCTCGCCGACTACAGATCGCACTGCGATGTCGAAGGCGCTCTGGTGCATTATTCGGCGACGACGGGCATCGACTTTTCCAGGCACGATCTCGACCAGCCCATCCGTTACACCGAGACCGACTCCAACCGTTCCCTGTTGCGCATGTTTGACGACCCGTCGTCGGGCCGCCAGTGGACCCTGCGCCAGGCGTTTTCGCCGGAGGGTGGTTTCGGGCGCAGCAAGTCCTTTGTCGGCGGCCCGAAGACCGTCGCCGACGAGCTGGAACAATGGCTGGAAGCGACCGATACCGACGGCATCAACCTGACACATGTGGTCAGCCCCGGCAGCTTCATCGACTTCTCTGCCCACGTCGTTCCCGAGCTGCGGAAGCGCGGACGAATTCGCGAGGATGTCGGTCCCTCGCTGCGGTCCAGGCTCTTCGGGCGCGACAGCCGTGTGCCCGCCGATCACCCCGCGGCGCAACATGCGTTCTCGCAGGTCCGCCGGCCGGAGGCGTTGGCATCATGACGATCCACGCCGCCGTTCAGCGCGAGCAGCGCAGTGATTTTCAGGGCTGGGTCGAGCGGGCCGAGGAGGTCGCCCGCGAACTCAAGCGCACCGCCGCCGCGCGCGATCTGGCCGGCGCCGCACCGCATGCCGAGATAGACCTTTTGCGCCTGGCCGGCCTGCTGACGATCTATATCCCGAAGCGATTTGGCGGCGGTGGCGCGACGCCGGCCGAAGTGCTCAGGATCGTCCGCATCCTGGCAAAGGGCGATACATCGATAGCCCAGATCGCCATCTACCATCTGTTCGGCACGGCGATCGGTCTGGACGGCAACAATAAGACCTTGATCGAAAAACGGCTGGACGGCTTTTTCTCCAAGGGCTGGTTCCATGCCGGCATCGCGCAGGCCGCCTACGAGCCGCTTGTCGAGGCAAGGCAGGTGGACGGCTGCTTCGTGCTCGATGGCGCCAAGCCTTTCACCAGTGGTGCGCAGGTGGCCGATACGCTGCAGGTCTGGGTACGCTTTGCCAAGGGCACGCGGATTTCCGGCATCGATGCCAGCCGTCATATCGGCCAGTTCATCGTCGCAAATCCCACGCCCGGCCTCAGCTTCGGCAATGACTGGGACAATATCGGCCAGAGGCTGACGGTCAGCGGCAGCGCGACGCTCGAAAATGTCGCCGCATCCGCTGACGATCTGGTCGGGCATTGGCCGGAAGATACGGTTCATCCGCCGCATGCCACGCTGCACGTGCCGATCGTCCATGCGGCCTTCGGCGAACTCTATCTCGGCACCGCGCTTGCCGCTCTGGAAGACGCCAAGGACTACATCACCCAGCGCGGCAGGCCATGGCTGTCCTCACCGGCGAAGAAAGCTTCCGAGGATACGCTGGTCGTCGAGCGCTTCGGCCGGCTTTCGATCGCGCTGGCGTCCGCCGAGGCACTCGCGGATGCGGCTGGCGAAGCCGTGCAGCGCGCCTTCGAGCGCGGCAGGGATCTCACCGCGGAAGAACGCGGCCGCACCGCGGCAATCGCCTATCAGTCGAAGGTGCATTCGACCGAGGTCGCCCTGGAAGTGACGTCGCGCATATTCGAGCTGACCGGCGCCCGCTCCACTGCCCGCTCGCTCGGCTTCGACCGCTACTGGCGCAACGTCCGCACCCACAGCCTGCATGATCCCGTGCACTACAAGGTGCTGGAAGTCGGTGACTTCGCGCTCAACGGCCGTGTGCCGCCGTCAACCTACTATTCGTGAGGTGAGCCATGACAAATTCCACCAGCGAGGCGGTCAAGCCTCTCATCCTCAACGGCTTCGGCATGACCGTGGTCGGCCATGTGTCGGCGGGCCTCTGGCGTCATCCGAGCGACCGCGCCCACAATTATACCAGCCTCGAATACTGGACCTCGCTGGCCAAGTTGCTCGACGATGGCGGCTTCGATGCGCTGTTCCTCGCCGACGCGCTCGGCCACCTCGACGTCTTTCGGGGCACGCCGGATGCGTCGCTGCGTACCGCCGCCCAGTCGCCGGTGAACGACCCGCTGCTGCTGGTCTCGGCAATGGCCGCCGCCACCAGGCATCTTGGGTTCGGCATCACCGTGTCGACGACCTATGAACAGCCCTATCTTCTCGCCCGCAAGTTCACCACGCTCGATCATCTGACCAAGGGCCGCATCGCCTGGAATGTGGTCACCTCGGTTCTCGAATCGGCGGCGAAGAATCTCGGCCTGGAACGCCAGATCGATCATGACGAGCGCTACGATCTCGCGCAGGAATTCCTCGATGTGACCTACAAGCTCTGGGAAGGTTCGTGGGAGGATGGGGCGGTCGTGCACGATCGCGAGAAGGGACTCTATACCGATCCCACAAAAGTCCATCCGATCGGCCATCGCGGCAAATATTTCTCCGTGCCCGGCGCGCATCTGGCGCAGCCCAGTCCGCAGCGCACGCCGCTTCTGTTCCAGGCCGGAACCTCGCCGCGCGGGCGCGAATTCGCCGCCCGCAACGGCGAGGTGGTGTTCCTCGGCGGCACCAGCACGGCATCCATCCGCCGCTCGATCGAGGCGATCCGCGCCCGCGCCGTCGAACTTGGACGAGCACCGGACGCGATAAAGTTCATCACGGCGGTTACCGTCATCACCGGAGCCACGGACGAGGAAGCCGAGGCCAAGCACAAGGACTATCTGTCCTACACCAGTGTCGAAGCAGCACTGGCGCTGTTTTCGGCATGGACCGGTGTCGACTGGTCGCAATATCCGCTCGACCATCCGCTCGAATATATCGAGACCAATGCCGGCCGCTCAGCACTTGCCAATCTGACGCGGATCGATGCCGACCGGCGTTGGACCGTGGCCGGGATCGCCGATTATATCGGGCTCGGCGGCATCCATCCCAAGCTGGTCGGCTCGCCGCAAAAGATCGCCGACGAGCTTGAACGCATCGCCGATGAATCCGGTGTCGACGGCTTCAATCTCGCCTATGTCGTCAGCCCGGGCACATTCGAGGATTTCATCGAATTCGTGGTGCCGGAACTGCGGCGGCGGGGCCGCATCCGCGAACGGGGCGCACCCGGCACAACGATCCGCGAGCGCTTCCAGGGCGAGGGACAGCGCCTGCTGCGCGACGACCATCCGGGAGCAGCCGCGCGCGACCGCTCGAGCTGGGGTGCAACAGCCGAGGCGGCCGAGTGAGCGGCATTTCGCCGAAGGCGCACTGGCGAACCTTGAAGGGGCTGCTCGCAGCCTGAAGCATGTCTGGTCTTTGGTGGCCGCGACAATGGAGCATGACGAGAAGACAATGTCGGACATCCAGATCTATCCCGGCCTCAGCGACGCCGAATTCGAGACCTGGGCCGAGAAGGCCCGCGACGTGGCGAGGCAACTCGCGGCGACGGCGCTCGAACGCGACAGGGCCAACAAGGACCCGGTGGAAGAACTGGCGCTGCTGCGCGACAGTGGCCTGCTTGGTCTCGCGGCACCGCGCGAATTCGGCGGCGCCGGCGCAAACCTTGTCCAGGCGCTCAAGATCAGCCGCATCATCGCCGCCGCCGATGGCTCGATCGGGCAGCTGATCGCCTATCACTATTCCAACGGTGTCTGGACCTACATTCTCGGCACGCGCCAGCAGTGGGAAAAGACGGCCCGCGGCGTCGGTTCACAAGGCTGGTTCCAGGGCGGCGTCAGCAATCCTCGCGACCAGTGGAATGAGATCGAGCATGTTGGCGGCCGCCGCTTCCTGAACGGCAAGCGCACTTTCGCAACCGGCGCGTCGGTGGCGCAGGTCATCACCGTCAGCCTGTGGGACAACGGCAAACGCGCCCACTACCAGATCCCGCCGACGCGCAAGGGCATCAGCTTCGGTTCCGACTGGGACAATCTCGGCCAGAGGCTAACGGCGAGCGGAAGCGTCACTTTCGACCGTGTCGAGGTCTTCGAGAACGAGTTGCTCAGCGCCCTCGACGACTATCAGGGCGATGTCGAGTTGCGCGACGGCCTGCGCGTCCTGTTCAGCCAGCTCATCTTCATCAATTTCTATCTCGGCATCGCCGAGGGAGCCCTTGCCGCCGCCGCCGATCATGTCCGCCGCTTTGGCCGGCCTTGGCCGGAGTCCGGGCTGGAACGAGCGATCGACGATCCCTACCATCTGGTGCTGTTCGGCCGGCTCTCCGCAGGCGTAGCGGCGGGCATCGCGATAGCCGACAAGGCCGCTGCGCTCTACGAGGCGGCACTGCATGCCGGCTCATCAATTACCGGGCAACAATGGGGCGAACTCGCAACGATTATCGACCAGGGCAAGATCGTCGCCAACGACGTCGTGCTCGACGTGACGGCGCGCATCTTCGAGGCGACGGGTGCGCGCTCGACGGCCAACAAATATGGCCTCGACATCTATTGGCGCAACGCGCGCACCCACACCGTCCATGACCCGGTCTCCTACCGGGCACGCGAGGTCGGCACATATCTGCTGGCCGAAACGCTGCCCAGGCCGCGCACCTACGCGCAGCCGCCCCAGCCGGAAGCGCACAAGCCGGATGAGCAGAGGCCTGAAGCCGTGCCCAGGCGGAAGGCGTCATGATATCGGATGTGCGCCTTCTGACCGGGAAGGCCGAACTCGCGCAGGCCGCGCGCACCTTCCGCACGGCCATGGTCGGCCTGCCGCCGCTCGGCCCGATCGACGACACGCTGATCGACAGACTGTTCGAGCCGGATCGCACCTGGGGCGCCTTTGACGGTGAGACGCTCGTCGGAACCACCGACTCCTATTCGGGACGGATGGCGGTTCCCGGCGGCGCCTGGCTGCCGCAGGCCGCCGTCACCCATGTCGGCGTGCTGCCCACCCATACGCGGCGTGGCGCGGCCACGGCGCTGTTCAAGGCGCAGCTTCGCGCGGCGCGCGAGCAGGGTGAGGCGGCGGCCACCTTGCGGGCCTCCGATGCGCGCATCTACGGCAATTTCGGCTATGCGATCGCCAACACGTCCGTCAGCTTCGAGGTCGACACGCAGCGCGCGCGTCTGCGGGCAGGCCTGATGTCCAGGGACCAGGTTCGGCTGATCGATAGTGACGATGCCTGGGCAGTACAGGCGCGCATCTATGCAGGCCAGTCGGCTCCGCGCGCAGGCGTCATCACGCGCTCGTCCTATTGGTGGGATTTCCAGGCGTTGCGGCAGGCCAACAGCGGCGCGCCGGCCTATGTCGCCATTCACGGCGAGAAAGGCTCGGAAACCGGGTTCGTGCGCTATCACCCTGTCGGCCTCGACAGCTGGTTCACCAGCTCGGAACGCACCATCGTGGTCGACGATATCGTGGCCTACAGTCCGGCCGCCTATATCGCGCTGGTCGCGCATCTGCTGGCGGTCGACCTGCCGCATCGCATCGTCTTCTGGAGCCGTCCCGCGGACGATCTGCTGCCATGGCTGTTCGAGGATTTTCGGAGCGTTCGCGTATCGGCGGTGCGCGACGAAACATGGCTGCGGCTCCTGGACGTGGAAAAGGCCCTGACCGCTAGAACCTATGCCGGACGGGACAGCGTCGTGCTGGAAGTCTCCGACGCCATCCTGCCCGAGAACACGACCCGGTTGCGCCTCTCGCCAGAGGGGGCCGAGCGCACCAATCTGTCCGCCGCCGTTGTGACCGATGTGGCTACGGTTTCGGCGGCCTATCTCGGCGGCGTGAAATGGTGGCAACTCGCGCAGACGGGGCGCCTCAATGCCTTCGACAGCGCCGCGGTCGAAACGCTCGACGCGCTGTTCACGGCGCCAGCCTTGCCGCATTCCGGAACAATGTTTTGACAGGCGACGCTAATATAAAATGCAATTTGAAAGCTGCACTGAAAAATAGACAATTTTATCTCTAAATTACAATCGCTTACTGCAATGGTAGTACGAAGAATTTCTTGCTAACTGGAGAGAAGTAATGGCAACAAAAGTTGCGCGCAATCTATCCAAAGGTGTTGCCGCCGGCCTGATGGTATTTTCTGCACTTGGTGCCTCCACGCAGGCGGAAGATCTGAAGCCTGGTGGGGTTCTGCGGATTGCTTCGATCCAGTCCGACCTCGATGCGTTCGATCCGCTTACCGGCTACAGCATCGATTCCTGGGAAATCCTGCGCGCGACGACGCGTCAGCTGGTGACCTATCCGGGCTCGCCCGCCGGCCTCAAGGAGGACACCACTCTGGTACCGGATCTCGCCAAGTCCTGGGACATCAGCGACGACGGCAAGGTCTACACCTTCCATCTGAAGGACGACGTTTTCTTCTCGGGTTCGACCGAACGCAAGATCGTCGCCAGCGATTTCGTCTATGGCGTCAAGCGCTTCTGCGATCCCAACAAGCAGGTCGCCGCCATCAACTATTTCAACCTCGTGATCTCCGGCTTCGTCGACTATTGCAAGGAATTCGCGAAAGTGCCGACGGGCGATCTGGCGGCAACCAAGGCCTTCACCGACACGCATGAGATTGCCGGTGTCTCGGCTCCCGATGAGCACACGCTGGTCATCAAATCGGATACCAAGAACTACGATTTCCTCAACATCCTTTCGATGAACTTCGTGTCGCCGGTGGCGCCCGAGATCGCGTCCAAATATTTCCCGGACTCGCTGGAGTCGCGCAAGAACCTGCCGTCCAGCGGCCCCTACTATGTCGACACCTACGAGCAGGGTCAGAAGCTGGTCCTGAAGAAGGCAAAGAATTTCAAGCCGGAGTCCGACCAGGCGCGCAAGGCCTATGCCGATGAGATCGACATCGACTTCACCGCCAACAGCGAGGACAGCGTCGTCCAGAAGATCATCGCCGGCGAGGCCGATCTGTCGCTTTATCTCGATATCCCGCCCATCCCGACGATCCAGCGCTTCCTGTCGCAGAAGAGCCCCAACATCCATGTGACGAACAGTGGATCGGCGAACTTCATCACCTTCAATCAGCGGCCGGAGGTCAAGAGCGACGGAGCCGAGGCGCTGCGCAAGCTGAAGGTCCGGCAGGCGCTGACCTATGCGGTGAACCGTGAGCATCTGGCGCAGACGCAGGCCGGTTCGATCGGCGCTGTGCCGCTCACCCAGATCATCACCTCCACCATCCTTGGTTTCGAGAAGTTCGATCCGTACCCGACCGAGAGCTACAGGGGCGATCCGGCCAAGGCCAAGCAATTGCTTGCCGAGGCGGGCTATCCGAACGGCATTGCATTTGACGCCATCTATCGCGGCAACGCACAGTTCGAAGCCATCGCCGTGACCGCGAAGGAGGATCTGGAGGCGGCGGGCATCACGCTCAACCTGATCCCGATCCCGCCGACGCAGTGGTACGCCTTCATCCAGGATCCGAAGAGCCGTTGGGATCTTTCCCTGGGCGGCACCTTCTCTCCCGATTGGCAGGGACCGAGCACGCGCATGCTGCTCGGCGGCTGGCTGAATTCGGACGCGGCACCTTGTGGCACCGGCAATGTCCACGCCATCTGCTACAGCAATCCGGCGCTCAACAAGCTCGCGGCGCAGGCTTATCCATCCGACGATCCGGGACCGATCTGGACGAAGGCCGACCAGCTCGTCTCCGCCGACTTGCCTTGGATCCCGCTGTTCGAGAAGCGCAAGGTCGTGGTCACCTCCGATCGTCTCGCCAACTGGGTATGGTCGTCGCTGGCAGTCAATGCCGACATCACCAACATCGCTCTCAAGCAGTAGCAAGCCCGGACCGGCAAAAGGAGGCGCGCGTGCCCATCTTCTCCATCGCCTATCTGCGCGTCGCATTCGGCGGCGTGGACGTGGTGCATGGCGTCTCGTTCTCCGTCGAGCCGGGCAGGACGCTCGCCATCGTCGGTGAATCGGGCTCGGGCAAGAGCGTGTCGCTGCTCGGCGCCACCGGCCTTCTGCCGCCGGCGGCGAGCGTACGCGGCAGCGTCCTGCACAAGGGTGATGAGATACTGGGCCTCGGCGCCGGCGACCTGCGCCGGCGGCGAGGCGCCGACATCGGCTTCATCTTCCAGGATCCGCTCAGCAACCTTCATCCACTGAAGACCATCGGCCAGCAGATCGCCGAAGCGATCACCGCCCACCACAGGGTGGGACGCGGGGAATTGCGTCAGCGCGTTCTCGATCTTCTGGCCGATGTCGGTATCCCCGATCCTTCGGCCCGTGTGAACGACTATCCCAGGCAGTTCTCCGGCGGCATGCGCCAGCGTGTGATGATCGCCGCGGCGATCGCGCTCAATCCCGGCCTCATCATTGCCGACGAACCGACGACGGCGCTCGACGTGACCGTGCAGGCGTCGATCCTCGATCTGCTGAAGCGAATTCAGCAGGACCATGGCACGGCAATGATCTTCATCAGCCACGATCTGGCCGTCGTTTCGGACATTGCCGACGATGTCCTGGTGATGCGTGCGGGACGGGTGGTGGAGCAGGCGCCGGCCGAGCTGATCTACCAGGCACCGCGCCAGGCCTACACCAGGGAGCTGCTCGGTGCGGCGCGACTTGGCGGCCTTGTCGCACGCGCGGCGCGGCCACCCTTGCCTGTGGCGCCCGACCTGCTTTCCGTCGCGGCAATCGCGCGTTCCTTCGCAGGCCGCTCCGCTGCGGGCGCTCTGATCAGGCCAGTACTTAAGGATATCTCGTTCAGCGTCCGCGAGAACGAGATTGTCGGCCTCGTCGGCGAATCCGGTTCCGGTAAGTCGACGATCGGCCGGCTGATCGCCGGCCTCGACCAGCCGGACGAAGGCAGCATCTCGTTGCGTGAGCGTAGCTATTCCCGTCCGGGTGCCGGCGGCGTCGCTTTCGACCGGCAATTACGATCGGACATACAAGTCATCTTCCAAGACCCCTATTCCAGCCTCAACCCGCGGCGGCGCATCCGGTCCATTCTGGCGGAACCCTTCATCATCGGCACCAGACTGGACGCAGCAGCGATACGCAGGCGCGTGCAAGATCTGGTGCGCGATGTCGAACTTCCCGACGACGTGCTCGACCGTTTCCCGGCCCAGCTTTCAGGTGGCCAGCGGCAGCGCGTCGCCATCGCGCGCGCCATTGCGCTCGAACCGTCGCTGATCGTCGCCGACGAGCCGGTATCGGCACTCGACATCACGACACAGGCAAAGATCATCAAATTGCTGCAGACCATTCGCCGGCAGCGAGGCCTGTCGCTGCTGTTCATCTCGCACGATCTGGGTGTCGTGTCGGAACTGTGCGACCGCGTCATCGTGCTGGAGAAGGGCGTCATCGTGGAAGCCGGCGAGACAGCCCGTGTCTTCGGCGCTCCCCGGCACCCCTACACAATCCGGCTGATAGACGCGATCCCCGGCAAGGCTTTGCAGCGCAACCCGGTTCCCGAGCGGATCGCCGCGCATGCCTGAGATCCGTGCCCTGGCGTCCGTCCAGGATCATGTCCTGCTAGGACATGGCGAGGTCGTGAAATCATACAGGTCGCTGCTTCTCCATGCACTGCTGCGCGAGCGTTCCTTCCGCATTGGCGCGCTGATCATAGGCTTTGTCACCGCCGGTGCGCTGCTGGCGCCCGTGGTCGCATGGCTGTTGGGGCACGGGATGACCGAGCAGTTCCGCGATACCGCATTGACCGAGATGGGGCTGCCGACCGGCCCCACGCTCGAATTTCCACTTGGCGCCGACGGCAATGGCCGCGATGTGCTGGTGAGGACGCTCTACGGCGCGCGCGTGTCGCTGGCCATCGCCATCCCGGCGACCACGCTTGCCATGATCATCGGCACCGCCATCGGCCTCGTCAGCGGATTTCTTGCCGGCCGTGTCGACCGCATCATTTCGCAGGCCGTGGACGTCGCTTTGTCCTTCCCGTTCATCGTCACCGCGCTCAGCCTTCTGTCGCTGAACCGGGGCGCCGACGGCAAGCCGCTGGTCGCGCCCTCGCTGGTGGTCGTCCTGATCATAACCCTGTTCTCGTGGACGTATTTCGCCCGGCTGACGCGTGGCCTTGTGCTCGTCTTGCGCCGCAGCCCGTTGGTGGAGGCCGCGCAGACGATCGGCGCCTCGGAGACCAGGATCATCGTGAGGGAAATCCTGCCGAACATCGCGCCGGTGATCCTGGTCTACTGGGCGGTGCAACTGCCGACCAACATCATCGCCGAAGCGACGCTCTCCTTCCTCGGCGTCGGCGTGCAGGCGCCGCAGCCGAGTTGGGGCAACATGATCGCCGAGGCGCAGCGCTCCTCCCTCTACCAGTTACAGCCCTGGTTCCTGCTCGGCCCCGGCATCGCGTTGTTTCTCACCGTAGCCGGATTCAACACGCTGAGCGCCGGCTTGCGCAACGTCCTCGATCCCCATCGCCGCAGCGGGTGACGCGATGATCCGGTATACAGGCGGGCTGATCTTCAGGGCGCTCTCGACGCTCCTCATCGTGCTGGTGATCGCGTTCTTCATCACCCGCATAGCCTATCGCAATCCGGCCGCCATGCTGGCGCCGCGCAACGCCAGCCAGCAGGCGATCGATGCCATAGCGCACGCGCTGCGGCTCAACGAGCCATGGTATCTGCAGCTGTGGTACTATCTCTACCGCGGTCCTGATATCCAGGGCGCGCCGATGGGGATTGCTCACTGGCCGCCGGCGCTGGGCTACTCCTTCCGCAAGCAGACACCGGTGACCGATCTCATCCTGTCCAAGGTGCCAGTGACGCTATCGCTCGCCCTTGGTGCAGTCGTCATCTGGATGACGTTTTCGATCCTGCTTGGCGTGATTGCCGCGCGCCGGCAAGGCTCCTGGCTGGACAGGCTGATATCGGGCTTCGCCTATGCGAGCCTGTCGGTGCCGACGTTCCTCTCCGGCATCCTGATCTCCTACTTCCTGTTCTTCCAGCTCTCTAACTATGGGATCTTCTGGTTTCCAAGCAGCGGCTACGTTCCGCTGACGGAAGACCCATTCGAATGGGCCCGTCATCTGGCGCTGCCGTGGCTGACACTGGCGCTTGCCGAGATCGGCATTTTCCAGCAGCTGGTTCGCGCCAGCATGCTCGAGATCCTTGGCGAGGACTACATAAGGACCGCGCGCGCCAAGGGTGTTCCGGAATGGCGGGTCTACTACGATCATGCGTTGAAGGCCGCCCTCAATCCGGTGATCACGCTCGGCGGTCTGGAACTCGCCGTCATCATGGGCGGTGCGATCGTCACCGAGACGATCTTCGGGCTGGATGGCGTCGGCCGGCTGGCCATCAACTCGGCACTAGAAGGCGATTTTCCGGTCGTCATCGGCACGACGGTCTTCGCCGCGGTATCGTTCGTGTTCTCCACGTTCGCCGTCGATATCATAACCAGATGGCGCGACCCGGTGGGCCTGTCGTGACCGCCCGCCATCAGGCAATTCGCTCTCATTTCAGCACGGATATTGGGAAAAATATTCGCTCTGCCCGATATCGGTGAAGCGCGTTCCCTTATCATAATCCCCTTTGTCTATAATCTTAGTACACAAACTGGCGCCGCAGTTCGCTAGAGGCAGGTCAGGCGCGCCATCCTGCGGAACCACACTATCCCGCGGGGCGACATCTCAGGCCCCGCGATCAATCATTCGACAAGGTGAATTCACAATGATCTCCCGCCTGTTGCGCACCCTCATGCTGTCTCTAGCAGTCACGCTCCTGACGCTGACCGGACTGGCGGCACAGGAGGCAGGCGGGACGCTCAACCTGATCGTTCAGCCCGAGCCGCCGACGGTCAATGTCGGCGTCAATCGTCTCGGCCCGACGACCTATGTCGGCAACAAGATCTACGAAAGCCTGTTGACCTACTCGGCCGATCTGAAGCCGCTGCCGAGGCTGGCGCAGAGCTGGTCGATTTCCGATGACGGCCTGGTCTACACCTTCAACCTGCGCCACGACGTCAAATGGCATGACGGCCAGCCCTTCACGGCCAAGGACGTGGTCTTCAGCTTCCAGAAATTCCTGCCCGCACTTCAGGCCCGCTCGCGGCTCAATCTGGCGGAGGTGAAGGATATCGCCACGCCGGACGACTACACCGTGGTGTTCACGCTCAAGGCGCCGTACCCGGCCTTCATCTATGTGCACAACACCGCCGTGCTGCCGGCCCATCTCTATGAGGGGGTGACGGACTTCCGCACTGCCGAGGCAAACAGCAAGTTCATCGGCACCGGTCCGTTCAAATTCGCGGAGTGGAAGAAGGGGTCATTCATCCACCTTGTCCGCAACCCTGACTATTGGGATGCCGGCAAACCCCATCTGAACGACATCTTCTTCCATGTCATCCCTGACGCCAACAGCCGCGCGGTCGCCTTCGAAACCGGCCAGGTCGATGTCCTGCGCGCAGGCGACGTCGAGAATTTCGACATCACGCGGTTGGCCGGGCTCGATGGCGTGCAACTGACCGAAGCAGGCTGGGAATTTCTTCAACCGGTCGGCTACATCCACCTCAACAATCGCCACAAGCCCCTCGATGATGCGCGTGTGCGCCAGGCGATCGCGCATGCGATCGATCGCCAGTTCATCATCGACACGATCTTTGGCGGATTCGGCCACGAGACCAACGGTCCGCTGTCGCGCCTGTCGCGGTTCAAGGACTCATCGGTCGAAACGAAATATGAATTCGATCCAGCCAAGGCAAATGCCATCCTCGACGAGGTTGGCCTGAAACCCGACGGTAACGGTGTGCGTTTCGAACTGCAGTTCGTTCCTCTGCCCTATGGCGAGCTGTGGCAGCGCGAGGCGGAATATATCCGGGAGGCGCTGGCGCCTGTCGGCATCAAGGTCAACATCGTGGCAACCGATGTGCCGGGATGGTTCAAGCGGCTCACCACCTTCGACTATGATCTTGCCGAGAACTTTGTCTACACCACGCCCGACCCGGCGATTGGCATCAGCTACGCCTATACCACGCTGCAAGGCGACAATGCGGGCACGACCGGCGGCAACGTGCATGGCTATTCCAACCCGGCCGTCGACAAGCTTCTCGCCGATGCCGCGCATGAGAATGATTTCGACAAGCGCAAGACGCTCTATTCGCAAGCCCAGAAGATCATTTCCGCGGACGTGCCGCTCATCTGGACGCACGACATCGTCTTTCCGACGCTCTACCGAACCAAGGTCCGCAACCTGATCACCACCGGTCTCGGCACCGACGAGAATTTCGCCGATGTCTGGCTGGCGAAATAGCCGCGGAGCCGGATGAGATGGGTCGTCTTGGCTTCCTGACGGGACGGGCTGCCCGCGCGGTTCTCATTCTGTTTGGCGTTATCGTCCTCAACTTCGTACTGCTTCGGCTGGCACCCGGAGATGCGGCATCGGTACTGGCCGGAGATCAGGGCGCGGCCGACCCGGCCTTTGTCGAGGAACTGCGCCATGACCTCGGGCTCGATCGTTCTGTTCCCGAGCAATTGTGGATCTACACCAAGTCGCTGGCGCGTCTCGACTTCGGCCAGTCCTATCGGGACCAGCGTCCTGTCATCGACATCATCGCCGAACGGCTGCCGGCGACGCTGCTTCTGACCTTGACGGCATTTGGTTTTGCGCTGACGGCCGGCATTACGCTCGGGTCGATCGCCGCCCGGCACGCCGGTAGTTTGCTCGACACCGTGCTCACCGGCATTTCGGTGATGTTCTTTGCCATGCCGCTGTTCTGGACCGGCCTGATGGCGATCCTGCTGTTCTCGGTCTGGCTGAACTGGCTGCCATCCTACGGCATGCAGACAGTAGGCGAGGGCGGGTCGGACCTCTCGCTTGTCGGGGATGTCGCCCTTCATCTCATTCTTCCGGCGCTGACGCTCGGCCTGTTCTACATGGCCATCTACATGCGCGTGACGCGCGCCTCGGTGCTCGACGTGCTCGATCGCGATTTTGTCCGCACCGCCTGGGCCAAGGGTCTGAAACCGGGCCTGATCTGGCGCCAGCATGTTCTGAGGAACGCGCTGCTGCCGATCATCACCTTCGCCTCCTTGCAAGCCGGACAACTGATCGGCGGGTCGATCCTGATCGAGACGGTGTTCGCCTGGCCAGGCGTCGGGCGTCTCGCCTTCGATGCCCTCATGCAGCGCGACTACAACCTCCTGCTGGCGATCTTCTTCATCACCTCGGCGATCGTCGTCGTCATCAATCTGGTCGCGGATTTTCTCTACGTTGCCGCCGATCCGCGCATCGAACTGGGGGCTTGAGGCCATGGCCCTTCTGCGAAGCTCGTTCCTCAGGCATCCGGGCGCCGTTGCCGGCGCGCTGATCCTGATCGCGATCCTGCTGATGGCGGTCTTCGCCGGCATTCTCTTTCCGGGCGATCCCTGGCGCATGGTCGCCCGTCCGAACCTGCCGCCCTTCAGTCCGGGTCATCTGTTCGGCACCGACATGCTAGGCCGCGATCTTGCGGCCGGCATCGCCCACGGGGCACAGGTCACGCTGCTGATCGCTTTGGCGGTGACGCTGCTCGCCGTCGCCTTCGGCACGGCGATAGGTGCTGTCGCCGGCTATTTCGGCGGCTGGGTCGATGACGTCGCCATGCGGTTCACCGAGTTCTTCCAGACCATCCCGAGCTTCCTGCTGACGGTCGTCATCGTTGCGATCATCGCGCCTTCGTTGACCTCGATCATCCTGGCCATTGCAATCGTCAGCTGGCCGCAGATCGCACGGCTGGTGCGGGCCGAGGTGCTCAGCCTCGTGAACCAGGACTTCGTGCGGGCGGCACGGGTTGGCGGGCTGTCGACTGCCCGCATCATCTGCGGGCACATCCTTCCTAACGTCCTGTCGCCGGTGATCGTCGCCGCTTCGCTGATGACGGCGACCGTCATCCTGATCGAGTCCGGCATCAGCTTCCTTGGTCTGGGCAATCGCGAGTTCGTCTCCTGGGGTTATCTGCTCGGCACCGGCAGGACCGCCTTTCGCGTCAACTGGTGGCTGTCGACCATTCCGGGCCTGGCGATCTTCCTCACCGTTCTTTCCCTGAACCTCGTCGGCGACGGCCTGAACCATTGGCTCAACCCTCGAAACAGCAATCGCGGCGGGCGCGCATGACGGCTCTGGTCGAGATCGACGATCTCTCCATCGCGTTGCCGGTCGATGCCGATCGGGCATTGGCCGTAGAGGGCGTGTCGTTGCGCATCGACCGTGGCGAAGTGCTCTGCCTGGTTGGCGAATCCGGGTCCGGCAAATCCATACTGGCAGCGGCCATTGCCGGTCTGTTGCCGGCGAAGCAGCTTCAGGTCGCCGCCGGTGCGATCCGTTTCGACGGCCGCGACGTCGCCGGGATCAGCGAGGCCTCGTTTCGGCTGCTGCGCGGCAAGCGCATAGGCTTTGTCTTCCAGGAACCGATGAGCGCGCTCAATCCGGTGCTGACCATCGGTCGCCAGATCGAGGAAGCGCTCGCCGCGCATGACGGTGGTGACCGCAGGGCGCGCGCCGCTCGCGTGCTGGAGCTGGCGCGGGCAACCAGGCTTCCGGATCCGGAGACGATCATCCACCGCTACCCGCACCAGCTTTCGGGCGGGCAGCGGCAACGGGTGATGATCGCCATGGCGATCGCCAACGACCCGGACCTGCTGATAGCCGATGAGCCGACCACCGCGCTCGACGTCACGACCCAGGCTGAAATCCTGCGGCTGATCCTTGAAATCCGCGAAAGGCTCGGCCTCGCGATCCTGTTCATTACGCATGATTTCGGCGTGGTCGCCGACATTGCCGACCGTGTCATGGTGATGAAGGAGGGGCGGGTGGTTGAGGCCGGCCGAGCGCATGATGTCCTCGAAGCGCCGTCGCAGCCTTACACACGCCGCCTGATCGAAGCCGTTCCGGTTCTGCATGCCAATGCAACGGACAGACAGGACGCAGGGGATCCGTTTCTCGTGGTCCGCGGGCTGACCAAGACCTATCGCGATCGCCGCGCGCCATGGCGGCGGCAAATATCCGCCACCAGGGCACTCGACGGCGTCAGCCTGACAATCGGGCCAGGCGAGACGGTCGCCTTGGTCGGTGAATCCGGTTCGGGCAAGACGACGCTCGGCCAATGCGTTGTAGGGCTGGCCGACTGGGATGAAGGCAGCCTGCGCTTTGACGGGCGTGATCTCGCCGGGACGACACGCGAACGGACTTTGCGTCCGCGTATCCAGATGGTGTTTCAGGATCCCTTCGCCTCCCTCAATCCTCGCCATCGCGTCCGCCGCATCCTGACCGAAGCCGCCATAGTCAACGGCCTTTCGCGCGAGAGGGCCGAGGAGCGCATGTCCCGTCTTCTTGTCCGCGTCGGGCTTGATCCCAGTGCGGCCGATCGATTTCCGTACGCTTTCTCGGGAGGCCAAAGGCAGCGCATCGGCCTGGCGCGAGCACTCATGCTTGAGCCCGATCTGCTCGTCGCCGACGAGCCGGTCTCGGCCCTGGATGTCTCGATACAGGCGCAGATCCTCGACCTTCTGGCGGAAATCAAACGCGACCTCGGCCTGTCGATGCTGTTCATCACGCACGACCTGCGTGTCGCCTCGGCGATCGCCGACCGCATCGTCGTCATGCAGAACGGCAAGATCGTCGAGGATGGACCGGCGGAGCAGGTGTTGACGCGACCCCAATCCGACTATGCGCGTGCGTTGCTGGCGGCGGTCCCAGGCCTGTCTTGGGAGCGCAGCCGCGAGCAGATCAACCGGGCGGCCGCGGAATAGAGGTGCTTTGCGATCGGTGCGGCGAAACGAGGAAGGTGTCGCGCCGTGGTTAGCGTTGTCTCATGACTAAGGGATAGTCGAAGGAAATCCGGCAGACGCATCGTGCAGAGAATAGCCGCCAAAAATATTATTTTCCGGAAAGCGATAATATGCAGCGCTGACTTTCTTTCATGCGCCCTCAGATTGGATCATCCGTTGCTTTGATCGGGACGCTCAGCGTGTCACCTTAAACGCGTTATCCATATCCAGAGTGCTTGCCAATGGCCGATTCTACTTCTCCTCGCCAATTGCCCATTCTGGATTTCTCCCGCTTTGACGGCGGGTCCGCGTCACGGCATTCCTTTCTGGAGGACCTGCGGTCGATCGCCCGCGACGTCGGTTTTTTCTACCTGACAGGGCATGGAATCGCCCAGTCGCAGATCGATGATGTGCTGCGCGTTTCCAGGCAATTCTTTGGGCTTCCCGAGGCTGCCAAGCTCGAAATCGAAATGGTCAACTCGCCACATTTTCGCGGCTATAACCGTGTCGGCCAGGAACGGACCAAGGGTCAGCGCGACTGGCGCGAGCAGGTCGATATAGGCTCCGAGGCGCCGGCCTTCCCTCTCGATCCCAAGCTGCCTGTCTGGACCCGGCTGGAGGGTCCTAACCAATGGCCGAACGCTCTGCCCGAGCTGCAGCCAGTGCTGCTCAACTGGCAATCGGAACTCACCGACCTGTCGACCAGGCTGCTGCAGGCCTTTGCCATCGCGCTCGAGCAGGACAAGGACGTCTTTGCCTCGATCTATCGCGGCACGCCCAATCACCTCATCAAGATCATCCGCTATCCGGGCCGTGATGCGACCGAGAGCGAGCAAGGCGTCGGTGCGCACAAGGACAGCGGTTTTCTGACCTTGCTGCTGCAAGAGAAGCAAAAGGGACTGGAAGTTGAAACCGAGAGCGGCTGGATCGACGCAGAGCCGCGCCCGGGCACGTTCGTCGTCAACATCGGCGAACTCCTCGAAATGGCGACGGACGGCTATCTGAAGGCGACGGTTCACCGCGTCGTCACGCCGCCGGCCGGTGCCGATCGGCTCTCGGTGGCATTCTTCCTGGGCGCGCCGTTCGATGCCGAGGTGCCCTTGCTGGAACTCGCTCCTCATCTGAAAGCGCAAGCCGGCGGCATCACGCGCGATCCGCAAAATCCGCTGTTCCGCAATTCCGGGCAGAACGCCCTGAAGAGCCGGCTGCGTTCACATCCCGATGTCGCCCAACGCCATCATGCCGACCTCCTCGCGGCCCAGGGCCACGCCGAACTCGTTCCCATCGCTTGAACCGGAGAATTGACGATGACGCTCGAGAACCTTGCACCCGAAACGCTGGCCCTGCATGGCGGCACATACCGTTCCGACCCAGCGACAGGGGCGGTTGCGGTGCCGATTTACCAGACGACATCGTACCAGTTCCGGGACACGGATCATGCCGACAAGCTGTTCTCGCTCGATGAGGACGGACACATCTACACGCGCGTATCCAACCCGACACAAGACGCCTTCGAGCAGCGCATTGCGGCGATCGAAGGCGGTGCCGCGGCGTTGGCCGTTTCGTCCGGACAGGCTGCTTCCGCCTATTCGGTTCTCAACCTCGCCGGGGCCGGCGACAACATTGTCTCATCGACCGATCTCTATGGCGGGACCTGGGCGCTGTTTGCCGCAACGCTGAAGCATTTCGGCGTCGAGGTGCGGTTCGTCGATCCGTCCGATCCAGAGAATTTCCGCCGCGCCACCGACGCGCGAACACGCGCCTACTACGCGGAATCGCTGCCCAATCCCAAGCTGCATGTCTTCCCTATCAAGGAAGTCGCCGACATTGGCCGGTCGCTCGGCGTGCCGCTCATCGTCGACAACACGGCGGCGCCGCTGATTCTGCGGCCGTTCGACCATGGTGCTGCCGTCGTCGTCTACTCCGCCACCAAATATATCGGCGGCCACGGCACGACGATTGGCGGCCTCATCATCGACGGCGGCAATTTTCCCTGGGAAGAGCATGCCGAGCGCTTTCCCACGCTCAACCAGCCGGATCCGAGCTATCATGGCAAGATCTGGGTGGAGGCGGTCAAGCCGCTCGGACCCGTCGCCTATATCGTGCGCATCAGGACCGTGCTGTTGCGCGATATCGGCGCCGCGATCAGCCCCTTCAGCGCGTTCCAGCTGCTGCAGGGGCTGGAGACGCTGCCGCTCCGCATTCGCCAGCATAGCGAGAATGCGATCAAGGTGGCGGAATATCTGAAGGCCCACCCGAAAGTCTCGAGCGTCATCTTCCCGCGCTACCAGTCGGGTGAAGAGAAACGGCGGGCCGACTACTATCTGCGAAACGGCAGCTTTGGCGCCCTGGTCGGTTTCGAGCTGAAGGATGGCCGCGAGGCGGGGCGCAGCTTCATCAATGGGCTGAAGCTGCTGTATCACGTTGCCAATATCGGCGACGCAAGATCGTTGGCAATCCACCCTTCGACCACGACGCATTCCCAGCTTTCACCCGAAGACCAACTCGCGACCGGCGTGACGCCCGGCTATGTCCGTTTGTCGATCGGCATCGAGCATCCCGACGACATCATCCGTGATCTCGACCAGGCGCTCGATCAGGCGGAGGGCGAGAGAGAATTGAAAGCTGCTTAGATCCACAAGGCAGAGAAAAGAAGGAACCTGACCATGCCCAGAATTGTGCCGGTGCTCGATCTGAGCCGTCTCCAACAAGGTGCGTCCGAATATCGTACCTTTCTCCTGGACCTGCGTACGGCGGCCCGGGATGTCGGCTTCTTCTACCTCAGCGGCCACGGGATTTCCGCCTCGGAGATCGACGACGTGCTCGATGCCTCGCGCCGGTTCTTCGCGTTGCCCGAGGCCGACAAGCTGGCGATCGAAATGGTCAAATCCCAGCAGTTTCGCGGCTACACCCGCGCCGGCGGCGAACTGACCAAGGGCGCGGCCGACTGGCGCGAGCAACTCGACATCGGCGTCGAGCGCCAGCCCATACAGCAAGGACCTGGAATTGCGCCCTGGACGCGGCTGCAAGGGCCGAACCAATGGCCCCAGGCATTGCCGGATCTCAAGCCGGCGCTGCTGGCGTGGCAGATCAAGGCGACGGCAGTGGCGACCCGCTTGCTGAAGGCCTTCGCGCTGTCGCTCGATCAGCCCGAGGACGCCTTCGACGCGATCTACCGCGACTCGCCCAACCATCGCATGAAGATCGTGCGCTATCCCGGCCGTGATGCGACCGAAGGCGACCAGGGCGTCGGCGCGCACAAGGATGGCGGCTTCCTGACCCTGCTGCTGCAGGACGACAACAAGGGGCTGCAGGTCGAGTATGATGGAAGCTGGGTGAATGTCGACCCGATCCCCGGAACGCTGGTCGTCAACATCGGCGAACTGCTCGAACTGGCATCGAATGGCTACCTGCGCGCCACCGTGCACCGCGTCGTGACGCCGCCTGCCGGCGTCGAGCGGATTTCCGTTCCCTTCTTTTTCAGCGCGCGGCTCGATGCGACCATACCGCTTCTCAGCCTTTCCGAGGAACTGGCGGCGCAGGCGCGCGGACCGGCAAGCGATCCCGACAACCCATTGTTCCGCGATGTCGGGACCAATGTGCTCAAAAGCCGACTGCGTTCACATCCCGACGTGGCACGCCGCCATTACGCTGATCTCCTCCAGACTGGAACCGCGGGCTCGTAACGGTTGCTGAGCACGAATTTTTGCTCATTTGTATATTTTTGGAATTTCATTCGTCGCCAAGTCACCGAAATAGGCTCAAACAGGTAAAATCGTTCGGCAGTTTCCTCCCATTCCGCTGAACGGTGTTCCCCTCTGAAGGTTTTAACCTTCTTTTGGCCGGGCCGTATTCGAGCCCGGCCATTTTTTGTCCCGGGACCTCCTTCTTCAGCCGTGCCGGAACGTGTCTTTCGCGAGGGAAACACATTCGGAAACGGTGCAGGTTCGCATTCGCCGCCAATGGGCATTTTCGAAGCAATCTGCTTTCCGGACAGGCAGAAAATTGGATTGCCGTTCCTTAGTCTACAAAAATTATAGAGTTAACTTCGAGGCAGTCGAACAGAGCGGGGGACGTTCCGCGGTCGGCTGGCAACAATGAACCTCAGGAGTTGACTGACATGACGATTGCAATGCGGCCTGGCGCCGGTTGGAGGACGGCTCTGGCGACGACGCTGGTGGTGGCGGCAGGGCTGTTTTCGACCGCGACCTATGCAGGCCCGACGCTCGACAAGATCAAGGAGCGCGGCTCCATCAAGGTCGGTGTCGGCACGACACCCGGCTTCTTCTCGCCGGACAGCAACGGTCGCTGGCAAGGTTTCTTCGCCGACTACGGCCGTGCCCTGGCGATCACCGTCTTTGGCGATCCGGAAAAGGTGGAGTTCACCAATTCCTCGCCGCAACAGCGTCTGCCGGCGCTCCAGGCGGGTGAATTCGACGTGTTGCTGTCGGGTGTGACGGTGACCATCACGCGTGCCTTCCAGTTGGGCTTCCATTTCGGCCCGACGGTTTTCTATGACGGCCAGGGCATCCTGGTGCGCAAGGATCTCGGCGTGACCAAGGCAGCCGACCTCGATGGCGCCACCATCGGCGTTCAGAGCGGCACGACGGGCGAATTGAACATCGCCGACTTCTTCCGCAAGACCGGCAAGAAGTTCACGCCGGTGACGATCGAGGACACCGGTGAGTTCATCAACGCGCTGGAGACAGGTCGCGTCGATGCCATCACGCAAGATTCGTCCGATCTCGTCGGCAAGCGCACCCAGCTGAAGAAGCCCGACGACTATATCATCCTGCCCGAGCGACTGTCGAAGGAACCACTTGCACCGGCGATCGCCGGCGGCGACGACCGCTGGCTCGAGATCGTCAACTGGACGGTCAACGCCACCATCCAGGCCGAGGAATGGGGCATCACCAGCAAGAATGTCGACGAATTCCTCAAATCGCCAGACCCGGCCATCCAGCGCTTTCTCGGCGTCGACCCGTCGCTCGCCCAGGCAATCGGCCTCGATCCGAAATGGGCCTACAACATCATCAAGACTGTCGGCAATTATGGCGAAATCTACGACCGCAATTTGAAGCCGCTCGGTTGGGAGCGTGGCTACAACAGCCTGTGGACCAATGGCGGTCTGCTCTATTCGCCGCCGTTCCGCTAAGCCCCTTCGATCCATGTCATTGACTGACGAAACCGTGCCGGGTCCAGACGGACCCGGCATTTTGCGCAAGATGTCCCTGTGGTGGGGCAACTGGCCGCTGACGCAGGTCGCTGTGATCGCGGCGGTCATCGCCCTGTTCTGGCTGCTTGGCCACAACACGGCTGGGATGATGGCTCGCATCGGCATCACGCCAGGCTTCGAATTCCTCAGCCGGCCGGCGAATTTCGAGATTGGCGAAGCGCCGATCGCCTTCAAGGCGGGCGATCCGTATGCGCGCGCAATCCTGGCTGGCCTTCTCAACACGCTGAAAGCGGCCACGCTTGGTTGTGTGCTGGCCACCATTCTCGGCGTCGTTCTCGGTGTTGCCGGCCTGTCGGGCAATCTGTTGCTGGCGGCGCTTGTGCGCTGGTATGTGGAGATCATCCGCAACACGCCGCTTCTGCTTCAGCTCTTCTTCTGGATTTCGCTGGCAAAATCGTTTCCGTCGCCACGGCAGGCACTCTCGGTCTTCGACAGCTTCTTCCTCACCAACCGGGGCGTGTTTGTTCCAGGGCTTGGCTTTCATGGGATGTCGGTTTCGACGCTCTGGCTGCTTGTCGGCCTCGTCACAAGCTACCTGGCTTTCCTTGCATGGTCGCGGCGCAAGGGCAGTTTGCCCGTCAGGCGGCTAGGCCTGGCAACCGCAGGACTGCTGGGGGGCATTCTGCTGGCCTTTCCACTGACCGGCGCCGGCGCGACCTGGGACATACCGGCATTGGCCGGCTTCAACATCCGTGGCGGCTACAATCTGACTCCGGAATTCGCGGCCCTGCTGACCGGCCTCGTGGTAAAATTCTCGGCCGCCATTGCCGAGATCGTGCGAGCCGGTATCCAGTCGGTCGACCGCGGTCAATGGGAGGCATCGAGGGCGCTCGGTCTGCACAACGGTCAGATCATGCGCCTCATCGTGCTGCCGCAGGCATTGCGCGTCATCACGCCGCTGACGACGTCCAGCTATCTGGACCTGACCAAGGATTCCAGCCTTGCTGTCGCCATCGGCTACCCTGACCTTGTCAGCATCATCAACACCACGGCCAACACGACGGGACAGTCGCTCGAAGCGCTGACGCTGCTGATTGCCATCTATCTGGCAATCAACCTGTCCGTCTCGGCGGCGATGAACCTGTACAACAAGCGTGTCGCTCTAAGGGGAGCAAGGGTATGAGCATCTCCGAGGCTCTCGATGCGCGGGCATGGCGATCTTCGGCAACGCTGCAGACGTTGAAAATCGGGCTTTTCGGCACGCCGCTCAATTCGATCATCACCGTCGTCACGGTGGTGCTGCTGGGCTGGATCGTACCGCCGCTGCTGCGCTGGGGCATATTCGACGCGACATGGACAGGAACGTCGGCCGACTGTGCGCTCGCCACCGGCGCCTGCTGGGCGTTCGTGGCGGCAAAGTTCCGCTTCATCCTGTTCGCCTTCTACCCGCCGGCGCTGCAATGGCGGCCACTGGTCGTCATGGTGCTGTTGCTGGGGCTTCTCGTCATCACCGCGCAACCGCGATACTGGCGCAAGGGACTGCTCGCCGCCTGGTTTGTCGTGATCGCCGCCAGTTGGATCCTGATGTCCGGCACGCTGGTGCCTCCCGCCGTCCCTTCGAACCAGTGGGGCGGGCTGGCCGTAACGCTGTTCGTATGGTCGGTCTGCTTCGGCCTGGCGACGCCGCTGGCGATCCTGCTGGCACTGGCGCGGCGCTCCAGCATGGGCGGCCTGCGCACGCTTGCGATTGCCTTTATCGAACTGATGCGTGGCACGCCGATGGTGGCCATCCTCTATGTGGCGATGCTCATCCTGCCAATGGCCATCCCGAATGGCCAGATAATCGACAAGAATGTCCGGGCGATGATCATGATTACGCTGTTCTGGTCGGCCTATGTCGCCGAAGTCGTTCGCGCCGGCCTCCAAGCGATCCCGGCGGGCCAGTATGAGGCCGCCACGGCGCTTGGCCTCGGCTATTGGCGCACGATGCAGCTCGTTGTCCTGCCGCAGGCGCTGCGCCTGGTCATTCCCGGCATGGTCAATCTGGCGATCGGCTTCCTGCTGGCGACATCGCTGCTTGCCGTCATCGGCATTTTCGACCTGCTCAATGCGGCCCGATCCTCGGCGACCGATCCGCAGTGGCTCGGCTACTACGACGAGGCCTATCTGTTCGCTGCGCTGATCTATTTCGCGCTGTGCTTCGGCGGCTCACGCTACAGTCTCTGGCTGGAGACATATCTGCGCCGGTCGCAGCATCACTGAGCCCATAAAGCTCGCTGCGGCCTGCCGGCGCAGCGCTGTGCCATTTTGCGCTGGCGGCGGGGAAGCGAATGCTGCGGAAGCGCGTGGCGGTGGAACCCAATACCTTCCCCGCGCCTTGTCGGAGGCCGATCCTCGCCCAGATTTGTTCAATCTCCAACGTTCGAGATATCCGTCAAATGACACAGAAACAATTGCGCCTTGGCGCCTTCATGCGTCCTGTCAGCCTGCATACCGGCGCCTGGCGCTATCCGGGCGCCTATCCCGATGCCAATTTCAATTTCGCGCATCTGAAACGCTTCGCCCAGACCCTGGAGGCGGCGAAATTCGACGCCTTCTTCATGGCCGACCATCTGGCCGTTCTCAACATGCCGATCGAGGCGCTGCGGCGCAGCCACACTGTCACGTCGTTCGAGCCGTTCACGCTGCTGTCGGCGCTCGCCGCCGTCACCGACCATATCGGGCTGGTCGCTACCGCATCGACGACGTTCGACGCGCCCTATCATGTTGCCCGCCGCTTCGCCTCGCTGGACCATATCAGCGGCGGACGCGCCGGCTGGAACATTGTCACCACGTCCAACCCTGACGCGGCGCTGAACTTCGGCCTCGACGAGCATGTCGAGCATGACGAGCGTTATCGGCGGGCACGGGAATTCTACGATGTCGTCACCGGCCTGTGGGACAGCTTCGCCGACGATGCCTTTATCCGCGACGCCGAAAGCGGGCTCTATTTCGACCCCGCAAAGCTGCATGTGCTTGACCATAAGGGCGAGCATCTTTCGGTGCGCGGTCCGCTCAACATCGCGCGGCCGGTGCAGGGCTGGCCGGTCATCGTCCAGGCCGGCGCGTCGGAGGCAGGACGCCAACTGGCTGCCGAAACGGCGGAAGTCATTTTTGCCGCCCATGCCGATCTCGCCTCGGGGCAGCGTTTCTTTGCCGATGTTAAAGGCCGTGCGGAGAAACTTGGCCGCTCGCGCGACGACATCAAGATCCTGCCCGGTGCGTTTGTCGTGGTCGGCGACAGCCTCGAGGACGCACAGGCCAAACGGGCGAAGCTCGACAGCCTCGTCTATTATGAGAGCGGCATTGCCTCGCTGTCGATCGCCATCGGACATGACGCGTCCGGTTTTGACCCGGACGGGCTCTTGCCCGAAATCCCCGAGACCAATGCCAGCAAGAGCGGCCGCGAGCGTGTCATCGAACTAGCGCGCGAGGAGCACCTGACCGTCAGGCAGCTTGCGCAGAGGTTGGGCGGCTATTCCGGCCTTGCTTTTGTAGGCACGCCTGAAACAATCGCCGACGAGATGGAGGAATGGCTGATCGCTGAAGGCTCCGACGGGTTCAACATCATGTTTCCCCACCTACCTGCCGGGCTTGATGATTTTGCCGAAAAGGTCGTGCCCGAACTGCAGCGGCGCGGCATCTTCAGGCGGCAATATGAGGGATCAACGCTACGCGAAAATCTCGGCCTGAAGCGGCCACCCAATCGGTTTTTCGAGTAGAGCGTTGTTCGCAGAGAGGGCTCCAATGTCGATCCAGACGCGCCGTTCGCCCCTGGCGGCGATGATGAAGGCGCACAACGCGCATCGCCAGGACTGACCGCCTGCATGCGGCAAGGATAAGAAAAAATGATTCCCAATCTCGACATCGTCCCCTTCGTCAGCGTTGACCACATGATGAAGCTGGTGCTGAAGATCGGTGTCGAGCGCTTCCCCGTCGAACTCGTCGGCTACATCGAGGACGATTTCCGCCGCTGGGAGCTGTTCGATAAGACATCGCGCGTCACATGTTCTTCGGGTGGCCGTTGACGTATTTGAAGCCGTAGACCTCGCCGTCGCTGGTCGGCATCAGCTCAATGACGTGGTCAAGTTGCTAGGATAGCCGAACCCCACATCGCATCCGGCACCACCACCAGCTTGCCGACGAAATCCTTGGCGATGAAGTCCGCCTGCGCATGGTGGAAATCGGAGAGCTTGTAGACGCCGCCGACCAGCGGCCGGATCTTTTTCGCCTCGATGTATCCAACGATGCGGCGGAAATCCGCGCGCGTGCCTTGGCTCGAGCCATGCAACTGCAATTGCTTCAGGTACATGGTCCTGAGATCGAGCTGGACGACCGGGCCGGCGATAGCGCCCGCCGTGGTGTAGCGGCCCTCGGGCCGCAGGATGCGCAGGAGGTCGTTGAAGATGGCGCCGCCGACGAGGTCGGCGACCACGTCGATCGGCTGGCCGCCGGTCACCTCGTTCACGGCATGCGGCAGGTCGGCAACGCCACGGGTGATGACAGCCTCTGCGCCGATGTCGCGCACCGCCTGCTCCTTGCCCTTGCCGACGACGGCATAGGGGATGGCGCCGCGCGCCCGTGCCAGCTGCACGATGCCGGAGCCGACACCGCCCGAGGCGCCAGTGACCAGCACGCGTTCGCCGGCTTTCAGGCTCGCGCGTTCCAGCATCTGTTCGCCGGTCAGATAGGCGCAGCAGAAGGTGGCGAGCTCGACATCGCTCATGTCCGTGTCGACGACATGAGCATTCTCGGCCGGCACGGCCTGATATTCGGCGTAACCGCCGTCGCGGCCGTGGCCCATATAGTCGATGTCGGCGAGCGAATCGTCGTCGCGGTTGTAGATCGAGAAATCGACCATCACCCGTTCGCCGATACGATCAGGCGAAACGCCTTCGCCAACAGCAGCGATGGTGCCGACGGTGTCGGTGCCCTGGATGCGTGGGAAGCTCAGCGTGTTGCCCTGACGCCGCCACGTCGACACGGCGGCAGCATCCTCTTCCGTGCCATAGGCGCCCTGGCGCACCCAGACATCGGTGTTGTTCATCCCGCAAGCGGTGACCTTGACCAACACCTCACCAGGAGCAGGCACGGGCACTTTGACATCGCTGCGATAGACGAGCTTTTCCGGTCCGCCGTGCCCTGTGAGCAGCACGGCGGCCATGGTGGCGGGGAGGGTTCTGGTCATGGCATTCATGAGTCGATCTCAGAGATTGGAAAACACGCTCTTGACCGCATCGGCGGTCTTCGAAACGACGATGTCGGCTTCTTCGCGGGTCAGGCAGAGCGGTGGCGCGAAGCCGAGAATGTCGCCCTGCGGCATGGCGCGGCCGATGACCCCGCTTGCTGCAAGCGTCGTCGCAACCTGCGGTCCGATCTTGAGCGAAGCATCGAAGAACACCCGGTCGTCCTTGTCGGCAACGAACTCGACCGCCGCCAGCATGCCGTCGCCGCGCACGTCGCCGACATGTTTGTGACCGCCGACCGCCTTGGCCAGTTCGGCGCGGAAATAGGCGCCGGTCTCGCGGGCATTGGTCACAAGATCCATCTCGTCGATTAGTTCGAGATTGGCGACGCCGGCGGCAACGCAGATCGGATGCGCCGAATAGGTCCAGCCATGGCCGAGCGAGCCGAGCTTATCGGAGCCCTGCACCAGCACCTGCCACATCTTGTCGGCGACGATGACGCCCGACAGCGGCGCATAGGCCGAGGTTAGGCCCTTGGCGATGGTGATCAGGTCCGGCTTGATGCCGTAATGGTCGGAGCCGAACATGGTGCCCAGCCGGCCGAAGCCCGTCACCACTTCGTCGGCGACCAGCAGCACGTCGTGCTTCTTCAGCACCGCCTGGATCTTCTCCCAGTAGCCAGCCGGCGGCGGCACGATGCCGCCGGTGCCGAGGATCGGCTCGCCGATAAAGGCGGCGACGGTCTCCGGCCCCTCGGCCAGGATCATCTCCTCGAGCTTGTCGGCGCAATGCTGCGAAAACTGCTCCTCGCTCATCGAGCGGTCGGCGCGGCGGAAATAATACGGCGCCTCGGTGTGCAGGATCGGCGCGCGTGGCAGGTCGAAGGCGTTGTGGAACAGGTCGAGCCCGGTCAGCGATCCGGTCATCACGCCCGAGCCGTGATAGCCGCGCCAGCGCGAGATGATCTTCTTCTTCTCCGGCCGGCCGAGCACGTTGTTGTAGTACCAGATCAGCTTGATGTTGGTTTCGTTGGCATCGGAGCCCGAGAGGCCGAAATAGACCCTCGACATGCCTTGCGGCGCGCGGTCGATGATCATCTTGGCGAGCGTGATCGAGGCTTCGGTGCCGTGGCCGACATAGGCGTGGTAGTAGGCGAGGTTCTTCGCCTGGGCGGCGATGGCGTCTGAAATCTTCTGCCGGCCGTAGCCGACATTGACGCAATAGAGGCCGGCGAAGGCGTCGAGGCTCTTCTTGCCATTGTTGTCCCACACAGTGACGCCTTCACCGCCGGCCATGATGCGCGTCGGGCTCTCGCCGCGCGCGTGCGTGCCCATATGGGTCGAGGGATGGAACAAGTGATCGCGATCCCAGGCGGCGAGTTCGTTGGACTGGTCGAGCATTTTTTGACTCCTTGAGAGAAATGGCCGGGCGAAATCTAAGCGACGTCCAGGCAGAGATACTTTAGATCGGTGAAAGCTTCGAGCCCGTGTCGCGAACCTTCGCGGCCGATGCCGGATTGCTTGACGCCGCCGAACGGGATCGGCGCGCCGGTGATCTTGACGCGGTTGATGGCGACCATGCCGTAGTCGAGCGCGCGGCCCATGCGCTGCTGACGGGCGCCGTTTTCGGTCACGACATAAGCGACGAGGCCATATTCGGTGGCATTGGCGCGGGCGATCACCTCATCCTCGCTGTCGAACGGCGTCACCGCAGCGACCGGCCCAAACGTTTCTTCGCGCATGATCAGCGCTTCATCGCTGACATCGGCCAGCAGCGTCGGCTGGTAGAACAGCGGCCCGGTCTCATGGCGCTTGCCGCCGGTGAGACAGCGAGCACCGTGGGTCAGGGCATCTGCGACCTGCTCCTCGACCTTCTTGACGGCGCGCTCATGCATCAGCGGTCCGATGTCGGTGTCGCCGGCAAGGCCATTGCCGGTCCGCAACGTCTCGATGCGCTCGCCGAAAGCGGCGCAGAAGCGATCGTAAACCGGGCGCTGGACATAGATGCGGTTGGCGGCCAGGCAGTCCTGGCCCGACGTGGCGAATTTGGCGTCGATGGCGATGTTCACTGCTTTGTCGATGTCGGCGTCGGCAAAGACGATCAGCGGCGCATGCCCGCCAAGCTCCATCACCAGCCGCTTCATCGTCGGCGCGCTCTGGGCGGCGATCAGCCGGCCGATCTCGGTTGAGCCGGTGAAGCTCATGGCGCGAACGCGTGGATCTTCGCACATCCGTCCGACGATGGTCGAAGCCTTGCCGGTGATGATGTTGAAGACGCCGGCGGGCAGGCCGGCACGCTCGCCGAGTTCGGCTAATGCAAGCGCCGACAGCGGCGTCTCCGAGGACGGATGCGCAACGATGGTGCAACCGGCGGCAAGGGCCGCCGCCGCCTTGCGGGTCAGCATCGCCGACGGAAAATTCCACGGTGTGACGACACCGACGACACCGAGCGGCTCGCGCCGCACCATCATTTCGGCGTTCGGCAGATGGCTGGTGACGCTCTCGGCGTTCAGGCGTTTTGCTTCTTCAGCGTACCACTCGACGAAGGAGGCGGCATAGTCGATTTCGCCCAGCGACTCCTGCAGCGGCTTGCCCTGTTCCAGCGTCATCAGCAAAGCGAGGTCTTGCTTGGCGGCAATGATCAGCTCGAACCATTTTCGCAAGATTTTAGAACGCTCCTGCGGCAACAGCGACCGCCAGGCCGGAAAGGCGCGTGCGGCGGCATCGATCGCCTTTGTCGTCTGCCGTGCATCTAGCGCGGCGACAAAAGCGACAGTCGTGTCGGTGGCCGGATCGGTGACCTCGAAGCTTTCAGCGGCTTCGCTTGCCGTCCAGTGACCATCGACATAGGCGAGTTCACGCAGCAGCCGGCGGTCGGCCAGGCGATCGAGCGCTTCATGGCGATGCGAGCGAGCGAAATGCGCGGACATGGTCGATGCCTCCCGGTTCGGACTGATGCGGGAAGATTATCCGACCTGTGCAGACAGAGAGGCTGTTTGGATGCCTTGATGTAGAGAGTTTCTCTCTATGGCGTCGCCGCGGCAGGCGATTTCTCCGACCCTACGACGACGCCGGCAACAGGTCCGCTATGGGCAGCGCAATCTCGTCCTTCACCGTCTTGATGACGATGTAGGTGAAGTAGCGATCTATGCCGATTTCACGCTCGAGCAAGCCATCGACCAGCCGCTGATAGGCATCAATGTCGCGCGCCATCACCTTCAGCACATAGTCGACGCCGCCGCCGACCGACCAGCAGGCGACGATCTCGGGAATGTCGCGGATGACGCGCTCGAAGCGGTCGAAATCGGCCTGGCGGTGGTTGGCCAGCGTCACCTCCATCAGCACGGTGGCGACTGGCGCGACGACACGCATGGCGACCCTGGCGTGATAGCCAGAGACGATGCCGGCCTTTTCCAGCTTGCGCAGCCGCATCCAGCACGGCGTCGGCGACAGGCCGACCTGCTCGGCCAGCGCAAGCTTGGTGATGCGTCCGTCGCGCTGGATGGCGTCGAGGATTTTCAGGTCGATCGGGTCGAGTTTCGCGGCAGTCATCAGCATCCACTTTTTCGTCGACTGCACCATGACGGCGCATTATTTCGATTGTCAATTGCACTGATTTCGATCTCTAATAAGTCATGACATTGTGGCAACCCGATCCCGCGCTTATCCGGCGGCCAGCCTATCAGTCGCTTGCCGACCAGTTCGCGCGCGCCATTCATGACGGGCGCCTGGCCAATGGCGCACGGTTGCCGACGCATCGACGGCTGGCCGACGACCTCAAGCTTTCGGTGCAGACGGTCAGCCGCGCCTATGAGGAACTGATCCGCCGCGGGCTGATTTCGGGCGAGATCGGCCGCGGCAGTTTCGTCCAGACGCAGCGCCGCGAGCCGGAACCGCCCTATCTGCCGGAGCGGCTCGGCGAGGTGATTGATCTCTCGATCCTGAAACCGGTCTGCGAGCCGATGCATCTGGAGCGGCTGAAGCAGGCGTTGGGCTGGCTGGCCGATAACCTGCCGTCGAGTTCAGCGCTTTCGTTTCGGCCCAACATGGTGTTTCCGCGTCACCGCGCCGTCGCCGTCGAATGGCTGAAACTGTGCGGTCTCGACACCTCCGCGCAGAACATCAGCCTGACCAACGGCGCCACCGCCGGCATGACGGTAGCGCTGATGAGCGTGGCGCCGCCGGGATCGACGGTCGCCACCGAGGCGATCGGCCACCACACGCTGGTGCCGCTCGCCCGCTATCTCGGCTTCAATCTCGAGGGGCTGCCGATCGACGACAATGGCCTGATCCCGGAAGCGCTGGACGAGGCCTGCCGGCTTTCCGACATCCGCGCCGTGTTCGTGCAGCCCTCGGTAATCAACCCGACGGCGACGCTGATGGACGCGCGGCGGCGCGAAGAAATCGCCGCCGTCGCACGCAAGCACGACATCGCCATCATCGAGAACGATGTGCTCGGTCCCCTGGTCGAGGACCGGCCGCCGCCGGTCGCTGCGTTTGCGCCGGAGCGTACGCTCTACGTCACCTCCTTTACCAAGATCGTGGTGCCTGGCCTGCGCATCGGCTATCTCGCCGCGCCCGATCGCTATGTCGCCGCCGTCGCCAACCGGCATCTGGTCTCGAACTGGATGGCGACCCCGCTGGTGGCCGAGATCGCCACCAAATGGGTGACCGACGGCACCGCGATGGAGCTTGTCCACTGGCAGCGCGCGGCGCTGCGGCGGCGGCTGGATATAGCGGCGGAGGTGCTGGCCGGGGTCGACTATCGCGCCCGGCGTGACGGCCTGCATGTCTGGCTGCAACTGCCCGCCGACCGCGCCGAGGAGAGCTTTGTCGCCCAGGCTCGGCTTCAGGGCGTGGCGATTGCGCCCGGCACATCCTTCCGCATTTCGGATGCGCCCTGGCATCCGGCGGTGCGCATCTCGCTGGGTTCTACCACCGAGGGGGAACTGCGCGCCGGCCTCGGCGTTGTTACCAAGCTGCTGCTTGGAGATCCCGAGCACTTGCTGCTCGCTATCTAGGCTCGAATTGACCGGAAAATGTGCGCAATCAGAATAATTGTCATGATATTATTTTCCAGATTGACATGATTTGGCGCGTTCCGCATCGTTAAAGGGCACAGGCTTCTCCAGGACGGGGAAATTCATTTGTCCGCATCAGCGCCCATCATCAAGATTGACGGCATCTCGAAGAGCTTCGGCACTTTCAAAGTGCTGGACGGCCTGTCGATGCAGGTCATGCCTGGCGAGAAGCTGGCGCTGATCGGCCCGTCGGGCTCGGGCAAGACGACGATCCTGCGCATCCTGATGACGCTGGAGCGCATCGATGGCGGTCATATCCAGATCGACGGCGAGCAACTCTACCACATGGAGCGCAATGGCCAGTTGCTGCCCGCCGATGAGCGACACCTGACAAGGATGCGCCAGAAGATTGGCATGGTCTTCCAGCTGTTCAACCTGTTTCCGCACAAATGCGTCATGGACAATGTCACGCTGGCGCCGATGCTGACCAAGGGCACGCCGCGTGCTGCCGCCGAAAAGCGGGCAATGGAACTGCTTGAGATGGTCGGCATGGCCGACAAGGCCAAAAGCATGCCGGCACAGCTTTCCGGCGGGCAGAAGCAGCGTGTGGCGATCGCCCGGGCGCTCGCCCTGTCGCCGAAGATCATGCTGTTCGACGAGGTGACATCGGCGCTCGACCCGGAACTGGTCGAAGAGGTGATGAACGTCATGCGCAGGCTCGCCGCCGAGACCGACATGACCATGCTGCTGGTCACCCACGAGATGGGTTTCGCCCATGATTTCGCCGACCGGGTGCTGTTCTTCGACCGTGGCAAGATCGTCGAGGAAGGAAAGCCGGACGAGATTTTTCGCAATCCCAAACAGGAGCGCACGCAAGGCTTCCTGAAGAAGATCATCGCGGCCGGACATCGCGTCTGACCGTAATGCCAGGGGTGGCGAGGCCATCCGGAACAAAAGCAAGACAAGAAACAAAGGAGTTGGGAACAATGAAGAAACTTGGCATTTTGGCCGGCGTCGCCGGTCTTGCATTGACGGCGGTGCTGGCCGTCTCGACCGCCGGTTCGGCCGACGACAGCAAGCTCGAGCAACTGAAGGCGCAAGGCTTTGCCCGCGTCGCCATCGCCAACGAGCCGCCCTATACGGCGGTCGCCGCCGACGGCAAGGTTTCGGGCGCGGCGCCCGATGTGGCGCGTGAGATCTTCAAGCGCCTCGGCGTCGCCGACATCGTCGCCTCGATCTCGGAATATGGCGCGATGATCCCCGGCCTGCAGGCCGGGCGCTTCGACGTCGTCACCGCCGGCCTGTTCATGAAACCCGAGCGCTGCGCCGCCGTTGCCTATTCGGAACCGGTGCTGTGCGACGCCGAGGCGATGCTGGTGAAGAAGGGCAATCCGAAAGGCTTCAAGAGCTACGAGGATATCGCCAAGGATACGACCGCGACGATTGGCGCACCCGGCGGCGGCACCGAAGAGAAGCTTGCGCTCAATGCCGGCGTGCCGCGCGAGCGCGTCATTGTGGTGCCGGACGGCCAGAGCGGCGTGAAGATGCTGCAGGACGGTCGTATCGATGCCTATTCGCTGCCCGTTCTGTCGATCAACGACTTGGTCAAGAAGGCGGCCGATCCGAACCTCGAAGTCATCGCTCCGGTGCAGGGCGCGCCGGTCTATTGCGACGGCGCCGCTTTCAAGAAGGGCGACGAGGCGCTGCGCGATGCCTTCGACGTCGAACTGGCCAAGCTGAAGACATCGGGCGAGTTCGCCAAGATCATCGAGCCCTATGGCTTCTCGGCCGCGGCGGCGATGTCGACGACCCGCGACAAGCTCTGCGCGGCGAAGTAGGCGCGCCTTTTTGCCCTTCTCCCCGTTCACGGGGAGAAGGTGTCACGAAGTGACGGATGAGGGGCGGCGCCTACCTCTGAGAGTTCAGTGCCGCCCCTCATCTGCCTGCCGGCATCTTCTCCCCGTGAACGGGGAGAAGGACCTAAGAACCGTCAACGTTGGAAACCGAATGACCCAGTGGTCCGGCTATTTCGGCCTGATATTGCAGGGAGCGCTTGTCACCATCGAGCTGACGCTGATGGGGTCGGTGCTTGCCCTGTTCATGGCCTTTCTCGCCGGAATGGGACGGTTGTCGCGCTTCTTCATTCTGCGCGCGCTGGCCACCGCCTATATCGAATTCTTCCGTGGCACCTCGATCTTCGTGCAGTTGTTCTGGGCCTATTTCGTGCTGCCCTTCATCGGCATATCGCTGACGCCGTTGCAGGCCGGCGTGCTGGCGCTGGGCCTCAATGTCGGTGCCTACGCCGCCGAAGTGGTGCGCGGCGCCATCCAGTCGATCGGCCGCGAGCAATACGAGGCGTGCATCGCGCTCAATCTCGGTCGCTGGCAAGCCATGCGTCACATCATCTTGCCGCAGGCGTTGCTGGTGATGCTGCCCACCTTCGGCAACAACGCCATCGAACTGCTCAAGGCGACCGCCGTGGTGTCGCTGATCTCGCTCACCGACCTGACCTTCCAGGCGCAGGTGGTGCGCTCGCAGACCGGTAACACCATGGTGCCGTTCACCACCATCCTGTTCATCTATTTCATTCTGGCGCTGCTCATCTCATGGGGCGTGCGCTCGCTGGAGCGCCGCATGGCGCGCGGCCTCGATGGGGTGCGCGTCTGATGGCCAATGCCCTTCTGATAAATTGGGCCTGCTGATGGAATGGGATTGGAATTTCGTCTGGGAAATCATGCCGACGCTGATCCAGGGTGTGAAGATCACCATCCTGGCGACGCTGCTCGGCTCGGTGCTGGCGGCAATCGTCGGGCTGGGCATCGCGCTGGCGCGCCGCTCGCCCAACAAGGCATTGTCTCGCACGGTCGGCTTCCTGGCCGAGTTCATTCGCGGCACGCCGTTGCTGGTGCAGCTCTATTTCATCTTCTACGTGCTGCCCGATATCGGCATCCTGTTGCCGCCGTTGGTCGCCGGTGTCATCGGGCTCGGGCTCCACTACGGCACCTACACGGCGGAAGTCTACCGCGCCGGCATCGACAACGTGCCGCGCGGCCAATGGGAGGCCGCCAAGGCGTGCAATCTCAGCGCCAGGCAGACCTGGACCC
Organism: Mesorhizobium sp. M0496; assembly: GCF_040321205.1. Classification (NCBI taxonomy): domain Bacteria; kingdom Pseudomonadati; phylum Pseudomonadota; class Alphaproteobacteria; order Hyphomicrobiales; family Phyllobacteriaceae; genus Mesorhizobium; species Mesorhizobium sp. M0496. Next base: position 43,606 of record NZ_JAMYRC010000009.1, on the reverse strand, counting down.
ACATTATCATTCCGCAGGCCATTCCGCCGATGATCCCGGCACTGGCCAATTATTTCATCGCCATGTTCAAGGAAACGCCGCTGCTGTCGGCGATCACCGTGCTGGAGTTGATGAACCAGGCGAAAAGCGTTGCCAACACCTATTATCGTTATATCGAGCCGATCACGCTGGTCGGTGCTTTCTTCCTCGTCATCAGTCTGTTTTCGGTCATTCTGCTGCGCTGGCTGGAACGCCGCTACGGCAAGATCGAGAGGTAACCGATGAAACCCTTGCCTGAGATAAAGGTCTACCCGAAACGGCCGCCACTGGAGGCGCGCCCGCTGGAGCGGCGCGTCGGCCTGATCATCCTGGCCACCGACCATACCAGCGAACCGGATTTCCGCCGCATGGTGGCGAGCGACAAGATCGGCGTCTACGTCGCGCGCATTCCTTACGCCAATCCGACGACACCGGAAAATCTGCGCAAGATGCAGCCGGCGCTGACGGCGGGCGCAGCCCTGATCCTGCCCGACGAACCGCTCGATGCGCTCTGCTATTCCTGCACTTCGGCGTCGGTGGTGATCGGCGATGCCGAGATTGAGGCGGCAATCCAGGCCGCCAAGCCCGGCGTCCCCGTCGTCACGCCGCCGATGGCGGGCGTGCGCGGGCTGCGTGCGCTGGGCGCAAATAGGATCAGCATTCTCACGCCCTACACGGTCGAGACATCCAGGTCGATGGCGGCCTATTTTGCGGAGCGGGGTTTCGACATCGCCAGCTTCACCTGTCTCGGCTTCGAGGACGACCGTGAGATGGCCCGCATCGCCCCGGCAACGCTTGTCGATCTGGCGCGTGAGGCGACCGACGCGAGCGCCGATGCCCTGTTCGTCTCCTGCACGGCGCTGCGTGGTGCCCTCGCAGTCACCGGCATGGAAAAGGCAATCGGCCGTCCCGTGGTGACCAGCAACCAGGCGACCGCCTGGAATTGTTTGCGGCTTTGCGGCGACGACACAGCCCATCCCGAATCCGGCCGTCTGATGACGCTGCCATTGCCACGTGATTGGTGATTATGACACAGGTAACCCTTGAGCACATTCGCGCCGCGCGTGAGCGCATTGCCGGCAAGGTCGAGCGCACGCCGACCGTGCTATCCCCGAGTCTTTCCGAGCAGTTGGGCGCACAGGTTCACCTCAAGCTCGAGCACCGGCAAACAACGGGCAGCTTCAAGCTGCGTGGCGCCTCGAATGCTGTCGCTTCGCTGAGCGCTGACGAGAAGGCGCGCGGCGTGGTCGCGGCCTCGACCGGCAATCATGGTCGGGCGCTGGCGCACGCGGCAAAGCTCGAAGGCCTGCGCGTGGTGATCTGCATGTCGCGGCTGGTGCCGGGAAACAAGCTCGACGAAATCCGCCGGCTTGGCGCGGAGGTCCGCATCGTCGGCAACAGCCAGGACGATGCTCAGCAGGAGGTTGAACGGCTGGTGGCGCAGGAGGGACTGGTCATGCTGCCCCCCTTCGACCATCCTTCCATCATTGCCGGGCAAGGCACGCTTGGGCTGGAGATGATCGAGCAGGTCCCGGATGCTGCCCTCGTTCTGGTCCAGCTCTCCGGCGGCGGGCTTGCCTCCGGCGTTGCCGCAGCGATTAAAGGCGTCAGCCCCCGGACAAAAGTCATCGGCGTCTCGATGGCGCGTGGCGCGGCGATGAAGGCCAGCCTCGATGCCGGCCACCCGGTGCTGGTGGAAGAATTGCCAACGCTGGCGGATTCGCTCGGCGGCGGCATCGGCCTCGACAACCGGCTGACCTTCGGCATGTGCCGCGACCTGCTCGACGATGTTATTCTGCTAAGCGAAGACGAGATCGCCGCCGGCATCCGCCACGCCTATGCGCAGGAGCGCGAGATCGTCGAGGGCGCCGGTGCGGTCGGCATCGCCGCACTGCTCGCCGGCAAGGTCAGGTCGGACGGGCCGGTGATTGTTCTGTTTTCCGGCCGCAACATCGACATGGGCCTGCACCGCAAGATCGTTTGCGGCGAGGCACCGTCGATCAAGGAGCGCGCAGCATGAGCCGGATGACAATTCTCACCGAAGCTGAATTGCGCGGGATCGTGACGCTCGATCTCGATGCCGTAGCCTGCGTCGAAAACGCCTTCCGCGCGCTCGCCACCTTGCCGGTGGCGATGCCGCCGATCCTGCGGCTCGACATTCCCGAGCATCGCGGCGAGGTCGACGTGAAGACCGCCTATGTGCCAGGTATCGACGGCTTCGCCATAAAGATCAGCCCCGGCTTCTTCGACAATCCGAAGCTCGGTCTGCCCAGCGTCAACGGCATGATGGTGCTGCTGTCGGCCAAAACAGGCCTGGTCGAAGCGCTGCTGCTCGACAATGGCTATCTCACCGATGTCCGCACGGCTGCCGCCGGCGCGGTCGCGGCCAAACATCTGTCGCGACAGGACTCTTCAGTGGCCGCGATCTTTGGTGCCGGCGTCCAGGCCGGGCTGCAGCTCGAAGCACTCATGCTGGTGCGGCCGATCGCCGAGGCACGCATCTGGGCGCGTGATGCCGTCAAGGCAGAGATGACCGCCGCTGCCTTGCGCGAAAAGCTCGGCATCGCCGTGCGCGTCGAAGCCGACGCGGCAAGCGCGGTTGCCGGCGCCGATATCATCGTCACCACCACGCCGTCGACCGAACCGCTGATCAAGGCGGGCTTCGTCTCCGCCGGACAGCACATCACCGCGATGGGCTCTGACGCCGAGCACAAGAATGAAATCGCGCCGGCAATCCTGCGGATGGCAGATCTCTATGTCGCCGACAGCGCCCGCCAGACGCGGCGACTGGGTGAACTGCATCATGCCATTGCGGCGGGTGTGATGGCTGGAGATGCGGAGGTGACCGAACTCGGCCAGATCATCGCCCGCACAAAACACGGCCGGCGTTCGGCGGACGACATCACTATTGCCGACCTGACCGGCACCGGCGTGCAGGATACGGCCATAGCCACGCTCGCCCGCGACCGTGCGCGGGCGGCCAATTCCGGGACCATTTTCGAAAGCTGATGCTGGCCGCGAGGCCCAACAAAACGAGGACCAAGAACAATGCAACCGAACCTGAAATTTTCGCGCGGCGAATACGCGGATCGCCTCACCAAGACGCGCAAAGCCATGGAGGCCAAGGGTGTCGATCTCCTGATCGTCAGCGATCCCTCCAACATGGCGTGGCTGACCGGCTATGACGGCTGGTCGTTCTATGTGCATCAGGCCGTCATCGTGCCGCCGTCAGGCGAGCCGGTCTGGTATGGCCGCGGCCAGGACGCCAACGGCGCCAAGCGCACCGCCTATCTCGCGCATGACAACATCGTCGGCTATGCCGATCACTATGTGCAGTCGACAGAGCGCCACCCGATGGATTTTCTGTCCAGCGTGCTAGCCGATCGCGGCTGGGGCAAGCTCACCATCGGCGTCGAGATGGACAATTACTGGTTTTCGGCCGCCGCCTTAGCATCGCTGCAGAAACATCTGCCCAACGCCCGCTTCGTCGACGCAACCGCCCTGGTCAACTGGCAGCGCGCGGTGAAGAGCCCGACCGAGATCGACTATATGCGCAAGGCTGCCCGCATCGTCGAGGCGATGCACCAGCGCATCGTGGACAAGATCGAAGTCGGCATGCGCAAATGCGATCTCGTTGCCGAGATCTATGATGCCGGCACGCGCGGCGTCGACGGCCCAGAGGGGCGAATTGGCGGCGACTATCCGGCGATCGTGCCGCTGCTGCCGTCGGGCGCGGATGCCTCGGCGCCGCATCTGACCTGGGACGACCAGCCGATGAGGCGGGGCGAGGGCACCTTCTTCGAAATCGCCGGCTGCTACAACAGGTACCATTGCCCGCTATCGCGCACCGTTTTCCTCGGCAGGCCGACGCAGGAATTCCTCGATGCCGAGAAGGCAACGCTGGAGGGCATGGAAGCGGGCCTTGCTGCGGCGAAACCCGGCAATACCTGCGAGGATATCGCCAATGGCTTCTTCGGCGTGCTGAAGAAATACGGCATCGTCAAGGACAACCGCACCGGCTATCCGATCGGCCTGTCCTATCCGCCGGACTGGGGCGAACGCACGATGAGCCTGCGCCCCGGCGACCGGACCGAACTCAAGCCCGGCATGACCTTCCATTTCATGACCGGGCTGTGGTTGGAAACGATGGGACTGGAGATCACCGAGTCCATCCTGATCACCGAAACCGGTGTAGAGTGCCTGGCCAATGTGCCGCGTAAGCTGGTGGTGAAGGATTGAACCCGATGTCGAGTCTGCGCCCCTCTCCGATCTCGCCGACGGTGGATTTCGACCGCGACGGCGTCCAGCATGGTTTCCTGCGCTTGCCCTACAGCCGAGACGACTCGGCGTGGGGCTCGGTGATGATCCCGATCTGCGTCATCCGCAACGGCAAGGGGCCGGCAGCACTGCTGACCGGCGGCAACCATGGCGATGAGTATGAGGGGCCGCTGGCGCTTTACGACCTCGCCAGGACGCTAAATCCGAAGCATGTCAGCGGCACGGTGATCATCGTGCCGGCAATGAACTATCCGGCCTTCCGCGCCGGCACGCGTACCTCGCCGATCGACAAGGGCAATATGAACCGCAGTTTCCCCGGCCGGCCGGACGGCACGGTGACCGAGAAGATCGCCGACTATTTTCAACGTGAGTTGCTTCCCCGCGCGGACATCGTGTTCGACTTCCATTCCGGCGGCAGGACGCTGGACTTCGTGCCGTTCTGCGCCGCGCACACTTTGCCCGACAAGGCGCTGGAGCAGAAAGCCTTCGACGCGGTGGCGGCATTTTCCGCACCATTCTCGATGCGCATGATCGAGATCGACGCTGTCGGCATGTACGACACGGCTGCCGAGGAGATGGGCAAGGTCTTCGTCAGCACCGAGCTTGGCGGCGGCGGCACGTCGCGCGCGCAAACCGTACGGATCGCGCGGCGCGGTGTTCTCAATATGCTGCGTCATGCCGGCATTGTTGCCGGAGCGGTCGAGAAGAGCCCGACGCAGTGGCTCGACATGCCATCTGGCGATTGTTTTTCGTTCGCCGAGGAAGACGGCATGATCGAAACCATGGTCGACCTTGGCGAGCCCGTCGAAGAAGGCGCGGTGCTGGCACGCATCCATTCCACCGGCCGCACCGGCATCGCCCCCCAGGAAATCCGGGCAAAAATGTCGGGCATGCTGGCGGCGCGGCATTTCCCCGGCCTGGTCAAGGCCGGCGACTGCGCGGCGGTCGTGGCTGTGCACGTCTGAGCGGTTCCGGCAGGGACCGCCCGCACCGTCCATCACCTGCTCTGCGTTCTTCGCGGAGCGCTTCGGCGCGGCGGAAAGAAGCAGCATGGCGAGCGGAGTCGACATTGCATGAGGATGTCACTATATAGCGGCGGCTTCGACCCGCGTGCCTGAGGGCAGCGACCTCGAAGCAACTGTAAATGTGTTGTGTGTTGCGCCATCTATTGTGACGAAAATCGGCCCGAAAACCGGAAAAAGCAAATAGAAACAAATGCGCAACGCTGGGTGTGACCCAGCCAACGGTACCGACTCCTCCAGAATCAGAAAATGTTCTTGACCCTTCGATTTCCTATGGCTCTGTGGACCTTGGACGGCATCGGCTTGCCGAGTGGCCGCGACTCGGCTGGAATAGGGGCATGCATCCTTTGCGGGGTGCCGACGTTTATGATTACCAACCGGCTTTGCCGCAAGGGAACAGCAGTATGAGTGAACACGCGATCGAGTTCTTGCGGGGATGGATCGGCGAAAAGGTCCACTGCCAGCCTTCAGAGGCCCGGATCGAGAAGCAGGCCGAGACACTGGCCAAGGAATGCGCTGCCAAGGCAGCCGAAGTCGGCATACCCCTGGAGGATATCCAGGAGGAAGTCGGCGATATCAAGGAACTCATCGCCTCCAGGCTAGAGGAAGCGGCCGAGGCCGACGAGCAGCAGCAGGCGTCCAACAAAGCCGCGGAATGACCGCATAGGGGGCGGACTCCATCTGAAACACGCGGGCTTGTTTGGCCCGCGTTTTCGTTTCAATGATCGCTTTCAGCCAAATTTTTCTTTCAGCCAGGCCTTCGGCAGCGCCGGCACGAAATTGCCGTCGCGCCCGATCATGTCGTCATTGGCGACGAGCGCGTTGAGGATCGCTTCCTCCACGGCCTGGATCACCGCGTCGAAAAACGGATCGATGTCGGTGTCAGGAATGAAGTCGGCACTGGCGATGCTGCCGGACGGCGCCAGCGCCGCGCTCACGTTGGCGGTCGAGAAGGCGATAAAAATGTCGCCTGAGCTGTGATAGCCGAAGCCGCCGGTCATGGCGACGCCAAGCGGCACGCGGCGTGCCAGCCGTTTCATCTGGTGCGGCAGGAACGGGGCATCGGTGGCGATAGCGGCGATGATCGAACCCTTTTCGGCGCGCCGCGTGCCTTCGCGGACCGCCGGTTCGATGAGTTCCGGCCCGGCGTGCAGACCGCGAACCGTAAAATTGTGTCGCTTGCCGAAATTCGACTGCACGAGGGCACCGACCGTGTAGCTGCGCTCGTGTCGTTCAACGACGCGCGACGCCGTCCCTGATCCTGCTTTGAAGCCGAAAGTGATCATGCCGGTGCCGCCGCCGACGCTGCCTTCCTCGATCGGTCCGCTGGTCGCACCGTCAAGGGCCTGGGCGACGTGCTCAAAAGTCAAATGGTGGCCGTTGATGTCGTTGAGAAAGCCGTCATAGGTTTCCGCCGCTACCGGCAGCCCCCAGGCGCTGTCGAGCGCCGCCGGCAGCACGCTTTGCATCCAGCGCAGCGTGCCGTCGCGTGAGACACCGCAGGAATGCGTGTTGGTGATGGTGATCGGGAAGTTGAAAGCGCCGGTTTCCTCGACGATGTGCGAGCCGGTCAGTTCGCCATTGCCGTTCTGGCTGAAGATGCCGGCGAAGACCGGCGTGGCAAGATCGGCGCGCGGCCTGGGCAGGATCGCGGTCACGCCGGTCCGCACCGGTCCCTGGCCGACGACGAGCGCGCCATCGCCCGAAATCAGCGTCGCATAACCGACCGCTACACCGGACACATCGGTGATTGCGTTGAATGGCCCGGGTGTCCCGTCGAAGCCGATGCCAAAACTTCGCGCACGCGGCTTGCCGGAAGGCGTTGCCAGATGGTTCGGATTGTCGGTCATGATCTCAGAACAGGGATCCCTGGTTGCCGGGCTCTTTGGTCTTGGCCGCCGGCTTGGTCACCGCTTTCGGTTTTGCCGTGCCGCTGGTTGCAATGGCATCGGCGGTGCCGTCGGCGAATTCCAGCGAAAGCGCCATTCCCGATGACACATCGGCCGCCTGCTTGATTACCGCGCCATCGGCATCCTTCACCAGAGCAAAGCCGCGCGCCAGCACCGCCTTGTGCGACAGTGTCGCCATCAGCCTTTCGGCTTGGACAACGCGGCCGCGCAAACGCTCCAGCCTGAGCACCACGGCTTGCGTTCCGCGTCTGGTTAATGCTGTCAGCAAATCCCTCTGCACGCGTTGCCGCCGCGCTGTGGGCTCGATCGTGATGCGGCCTTGCAGCAAAGCCAGTTGTTGCCTGTGCCGCTGCAGCGATGCCCTCGCGCATTTCGGCAACTGGTCCGCCGCACGATTTAATTCCGCACGCCGGGCTCTTGCCAACGCGCGTAGCGCCCCTTGTGCGCGCAAAAGATTGCGTTCGTTGGTGCGCCGCGCCTCGGCAATCCGCTGTGACAACATTGCCGGTGTCAGCTTTACAGCGAAGAACCGTGCTCGCTTTCGTTCGGTGGAGACCAGCAGGCCACGGCCGAGCCTAGATGTCGCATCATCGAGGCGTCGCCGCGGCAGCGCCAGCAATTGATCGGGCGAGGGCAGCGCGCGGGCGGCTGCCCGAGCGGCCTGCCGCTTGCGTTCGAAATTGCGCAAGACCGCCGCCTTGAGCCGCGCGCCGAGGCTAGCAAGCGTTGCTTCAAGGTCCGCTTTCACCGGGACGGCAATTTCCGCGGCACCCGTCGGCGTCGGCGCCCGCACATCCGCGACGAGGTCGATCAGCGTCCAGTCCGTCTCGTGACCGACAGCCGAGATCACCGGAATGCCGGAGGTGGCAACCGCGCGGGCGAGCGCCTCGTCGTTGAACCCCCAGAGGTCTTCGAGGCTGCCGCCGCCACGTGCCACGATCAGCAGATCGGGGCGCTGAATGGCGCCATCCCAGGCCAGCGTGTTGAAGCCGTTGACGGCGGCAGTCACTTCCGCGCCTGACGTCTCGCCTTGCACGCGTACCGGCCAGACCAGGATGTGCAGTGGAAACCGGTCCTTGATGCGGTGGATGATGTCGCGGATGACGGACCCTGTCGGCGAGGTGACGACGCCGATGACGCGGGGCATGAACGGCAGCAACCGCTTGCGGCCGGTGTCGAACAGGCCCTCGGCCTGCAGCCGCCGTTTGCGCTCTTCCAGCAGTGCCATCAGCGCGCCGGCGCCGGCCGGCTCCAGATTGTCGATGACGATCTGGTAGTTGGACTTGCCGGGATAGGTGGTGAGCTTGCCGGTGGCGATCACCTCCATCCCCTCTTCGGGGCGGAACTTCAGCCGGCTCATCGTGCCTTTCCACACCACGGCGTCGAGCCGGGCGCGGTCGTCCTTCAGCGCGAAATAGGCATGACCGGAGGAATGCGGCCCGCGATAGCCTGATATTTCGCCGCGCACCCGCACATTGCCGAAGACGTCCTCGACCGTGCGTTTCAGCGCGCCGGAAATCTCGCTCACCGTGTATTCGGTGGCGTTGGTGCGTGATTCGGATGCTGCGTCGCTCATAGGCCGATTGGGGGGCGGTTGGGCGCCCGCGTCAAGATGGCCGCGCCAGGCCAGGCGTTCAAAACCCGCATGCCTGACCCTGCCTACCAGCCGGGCAGGATCTGGTTCGGCTTGGTTCGCCGCAGCTTGCTGAAGGCGAGCGCCGCAAAGTCGAAGCTCCCGGTGTCTTCGCTGATCGGCACGGAAATATTGTCCAGGCTTTCCGAAATATGGCGGGCGAGCGCATCGACGATCTCGGGTCGCGACGTCTGGCCGCGCATGATGCCGATGCGGCAATCGGGCAGGGCGCCGAAGCCGTCGGCTTCGCCCAGCACCCGCATGCCGGGCCGCAGCGCGCATTCCGGCAGCACCGAGATCGCCAGGCCGGAAAGTACGGCGGCGGTGATGACGGTGGCCGAGAAGCTGGTGAACAGGATGCGATAGTCGCGGTTCTGCTGGTCGAGCACATCGACCGCGGCGCGCCGCCAGATGCAATTCGGCCGGCCAAAGGCCATCGGCAGCGTTTCCTGCTCATGCGTTGCATGGTTGGCCGAGGTGACCCACAGCAGCGGTTCGCGCCTCACCACCTCCGACTGGCCGCGTACGTCGTTGTGCGTCACCAGCGCCAGGTCGAGGTTGCCGCGTTTGATATGCTCGACCAGCCCCGGTGTCGGCTCGCAGATGACGGTCAGTTCGACACGCGGATTGGAGCGGGTGAACCGCGCCATGATCTCGGGCAGGAAACGGTCGGCATAGTCGTCAGGCGTGCCGATGCGGATCGTGCCTTCGAGCCGCCGGTCGTCGAAGGCGGCCAGCGTCTCGCGGTTGAGATAGAGCAGCCGGCGCGCGTAGGACAGCAGCTTGTCGCCTTCCTCGGTCAATCTGTTGGTGCGCCCGTCTTTCTCGAACAGCGGCTTGCCGATCCGCTCTTCCAGCCGGCGCATCTGCATGGATACCGCCGACTGGGTCCGGTGCACCTCTTCGGCTGCTCGCGTGAAGCTGCCGGTGTCGGCAATCGAGATGAAGGTCTGCAACTGATCGAGATCGAGAGGCGATTTCATCGATTTGATCCATCACTAGTGTTGATGCTTAAGATTAGAAACATTCGTTGGATTAATCAATCGCATCATGGCAAATTCGCATTGTCCACATGAAAGCATGTGAATTGGGACCGGAACCGTCGCTGTTGTCAGCGCCGATTGCTGGCCTTGCTCGTTCGAGTCTGAAGGAGACCGACATGACCACGTTTGATTTCGCCACCGAGACTTCGCGCATCACCTCGCGTCCGGCCGTTGCGACGCGCGTGGCAAATACCGTCTCCAACATCTACCGCGCGTGGAAAAACCGCCGCGCCTTTTACCGCCTTGGCGAGATGTCGGATGCCGAACTCGCCGATATCGGTCTGACGCGCGCCGACCTGCATGTCGCCATCGACGTGCCGTTCGGCCGTGACCCGACGGCGATGTTGCGCGAAATCGCCAGCGATCGCATCGAGACGATCGAGGATTTCGCCCGCAAGGTCGCTTGATCGGCTGCTTGTTGTTCCGGTTGCTTTGAACCTTTTAGAGGTTCGGCGCGACTGAAAAGTATGCAGGCCCCACTCCCTGCCGGATCCCCGCCGGCCCGCCTGCACTCTGCCCGGTCCTCCCAGGACCGGGCTTTTCTTTTGGCAGTCAGGCGAATGCCAGCTTTCGCGATGGCCTTGGTATCGATCTGCCGAACTCGTGCGCGGCCTCTATCCAAGATGCTATGGCGTCCTGGATATTCGCGATGGCCTCTTCAGGGGTGTCGCCGTCACTCACGCAGCCTGGCAGATCAGGCACCAAAGCCGAAAACCCCCCTCCGTCCTCTGCAGAAAGTGGCGCAATGACGACGGGATATTCAAGTCTGTCCATTATGTGTCTTTGCCTCGTCGAAAAATGCCACGAGCTTTCATCTGCTCCAGTCTCTTACCCACGGATGTCGACTACCGCCGGTCCATATCGCGCTTGAACTGGTCGAAGATCGTTTCCACGCCCTTCTGGTAGTCGTCACGCTGCTGGGCGCCGGTCTCGAACATCTTGCCGAACAGGTCGTCGAACGGATTCTTCGGCCGACCGCTCGGATTGGTCTGTGGCTGAGGTGCCTGACGTTGCTGTGGGGGCGCTTGAGGCTGTTGCGGCGCCGGCTGCCCGCCCGGGACGCCGAAGCCGCCACCGCCACCTTGCCGCAGCATCTCCTCGAAGATCTTTCCCAACGGATTATCGCCATAAGGGCTCTGCGTCTGCTGAGGATGAGGCTGAGGCTGCGCCCGGCCTTGCGGCTGCGGCTGCGGCGCGCCGCCGCCGAACATGTCCTGCAGCACCTTGCCGAGCGGGTTGTCGCCATAGGGATTGGGTGCCGGCTGCGGCTGGCTTTGCGGCTGTGGCGCCCCGCCGCCGAACATGTCCTGCAAAACCTTGCCGAGCGGGTTGTCCATCGGGTTCTGGGGCTGCGGCGCCTGCCGTTGCTGCGGTGCCGGGGCCTGCATGCCGCCACCTTGCCGCATCATCTGCTCGATGATCTCGCCGAGCGGATTGTTGCCGCCACCGCCAAAGCCGCCGGCGGCTTGCATCTGATTTGTCGTTTGCTTGAACAGCCCGCCCATGACCATCGAGGCGATCGCCGGCAGCATCTGCTGGAGGATCTGTTGACTAACGCCGCTCGCTTGCGCCGCCTGGCTGGCGACGGCGCGCGACAGATCCTTCGAGCCGAACAAATGTCCGAGAATGCCGTTGCCCTCATCGACGCCCTGCGGCGAGAAGGCTCTGGTTGCGTCCTCGAAATACTTGGCATGCTGGCCGCTGGCCATCGCCGTCATGAAGGCGCCGAGCCCATAGGGGTCGGCGGTGTTGCGTTGCAGCCCCTGCGAAAAGGCCGGCAGCAATGCGGCAACCGCCGCCTGGGTCTGCTGCATCGAAAGCCCGTATTGCTGGGCAAGGGCTTGCATTCCGTTGCCGTTCTGGGCCTGCGTCAGCATGTCGAACAAGGTAGGCATCGGCGTCTCCTCCGGAAATCCTCGCCGAAGAAGCCTAGTTTGTTTCGACTTCCGATTGAAGCGGCTTTTGCCGATCGATCAGCCGCGTCAAATCCGAGGGTTAATAGGCATATTCCATGAATACCGGCTCGATCGAGCCGCCCCAACGCGTGTGGTAGGCCGACAGCATCTCCTCGGCGCTGGTGGTGCCGCGTGCCACGACCTCGTCGAGCGTGTTGAGGAAGGAGGTCTCGTCGTAGCCGTCGCGGTTCTTGCGGCCACGGTTCTTCAGCCCCATACGCGAAATGACCATCACGTCGCGCGCGATTTCGCGCAGCGTGGTGTTGCGGAAGGGTGCGGAAATGCCTTGTTCCGGCACGGCATTGCGCATCGCCAGCGTTTCTTCATACGTCCAGCTCGAGGTCAGCGCCTCGGCGGCGTCGAGCGCCGCCTCATCATAAAGCAACCCGACCCAGAAGGCCGGCAGCGCGCAGATGCGCCGCCATGGCCCGCCGTCGGCGCCGCGCATCTCGAGGAAACGCTTCAGCCGCACGTCCGGGAACAGTGTCGACAGATGGTTTGCCCAGTCGCCCATCGTCGGCAGCCCGTCGGGAATTTCATGCCGTGCGGCGCCCGCCATGAACTGGCGGAAGGTGATGTGCGTCATGTCATGATAGTGGCCGTCGCGGATGACGAAATACATCGGCACGTCGAGCGCCCATTCGACATAGTCGGCGAAACCGAAATCGGGCGAGAAACAGAATTCGAGCAGGCCCGAGCGCTGGTTATCGGTGTCGCGCCAGATGTCGCCGCGCCAGCTCTGCAAACCGTTCGGGTGACTTTCGGTGAAAGGCGAATTGGCGAACAATGCCGTCGACAGCGGCTGCAGCTTCAGTGACACCTGCATCTTGCGGCGCATGTCGGCCTCGCTCTCGAAGTCGAGATTCACCTGGATCGTGCAGGTGCGGTACATCATGTCGAGGCCCTTGGTGCCGACCTTGGGCATGTAGCGCGTCATGATCTCGTAGCGCGACTTCGGCATTTTCGGCGTCTCGGCCAGCGACCATTTCGGGCTGCCGCCGAGGCCGAGGAAGCGGATGCCCATCGGCTCGGCGATCTCGCGCACCTGCGCCAGATGGGCATTGCCCTCGCGGCAGGTCTGATGGATGGTCTCCAGCGGCGCGCCGGAAAGCTCGAACTGGCCGCCTGGTTCCAGCGAAATCGCCCCTTGGCCGGTCGGTTCGACCAGGCCAATGATGCGGCCGTCATCGATGATCGGATCCCAGCCGAGTTTCGACTGCATGCCTTCGAGGATAGCGCGGATGCCGCGCTCGCCGCCATAGGGGACCGGTGCATTGCCGTCGACATAGAAGGGAAATTTCTCGTGCTCGGTGCCGATGCGCCACTTGTCGCGCGGCTTGTTGCCTTCGGCCAGATGCTCGACGAGTTCGTCGACACCTTCGATCGGGCGGAAATCAGTAGTATCGCGCGCCATTTGTAAGCCCTCAGCACATGACCCCGAAAATCTGCTTTCGATTTTCGGAAAGGACCATGAACCCAATGAAATGCTACAGCGTCCTTTGTGTGTCCGAAAGGACGCGTGGCGCTCTAGGACGATCGGATGATCGCCGGCGCTAGATGGACGAAATGTCAGCAGACGAGCAAGCGAAAAATCCTGAGCCACAGGTGAACAGGAATTGAACGGTGGCGACGGTTCTTCCTTCTCCCACATGGGGCAGAAGGGAAGGGGGTCGCTCACCAGTCTCCAACCGTCGCCTGCATCACCGCGAGCGCGGCCACTGCTGCCGTATCGGCGCGCAGGATGCGCGGTCCGAGCGGAATGGCGGTGACGAAGGGTAGGGCGCGCAGCATCTTGCGCTCGTCGTCGGAAAAGCCGCCCTCCGGCCCGACCAGAAGCCCAAGCCTGTTTTCCTTCACCGCTTGCAGCGCGGGCAGCGGATTGTTGGTCGAGGCGTCCTCGTCACAGAAGATCAGCCGCCGTTCCTTGTCCCAACCGGTCAGCAAACGCTCGAATTTTTCCGCTTCGAGCACTCGAGGCACCGCCAGGATGCCGCATTGTTCGGCGGCTTCGACGACATTGGCGCGCAGGCGATCGATGCTAGGCTTGGCCACTTGCGTGTGCTGGGTGATGACCGGCTGCAGGATGCCGGCGCCCATCTCGACCGCCTTCTGCACGAGATAGTCGAGCCGGCCCTGCTTTAGCGGCGCAAAGCAGTAGACGAGATCGGGCAGCGGCGGCTGTGGCCGTTGCAGCACCGACACCTTCAGCCGCACCGCCCTTTTTGTCTTCGCCGTGATGGCCGCCGACCATTCGCCGTCACGGCCATTGAACACCAGGATTTCGGCGCCTTCGCCGAGCCGCAGCACGTGCAGGAGATAGTGGCTCTGCTGTTGGCCGGCGTCGAACTCGATGTCTGGCCGCAGATCATCAGGCACGAACAGACGTTGCATCTTGTAATTGGCGCGCATTGCCGAGGAATGAGCGAGCCGACCGCCGGCGTCAAGTCTGGGCGGACGGATGCCATACGGGGCGAAAGCCGTGACGCAACACGGCGAGCGTCGTGGCCGGCGTCAGCAGCGAGAGCGTCTTGCTTTTGAGCATGCCGAAATCAGCTGGTGGGCCATATCCAGCAAAGCACCAGCGCAATGCTCTGCCGCCGCGCAAAGCATAAGCGATGCCGCCATCCGCAACCATGGCGCCGTCCGGCAGGCCGGCAAGCTCGTCAAAGGCCACCGTCGCCGGCTTGCCGCCGGAGGCCAACCGCTCCTTGTGCAGCCGCTTGTCGATCATCGGCGCGCGGGGCTCTGCAATGCCGAAGGCTTCGCCGAAGCGGCCGACAAAATCCTTGGCCCGTTCGCGCTGGCAAAAGAAGCAGGGGCGATGGCCGGCCGCCAATGCAGTCACCTCATCGAGGAAGAACAGCTCGGTCCAGCCCGCTTTACCGCCCTTCCGGTTGCGGCCCATCGGTTCGCGCCGCACATCCCGGAATTGGCAGACGCAGATGATCCAGGCCTGAAGCGCCCAGCGCTTTTTCAGCAGCGTCTTCGTCTCGGGATCGTGGATGATGCCGCGATTGCCGGTCAACAGCCCGCGCTCGGACACGGCGTGGATGGCGCCGAACGGATCGACCCGGTTCTGCAGTGGCATAGTTTTCTCCCGGAATACGCATCTTGGCTGCAATGCGGACGGCATGATATCGCTCGTCGTATCATTTTCATGTCAGCAGGGTTTTTCATGCGGGTGCTGGTGGTCCAGAACTACGACAATACCGGCCTTGGCCAGGTCGGCGCCGCTCTTGCGGAGGCGGGCGCCGATCTCGATATACGCCTCCCTTACAAGGGCGATCTGCTGCCGGATGACGCGGCCGGGCATGATGCCATGGTGGTGCTTGGCGGTGGCCAGAATGCACTGGCCGACGATGAGTACCCCTATTTCCCGGCACTGCTCGAACTGACGCGCGATTTCGCCGGCAACGACCGCGCCGTGCTCGGCATCTGCCTCGGCAGTCAGCTCGTTGCTCGTGCCTTCGGTGGCGAGAACCGCATCGGCGGCGCCAACGAGTTCGGCTGGCGCGGCGTGTCGCTGACGCCGGATGCCAAGGCCGATCCGGTGCTGGGCGCACTGCCGGAAAAGTTTCCGATCTTCCAGTGGCACGATGACACCTTCGTGCTGCCTGAGAGCGCCGTCCGGCTCGCAGGCAACGATGTCGCCGAGAACCAGGCATTTCGCGTCGGCCGCGCCGTCTACGGCTTCCAGTTCCATTTCGAGGCCGACCGGCCGATGGTGCAGGACTGGAGCACGTCCTTCGCCCCGACCATCGCCGTGCGCCATCCCGATTGGGCCGGCAAGCTCGATCGCGAAATGGCCCGCAACGGGCCTGATGCGGATGCCGCGGGCCTGGCCATCGCACGTGCGTGGGTAGCGACAATCTAAGCGTCCCTCGGTGCGCTGCCGCGTGACATAATTGGCACGCGGCGGGGAATCCGCCTGGGGAAAACACCTTTCATCCTTGGCTTGTGTCCGCCCGCCATCCTAGAAGGCGCGCGCTCTGCATCTTCCGTGCAACCGCGATGAACCTTTTGTGTGACCCGCGCGACACACCGTTGATACAGAACATGCCTAGAAGCGCGAAATCGTCGAAACTTTGAAGCGAATTCTCCGTTTCAACGCATTGGTAACCGCCTCGTGCACAGATGCAGAAAGCTCAACAAGAGATGACGTCCGTGAAAGCAGCGCTTCTGTCCTTTGCCATGGTATCCGCCATCGTGCTGTGCGGACTCGGCATCTATGCCGCCGACGCAGCCAACAACCACAACGCCGTCGACGGTTACGGCGTCACCGCCTCGCTACGCTAGAGCCGGGCTGCGCCACGAGCCGGAGCGTCCTCGGACGCACAGCGCTCAAGCTTCCTTAATTGTCCAAGGTTCCTTGATCGTCATTGTCAGGATGCGTTTGTCCGGACCGTCGACGACGAGCGCGGTCAGCATGCCCGATTGCCAGGCAAGCGTGTCGACATTGACGCGGTTGGCCATCACTTCCGCCTCCGGTACCGGCGTGTGGCCGTGCACCACGATCTTCGGATAGAGGCCGGTGTGATTGTGGAAGACGTCGCGGATCCAGATCAGATCCTGCGGGTTTTGCCTGTCCAGGGGGATGCCCGGCCTGATGCCGGCATGGCAGAAGTAGAAATCGCCCAGTGTCACCGAAAACGGCAGCGACCGAAGGAAATCGATGTGGTCCTGCGGCACGGCCTCGACCAGGGCCTGATGTCCTTTGCGCACGGCGGACTCGGCCTTGCCGAACCACACGCTTGTGCCGTCATTGATCGTCACGCCGTAGGACTGCGCCGTCTGGATACCGCCAAAGCGGATGAAAAGTCCGTCCGGGTCGGGGGCCTTGAGAAAATCGAGAAAACCGATGTCGTGGTTACCGGCCAGCATCAGATGGCGCGGGTCGCGCTCGCGCGCTTCGATCAGGAAGTCGATGACGCCCTTTGAGTCCGGCCCGCGGTCGACATAGTCGCCAAGATGGATGACACGCCAGTCGGCTGGCGCCTGCTGCTCGATCTCGGTCCTGATGCGCTGATGCATGGCAGCCAGCAGGTCGAGCCGGCCATGCACGTCGCCAATCGCGTAGAGACGCACACCGTCCGGCCCCTGCGCGTCGAGAAAATGGATACCGGGTTCCGCCAAGGTCTCGTCGTCTCCGTGGTCAGGCTGTCACGGAACTCTAGCGCCGGAGTTGGTCCTTGCCCATGTCGGTGACCAGACGCTTTCCGCACAGTGCCAGCGTGATGTCCATCTCCTTGCGGATGATTTCCAATGCCTTGGTAACTCCTTCCTTGCCGAGCGCACCCAGGCCGTAAAGAAATGGCCGGCCGATATAGGTTCCCTTGGCGCCGAGGCAGAGCGCCTTCAGCACGTCCTGGCCGGAACGGATGCCGCCGTCCATATGCACTTCGATCGTGTCGCCGACCGCATCGGCAATCTCTTCCAGCACGCCGATCGACGACGATGCACCATCGAGCTGGCGCCCGCCATGGTTGGAAACGATGATCGCGTCGGCACCGGTCTTGGCCGCCATCAGCGCGTCTTCCTTGTCGAGAATGCCTTTGAGGATCAGCTTGCCGCCCCAGCGTTCCTTGATCCAGGCGACGTCCTTCCACGACAGATGCGGATCGAACTGCTCCGTCGTCCACGATGCCAGTGAGGACATGTTGCCGACGCCCTTGGCGTGGCCAACGATGTTGCGGAAGGTCCGCCGCTTGGTGCCGGCCATGGCGGCGCACCAGCGCGGGCGGATGGCCATGTCGACGATGTTCGTCAGCGTCAGCTTCGGCGGCGCCGAAAGCCCGTTGCGGATGTCCTTGTGGCGCTGGCCGAGAATCTGCAGGTCAAGCGTCAGCACCAGCGCCGAGCATTTCGCTGCCTTCGCCCTGTCGATGAGGTTGAGCACGAAATCCTTGTCGCGCAGCACATAGAGCTGGAACCAGAACGGCTTGGTGGTGACGGAGGCAACATCCTCGATCGAGCAGATGCTCATCGTCGACAGGGTGAACGGCACGCCGAACTCTTCCGCCGCCTGCGCCGCCAGCATCTCGCCATTCGCATGCTGCATCCCGGTCATGCCGGTTGGCGCCAATGCCACCGGCATCGATACCTTCTCGCCCACCATCGTCGATGCGAGCGAACGGTTGTCCATGTCGACGAGGACGCGCTGGCGGAACTTGATCTTATGGAAATCCTCTTCGTTGGCCCGATACGTGCTTTCGGTCCACGAACCGGAATCTGCATAGTCGAAGAACATCTTCGGCACGCGCCGGCGCGCGAGGTCCTTGAGATCGGCGATGGTCAGGATCTGGCTCATGGGTTCCCGTTTTCGATTGCTAGGAGCGTTTGCGTGCAGGTTCGGTGTCGGTGGCGTCGACACGCTGTTTCAGCCTCAGCCGCGAGACGCGCTGCCAGTCGCCGCTGCGCTCGGCCTCTGCCATCGACCGTTCGACATAGGTGATGTGGTCCATCGCCGCTTGCCGGGCCGCAGCCGGGTCGCCGGCCTTCACCGCCGCATGGATCGCCCGATGCTGTGCAAGCAGCGCCTCGCGCGCGCCGGGCACGCTGAACACCAGGAGCCGGTTCTGGAAAACGCCTTCCGACAACAGCCGGTAGCAGGAGCGCAGGGTGTGCAAAAGGATGATGTTATGCGCGCACTCACAGATCGCGTGGTGGAACTCGACGTCGATTTCAGCCTCGTCGTCGAAGTCGCCGGTCCGGTGCGCATCGTCCATGCGTGCCATGATCTTGTCGAGCAGCGCCATGTCGTCTGGTGTGGCCCGCCGCGCCGCGTATTCGGCCGCTACGCCTTCGATCTCACGGCGGTATTCTAGATAGTCGGTCACAGCCTTGCGGTGCATCGAGATCAGGTCCGTCACCGGCTTGGTGAACAGCTGGCCGATGACATCGGCGACATGCGTGCCGCCGCCGGGCCTTGTCGTCAAAAGGCCACGCCCTTCGAGCCCCTTCAGTGCGTCGCGCAGGATCGGCCGCGACACGTTGAACTGGCGTGCAAGCTCGCGCTCGCCCGGCAGCCGGTCGCCGGTGCGCAGGACGCCTTCGAGGATGAGGCTTTCGATCTGCTGCACCACCTCGTCGGCGGTGCGCGAATGCTCGATCCTGGAAAAAATGTCGCTCAACTCAATGCCTGGAAGGTGAACCGGTGTCGCGCAGGATAAAGCCTGCGTCGTCAACTGGTCAAATTATTTATCCAATTGGTCGAAGCGTGTCGATTTTGCCGCCCGGCGCCATATCGTCTTGGGCTAAACTTTGCTGTTTGCGTCATCAGGCTATTGGTCTAGAGGGACGCGAGTGCAAGAGGGTTCAAAGAAGCCCGGGGAACAAGCCGTGTCAGACGACCCGTCCAATCTCGAATTCCAGCCGCGCGCCAAAGGCAGCGTCATGGGGTTTCCCGCGCATGAGGGCCGGCCCGGCGCGCTCGGCGAGGTCCATGCCCGGCCGCATCCGCTGATCGAAAAGCCGCGCGTGCTGGTGCAACTCGCTTTCATGACCGAAGGCGGTTCCGGCGTCGACCACGCGGTGCTTTCCGAACTGTCGCGACGCCTCGGCATCGCCGCGCCCGATCGACAGGCTCGCCATCATGCCATGAAATGGGGCAAAGGTTCGCTGCGCTGGGAACGGCACACCGAATTCTCGACCTATCTGTGGGAAGGGCCGCTCTCCGAAAGCGGCAGGGCACAGGAAGATTCGCCGTTCGGCAACGGGTTTTCGCCGCCGGGAACCGTCATTTCGGGCATCCGGCTCGAAATCCGCAGATGGACGCAGGTCAGCGAAAGATTGATCGCCGGCTTCGATCCGACCAGCCTGTGCTACTCGCTGGTCGAGCGCGGCAATGCTGCCATCGTCACCGACTTTCGCCAGGACGGTGACGGCATGACGCGCATGCTGGTGCTCGACCGCGGCCTGACCCCGGCCCGCACCGGCGCGCTTTCGCAACGGCTGATCGACATCGAAACCTATCGCACGCTGGCCATGCTCGGCCTGCCGTTGGCGCTGAACCTGTCCGGCCGCGCCCGCCGCATCGAGGACCGGCTGGCGCAGACCACGCTGGAGATGAAGGTCGCTCAGACTCGTGACAGCCAGACCTTGCTGGCCGATCTCACCGAACTCGCCGCGGAACTGGAAGCCGACGCCGCGTCGAGCCTCTACCGTTTCGGCGCCAGCCGCGCCTATGATGGCATTGTCGTCGAGCGGCTGGAAGCGCTCGAGGAAGAAGCCGTGCCTGGGTACGACACCTGGGGCGGGTTCCTGCAGCGCCGCGTCGCACCAGCCATGCGCACCTGTCGCTCGGTCGAGGAGCGGCAGGCCAATCTGTCGCGAAAACTGACCCGCGCCACGACGCTGCTGCGCACATGGGTCGATGTCGAGGTCGAGAAGCAGAACCGCGACCTGCTCGCCTCGATGAACAACCGCGCTCGCCTGCAGCTGCGCCTGCAGCAGACCGTCGAAGGCCTGTCGGTCGCCGCCGTCTCCTACTATGTGGTCGGCCTCATAGGCTATGTCGCCAAGGGCGCCTCGATCTTCGGCCATGCCTTCGCGCCGGAGGTCATCACGGCTGCTTCGGTGCCTGTCGCCATCCTGCTGGTCTGGTGGGGCGTGCGCCGCGTACGCCGGCTGCATTCCGAACCCGGCAAGCTGGCTGGGGAGTAGCGCCTTCACCCTCCCCCTTGTGGGCAGGGCTATCGCATATGAATTCTTGCGAAGAAGAACCCCCACCCTAACCCTCCCCACAAGGGGGAGGGAACGCTGCCGCGTGCGTTTAATTCTTCTTGGCGCCGAAAAGACAGGCGATTCTCCTGGGTCAGCGCCAACGGAAGTCTCCCTCCCCCTTGTGGGGAGGGGTTAGGGGTGGGGGTCCGTGCCGGGCAGACATCTCAGGAATTCCATATGCGATAGCCCTGCCCTTGTGGGGAGGGTCGGTGAGCAGGTTGAGCGAAGCGAAACCTGCGAAACGGGGTGGGGGTGCTCATAGAGTGCTGGCCTTGCGCCGCACCCCCACCCCGCTCACTTCGTTCGCGACCCTCCCCACAAGGGGGAGGGTAAGACAGCGGCAGATTGCCGCTGCGGAAGCTTGTCCTGGCCGTAGAGTGACGGTCTCCACCACCACAGCATTTGCAACCAGCTCGCTTCACTGGTAAAAGATTTTGACCAGTCAAGCGAAAAGAGGCTGTTGATGTCCGGCCTGGCAATGCCGAAACCAGACGACGCCACGATGCGCCGGCGCGACGAGATCGTCGCCGACATGCGCATCATCGTGCCGGGCGAGGGCGTCGTCGACGCCGCCAATTCCATGCGTGCCTTCGAGAGCGACGGCCTGACCGCCTATCGGCAGCTGCCATTGGTTGTCGTTTTGCCGCAAACGGTGGCGCAGGTTTCCCGCGTGCTGAAGTACTGCAACGACCGCAACATCCGCGTCGTGCCGCGCGGCTCCGGCACTTCGCTGTCGGGCGGCGCGCTGCCGCTGGAAGACGCGGTGCTGCTGGTCATGAGCCGCTTCAACCGCATCCTTGCGATCGATTTTCCCAATCGTGTCGTCGTCGCCCAGCCGGGCGTCACCAATCTCGGCATCACCACCGCCGTCGAGCAGGAGGGCTTCTACTACGCCCCCGATCCATCCTCCCAGATCGCCTGCACGATCGGCGGCAACGTCGCTGAAAATTCCGGCGGCGTGCACTGCCTGAAATACGGCCTCACCGCCAACAATGTGCTCGGCATCGAAATGGTGCTGATGAACGGCGAGGTGGTGCGGCTGGGCGGCAGTCACCTTGATGCGGAAGGGTATGATCTGCTTGGTATCATGACCGGCTCGGAAGGGCTGCTCGGGGTCGTCACCGAGGTCACCGTGCGCATCCTGAAGAAGCCGGAGACGGCGCGCGCTTTGCTGATCGGCTTCCCGACCAGCGAGCAGGGCGGCCAGTGCGTCGCCGACATCATCGGCGCCGGCATCATTCCGGGCGGCATGGAGATGATGGACCGGCCGGCGATCCACGCGGCCGAAGATTTCGTCCATGCGGGCTATCCCCTCGATGTCGAGGCGCTGCTGATCGTCGAACTCGACGGGCCGGGCGTCGAGGTGGATCATCTGATCGGCCTTGTCGAGGCCATCGCCTACAAGAACGGCTCGACCACCTGCCGCATCTCGCAGTCCGAGCAGGAGCGGCTAAGCTTCTGGGCCGGCCGCAAGGCGGCATTCCCGGCGGTCGGCCGCATCTCGCCCGACTATTACTGCATGGACGGCACCATCCCGCGCAAGGAACTGCCGCGCGTGCTCGCCGGCATGCGCGAACTGTCGGAGAAATACGGCCTCGGCGTCGCCAATGTCTTTCACGCCGGCGACGGCAATCTGCACCCGCTGATCCTCTATGACGCCAATGTGCCGGGCGAACTCGACAAGGCGGAAAGCTTCGGTGCCGACATATTGCGGCTCTGCGTCAAGGTCGGCGGCGTCTTGACCGGCGAACACGGGGTGGGCGTGGAAAAACGCGACCTGATGCCGGAAATGTTCACCCAGATCGACCTCGACCAGCAGATGCGCGTCAAATGCGCCTTCGATCCCAACCATCTGCTCAACCCCGGCAAGGTCTTCCCGCAGCTCCGCCGCTGCGCAGAGCTCGGCCGCATGCACATTTCCGGCGGCAAGCTGCCGTTCCCGGACATTCCGAGGTTTTGAGGGACATGTCGGCGCTTGAACACCCCCCTCTGTCCTGCCGGACATCTCCCCCGCAAGGCCCGCAAGGGGGGAGATCGGCAGCTTCGACGTCTCGCTCTTCCGCCTCGGTTGGGGATTGGCGAAAGCAAAGCCGTCAGCAAATCTCCCCCCTTGAGGGGGAGATGTCCGGCAGGACAGAGGGGGGCGCCAAGGATCGCGGCATCTCGGTACTCGCGACTGGCGCGTGCTCCTCATGACCACTTTCACGCCAACCACGTCAGCCGAAGTCCTGTCCACCGTCGCCTGGGCGGTGGCGGAAGAGACGCCGCTCGAAATCCTTGGCCATGGGTCCAAGCGCGGCATCGGCCGTCCGCTGCAAACCGAACACACGCTTGACCTGTCGAGGCTCACCAGCGTCACGCTATACGAACCGGCCGAGCTGGTGCTGTCGGCCAAGGCAGGCACACCGCTGGCCGACATCGAGAAGCTGCTGGCGGAAAACGGCCAGCAACTCGCCTTCGAACCGATGGATTACGGTCCGCTGCTCGGCGGCGAGCCTGGAAAAGGCACGATCGGCGGTGTGCTTGCCGCGAACCTCTCCGGCCCGCGCCGGTTGAAGGCGGGCGCGGCACGCGATCATGTTCTGGGGATCAATGTGGTGTCCGGCCGTGGCGAGGCCTTCAAGTCGGGCGGCCGCGTGGTCAAGAACGTCACCGGCTATGACATGTCGAAGCTGATGGCCAACAGCTGGGGCACGCTGGCCGTATTCACCGACGTCACCTTCAAGGTGCTGCCGGCCGCCGAGACCGAGGTCACGTTCGCCATTCGTGGCCTGCTCGACGATGCGGCTGCCGCCGCCATGGCCATGGCGCTGGGTTCGAGCGCTGAAGTGTCGAGTGCCGCCCATCTGCCGGAGCGCATCGCCGCGCGCGTCGCCGAGGGTGCGCTTGGCAACGAGGCCGCCACGCTGCTGCGTGTCGAGGGCTTCGGCCCCTCCGTCGCCTATCGCATCGCCGCGCTGAAAACGCTGCTCGGCGAGGCCGGGCCGCTGGAGGAGATTGCCGGTGAGGCTTCACGGCTGATCTGGCGCGATGTGCGTGATTGCATGCCTTTCGCCGACAACAGCGAGAAACCGGTCTGGCGCGTGTCGATGACGCCGGGAGAGGGTCACCAGATGGTCCTGACGCTGCGCATGCAGGCAGCCGTCAGCGCCTTCTATGACTGGCAGGGCGGGCTGGTGTGGTTGCGCATGGAACAGGGCGACCCGGAAGCCGTTCTGCTGCGCGGGCTGTTGAGGAAACATGGCGGCGGCCATGCGACGCTGGTGCGCGCGGCGCCTTCGCATCGTGCTGCCTTGCCCGTTTTCGAGCCGCAGGCACCGGCGCTGGCGGAACTGTCGGCACGGCTGAAACAGGAATTCGACCCCAAGAACATCCTCAATCCCAGCCGAATGGCCTAGGATCCGACGCGATGCAGACCAATTTTTCGCTTGCCCAGCTTGCCGATCCGCATGTCGCGGAATCGGAGAAGATCCTGCGCAAATGCGTGCATTGCGGCTTCTGCACCGCGACCTGTCCGACCTATGTGACACTCGGCAACGAACTCGATTCACCGCGCGGGCGCATCTACCTGATCAAGGACATGCTGGAGAACGGCCGTCCGGCCGACAAGCAGATCGTCACCCATATCGATCGCTGCCTGTCGTGCCTCGCCTGCATGACCACCTGCCCGTCGGGCGTCAACTACATGCATCTGGTCGACCATGCCCGCGCCCATATCCAGGAGACCTACAAGCGACCGCTGCTCGACCGCCTGACCCGCGTCATGCTGGCCTTGGTGCTGCCCTATCCCGCGCGCTTTCGCGCCGCGCTCAGGCTGGCCAAGCTGGGCAAGCCGTTCATTCGCGTGTTCGAAAAGGTCCCGGCGCTGAAGCCGCTCGGCGCGATGCTCAAGCTCGCGCCGGCCTCGATCCCCACGGCTTCGCCGATGGCCTCACCAGGCATCCATGCCGGGCAGGGGGCGAAAAAGGGTCGCGTCGCCATCCTCACCGGCTGTGCGCAATCCGTGCTTGATCCCGCCATCAACAAGACCACGATTTCGCTGCTGACCCGGTTAGGCATCGAGGTCGTGGTGCCGCCGGGCGAGGGCTGCTGCGGCGCGCTGGTGCATCATATGGGGCGGGAGCAAGCTGCCCTTGCGTCGGCCAGACAAAATGTCGACGCCTGGACACAAGCCATCGAGCAGGGTGGGCTCGATGCCATCGTCATCACCGCGTCCGGCTGCGGCACCACCATCAAGGATTATGGCTTCATGCTGCGGCTCGATCCGGCCTATGCCGACAAGGCCGCGCGCGTGTCGGCGCTGGCCAAGGACATCACCGAGTATCTAGCTGGTCTCGAGCTGCCCGAACCGGTGCGCAAGCCGGGCACCATCGTCGCCTATCACTCGGCCTGCTCGATGCAGCACGGCCAGAAGATCACCCGCCAGCCGAAGGAACTGCTGGCCAAGGCCGGCTTCATTGTGCGCGAGCCGCGCGAGGGCCATCTGTGCTGCGGTTCGGCCGGCACCTACAACATTCTGCAGTCCGAGATTTCGGCCAAGCTGCGCGACCGCAAGGTGAAAAACATCGAGGCGACGGGTGCCTCGATCGTTGCTACCGGCAACATCGGCTGCATCACGCAGATTGCTTCCGCCGCGAAGCTGCCGGTCGTGCACACGATCAAGCTGCTCGACTGGGCCTATGGCGGGCCAAAGCCGGAAGGTGTTCTGGACGAGAGTCTGATCGCCGCGGAATAGCCTGCCTGTCGCGGCGTTACTCCGCCGCCAGCCTGTCCGCCGTGCCGTAGGTCGCCTCGTAGAGCGCGCGCTGGCGGCTGAGCGCCACCATCGTGTTACGCAGCAGGATGGCGACCGTGATCGGGCCGACGCCGCCCGGTACCGGCGTGATCCAGGAGGCGACCTCGCGCACGCTGTCGGTGTCGACATCGCCGACGATGCGGCTGGAGCCGTCAGGGCCGATCTCGGAATTGATGCCGATGTCGATGACGGCCGCACCCGGCTTGACCATGTCGGCCTTGATCAGCCGCGGCTTGCCGACGGCGACGAACAGCGCGTCGGCGCGCCGCGCATGGGCGGCGACCGATCGCGTCATGTGGTGGCAGACCGTCACTGTCGCGCCTTCGCTCATCAACAGGAAGGCGATAGGCTTGCCGACGATTTCCGAATGGCCGACGATCACGACTTCCAGCCCCTTGAGGTCGAGGCCGGTCTCCTTGAGCAGCTCGACCGAAGCGGCCGCCGTGCAGGGGGCGAGGTCGAGCTGATTGTAGACGATGTTGCCGATCGAGGACGGATGCATGCCTTCGACATCTTTCAGCGGATGCACCGCCGCCTGCAGCGTCCTGATCGGGATATGCGCGGGAACCGGCCGCTGGATGATGATGCCGGTGACACGCGGGTCGGCATTCAGGCCGTGGATCGCCGCTTCCAGTTCGCCTGATGTGATGGTTGCAGGAAAGCGCCTTTCCTCGAAATCGATACCGGCCAATTGTGCCTTGGCGCGCTGGTTGCGCACATAGACGTCGACCGCATCGGTGTCGCCGACGGTGATCGAGATCAGCTTGGGCGGAAAACCCTCAGCTTTGGCAATCGCGGCATCCTCGCGGACGGCGGCGATGATGCGCTGGGCGACCGGGCCACCTCTGAGATAACGGCTGTCTTCGGACAGGGACATGGGTGAACTCTTTTGCTGGTTGCCGCCCACATAGCAAAAGAACATCGCCAATGGCAGCGCGAAAGCGAACCACCATGATTTTTGCGCGACGCGCCGGGAAACAGTGTTTCGTTACGCCTCAGGCCGTGGTCAAAACGGAAAGGGCAGCGCGGTTTCCCGTGCTGCCCTTCCTGACCGGCCGCATCCCCATACGACCCGTCCCCCGTTATCCCTAAACTGACCTCGAAAAGCGGTCTGCTTTGCCGGCCAAGTGATTCGCAGGAATTATATCACCTCGACCGTGGTTCCAACATTGACCCGTTCATAGAGATCGACCACGTCCTCGTTGCGCATGCGGATGCAACCCGACGACACCGCGCCGCCGATCGTCCACGGCTGGTTGGTGCCGTGGATGCGGTACTCGGTCGTGCCGAGATAGAGCGCGCGGGCGCCGAGCGGGTTCTCCATGCCTCCGGCCAGATAGGTCGGCAAATAGCGGCCCTTG
Organism: Mesorhizobium sp. M0496; assembly: GCF_040321205.1. NCBI lineage: Bacteria > Pseudomonadati > Pseudomonadota > Alphaproteobacteria > Hyphomicrobiales > Phyllobacteriaceae > Mesorhizobium > Mesorhizobium sp. M0496. The sequence goes on along the minus strand of NZ_JAMYRC010000009.1, from coordinate 16,870 downwards.
GCGGCTTCGCGCTTGATCATCTGCGCCGGCGGGCGCCAGTCCGGCCACTCGCGTTTGTTGGTGATCTTGTGCGTGCCCGACCATTCGAAGCCCGGCTTGCCGGTGCCGACGCCGTAGCGCCGCGCCTTGCCGTTCTTCTCGATCAGGAAGAGGAAATTCTGCGTGGTGTCGATGACGATCGTGCCCGGCTTCTGCGCGCCGTCATAGTCGACCTCCTGCGGCAGGAAGATCGGGTTGATCTGCGGGCGCATGGCCATGCGTTTGGCCGGTGCCTGCACCGCTGCCGTCCGCACCCGGTCGGGCTGCGCCGCGCGCAGGCGCGGCTGTTGCTGCACCACCTGGCGGTTCTGGCGCACGATGCCGGGCGCCTGGCCAAGCTGCAGCACCCAGGGGGCGGAAAGGTCGGGGCTCACCATCACCGGCGGCCTGTCGGCGTAGCGATCGCCGGCGGTTGAGGGCGTGACGCCGGCGGCAAACACAGCCACGGCGCCGAGCACGGGAAACAGTACTGTCTTCATCGGAACGCACCTTGATCGTCTGATACAAAACGGGTGGAAACGTCCTCCCGGTTCGGCGATCATTGGCGCGCAAGCAGCAACCGAAACATGAATCGGAATGCGTAAAATGCGCAAGTGTCGGTAAACCTTTTGGTGTGGTTACCGCCGGGTTCAGGAATCTGGTAAAGCCGCAGTAAATGCAGCGCAAAAGCGCATTAACGGACGGATTTTGGCTTATGGACAAGGAAGACACCGGCCTGCTCGCCGGCCCCGACGGCGTCGCGCGCTGCTTCTGGCACGGCAATCTGCCCGACTATCTGCACTACCACGACCATGAGTGGGGACGGCCGGTGGCGGATGACCGCAGGCTGTTCGAAAAGATCTGCCTCGAAGGCTTTCAGTCGGGCCTGTCGTGGCTGACCATCCTGCGCAAGCGGGAGAATTTTCGGCAAGCCTTCGCCAATTTCGAATTCGACAAGGTCGCTGCCTTCACCGACAAGGATGTCGAGCGCCTGCTTGGCAATGCCGGCATCATCCGTCATCGCGGCAAGATCGTCTCGACCATCAACAACGCCAAGCGCGCCCGCGAAATGGCAGATGAATTCGGCTCGCTGGCCGCCTGGTTCTGGAAGTTCGAACCCGGCAAGGATGAGCGGCCAGAGACGGTCGATCTCGCGCACCTGCGCGCCAACCCGACCACGGCCGTCTCGGTGCGGATTTCGAAGGAGTTGAAGAAGCGCGGCTGGAGCTTCGTCGGCCCGACCACCGTCTACGCCTTCATGCAGGCGATGGGTTTGGTCAACGACCACCTCGAGGGCTGCGTCTGCCGCAAAGAGGTCGAGAAGCAGCGGAAGGCTTTCAAAAGACCAAAATAGGGCTCCCCACCTCGCCCTTGTGGGGAGGTCGCGCCGAAGGCGCGGGTGGGGGTAACTTCAGGTGCCGTTGGCGCTGGCCAGCACCAGGCCGGCGACAATCGCCACCACCGTGGCCACGGTCGGATAGATCACCAGCAGGCCGGTCATCAACGCGTCGCGCATGGATGGACCCTTGCCGGTGTCGGCCGGGACTTCGAACGGGCCGGCAGCCTGGCTGACCATTTTCGGGGCATGAATGTCGGCCGGGCGCAAGCGTGCGGGCAATTCGCCTGCATCGCTGTCGATGGCATGGAATCTTGCTGTGCTGGTCATCGCCGCGACCCCCTCATTTCGGCGCGTTTATCCCTGGCGATTGTGTCGGCACGATGCCGCGCGCATGGCGTGATTGTTTCATTTTCGATGCGGTTCTGTTTCAGGGTGCTTCGGTTCCGCCTTCTCTCGGCAGGGAGAGGCAAGGCTGCAAACCCTTGCCGCACAAAGCTGCATCGGTTAGGACACGCGCGCTGCGGAAATAGGAAATTTCCTATCGCACAGCGCCACGAAACACCGAGTACCCATCTCATGGCCGATAAATCGGAAAAGACGAAAGCGCGACTGCCGCGCGGTTTTGCCGACCGCAGCGCCGAGGACATCCGCGCCGTCGAGAAGATGATGGTGACGATCCGCTCGGTCTATGAGCTTTATGGTTTTGAACCGGCCGACCAGCCGTTGATCGAATACACGGACGCGCTCGGAAAATTCCTGCCCGACCAGGACCGGCCGAACGAAGGGGTATTCTCCTTCCAGGATGACGACGACCAGTGGCTGTCGCTGCGCTATGACCTGACCGCGCCGACGGCGCGCTTCGTCGCCGAGAATTACGAGCGCCTGCCAAAACCCTATCGCAGCTATCGCTCCGGCTGGGTGTTCCGCAACGAGAAGCCTGGTCCTGGCCGCTTCCGCCAGTTCATGCAGTTCGACGCCGACACGATCGGCACGCCTGGCGTGGCCGCCGACGCCGAGATGGCGATGATGATGGCCGACGTCATGGAAGCGCTGGGTATCAAGCGCGGCGACTACATCATCCGCGTCAACAACCGCAAGGTTCTGGACGGCGTTCTGGAGGCGATCGGCCTTGGCGGCGAGGAGAATACCGGCCGCCGGCTGACGGTGCTGCGGGCGATCGACAAGCTGGACAAGCTCGGGCCGGAAGGGGTGAAGCTTTTGCTTGGGCCGGGGCGCTGGGATGGCGGCAAGGAAGGCGAGGGCGACTTCGCCAAGGGCGCCGGGTTGAACAGCGGACAAGCCGAGGCGGTTCTTCTCGCGACAGCGAGGAATGCACATGCCGGCCAGGATACCATGGTCAGTTCGAACGCGGTCTACCAGGAAGGTGTCGGCGAACTGTCGACGATTGAGGCCCTGGTCAGGGCGGCGGGATATGGCGAAGACCGTATTGCCATGGACCGCTCGGTCGTTCGCGGCCTCGAATACTACACCGGCCCGGTCTTCGAGGCCGAGCTTCTGGCCGAAATCCCCAACGAGGACGGCCAGATCGTGCGCTTCGGCTCGGTCGGCGGCGGTGGCCGCTATGATGGCCTCGTCTCGCGCTTTCGCGGCGAGCCGGTGCCGGCGACCGGTTTCTCCATCGGCGTCTCCAGGCTGATGACCGCGCTGAAGAACCTCGGCAAGCTCGACAGCGCGGATGTAATCGCGCCGGTCGTGGTGTTGGTGATGGACAAGGATACCGACAGCCTCGGCCGCTACCAGAAGATGGTTTCGGAACTGCGTGCCGCCGGCATCCGCTCGGAAATGTACCTCGGCGGCGCCGGCATGAAAGCACAGCTCAAATATGCGGATCGCCGCGGCTGCCCGGTTGCAATCATCCAGGGCGGCGACGAGCGCGCCAAGGGCGAGCTGCAGATCAAGGACCTGATCGAAGGCGCGCGCATGTCGGCCGAGATCACCGACAACGCCGAATGGCGCGCCGCCCGCCCGGCGCAGGTGACGGTGGCGGAAAGCGAGCTGGTCGCGGAGGTGAAGAAGATTTTGGCGGCGCAGGCCGAGGAACGGTCTAAGTGACGAGCGCCGGCCTCTCTTGTCCTTCTCCCCTTGTGGGAGAAGGTGGCCTCGCGAAGCGAGGTCGGATGAGGGGTGTTCCAGGGAACACCAACGCCTTATTCCGTCCAGCACCCCTCATCCGTCTTGGCGCTACGCGCCAACCCACCTTCTCCCACAAGGGGAGAAGGGAAGGTGGCGCTTCATGACCTCCCGCTACCCCGCCATCGCAGCCGATATCACCAACCTCTTCGCCACGCGCAACACGCACGCCGTCGAGGTCGCCATATTGCAGCCGGCCGACCCGTTCCTCGACATGGCCGGCGAGGATTTGCGCCGCCGTATCTTCCTGACCGAAAGCGAAACGGGCCAGACATTGTGCCTGCGGCCGGAATTCACCATTCCGGTCTGCCTCGACCACATCCATTCGCAAGCCGGCACGCCGCGCCGCTATTCCTATCTCGGCGAGGTCTTCCGCCAGCGCCGTGAAGGCGGCAACGAGTTCTTCCAGGCTGGCATCGAGGATCTTGGCGATCGTGATACGGCGCAAGCCGATGCTCGCTCGCTGGCCGATGCGCATGCGCTGCTTGCCTTGGTGCTGCCCGGCCAGGCGCTGGCGATCACGCTCGGCGACCAGACCATTTTCGAGGCGGTGCTGGCAGCCCTTGGCCTGCCGCGCGGCTGGCGCATGCGTCTTGCCCGCGCCTTCGGCTCAGCGCCGATGCTTGAGGCGGCACTCGCCGATCTCGCCAATCCGCCGCGCAACGGCCAGCTCCCCGGCGCGGTCGCTGCTCTCGTTCTCGACGGTGATCTGGACGGTCTTTCCGCTCACATCGCCAGTGGCATGGAAGAGGCCGGCCTGTCGGCATCCGCCGGACGCCCGCCATCCGACATTGCGCGGCGGCTGATCGAGAAAGCCGAACTGCGCAGCGTGAGGCTGTCGAATGAAGCCTTCGCGGCGCTGAAGGGTTTTCTGGCGATCGACGTGCCGCTCGCCGGCGCGGCCGAGGCGCTGGCCTCCTTCGCCAGCGCTGCCGGGCTTTCGCTTGATACTGCGCTGGAGAAGTTCGCCGCCCGTGCCCAGGCGATCGAGGCGCACGGCCTGCCGGCCGGAAAAATCCGCTACGATGCCGCTTTCGGCCGGCCGCTCGATTACTACACCGGCCTGGTTTTCGAAATCGCGGCTGACAATGGCGACCGGGGCGACCGGCCGCTGGTCGGTGGCGGCCGCTATGACCGGCTGCTGACCTTGCTCGGCGCGAAAACGCCGATCCCAGGCGTCGGCTTTTCCGTCTGGCTCGACCGCATCGAGGCGTTGCGCGAGATGGCGCCATGATCACGCTGGCGATCCCGTCGAAAGGCCGCCTGAAAGAGCAGGCGCTGCACGTGCTGGCCAAAGCCGGCCTCACCGTCAGCCTGCCAGGTGATGAGCGCAAGTACCACGCCCGCGTCGAGGGCCTGGACAATGTCGAAGTGGTGTTCCTGTCGGCTTCCGAAATATCAGGCGAGATCGGCCAGGGCGCGATCGATCTCGGCATCACCGGCGAGGATTTGGTGCGTGAAAACCTCGCCGACTGGGAAACCCGCGCTGAAATCATCGCCCGTCTCGGCTTCGGCAGTGCCGATGTCGTGGTGGCCGTGCCCGACATCTGGCTCGACGTCGACACCATGGCCGACCTCGACGACGTCGCCGCCGACTTTCGCCAGCGCCACGGCAGGCGGCTGCGCATTGCCACCAAATACTGGCGATTGACCCAGCAATTCTTCTCGCAAAAACACGGCATCCAGGTCTACCGCATCGTCGAGAGCCTCGGCGCCACCGAAGGCGCGCCGGCGGCGGGGCTGGCCGATGTCATCGTCGACATCACCACCACTGGCTCGACGCTGCGCGCCAATCATCTCAAGGTGCTGGGCGACGGCCTTGTCCTGCGCTCGCAGGCCTGTCTGGTGGCGTCGAGGAAGACACGGGCGGCGGCGGATGAAGCGATCCTGCGCGATATTGCTGCGAAGGTAGCGGCAGCGGTCGGATAGCGGCGGGGCCTTCCCACACCTCCACTACCCCCGGGCTTCGAACCCAGCTTGACAAAAAGCTGACGGCGGCCAGCCCGGCGGCACAGGGCTCCGAACTCAGATTAACAAAAAGCTGACGGCGACCAGTGTTAGCAGCTTTTGTGCCGTTAGTTTCTTCGCGATAGGAATTTTTTCTTGACTCCGTGCCCTCAGCTATGGTACATATTTGTCCATGGTGCTGATTTGCGCCAGCGACCCGCCGCCCAGGCGGGTTTTTGCGTTTTGATGCTTCGCCAGCCAACGCGAGTCTCCGAAGCATCGTTGACCGGATCGGTGCTCTGCCACGACTATCGGCGGGATTTTCACCACCCCCTCGGGCTGATAGGCTCGGCCAGTCCCGGGAGGAGAGAGCGATGCCAGTCAATCTCGACGAGCTAAAGAACGCCAGCAATTTGCGTGGACGCGGAGCGCGCAATGGCGGTGTTTTCGTGGCACCCGTCGACGGCAAGGCGCATGTCTCGGGTGAGCGCAGCGTGCCGCTGCTCGACAAGACGATTCCCGCGCTACTTTCCGACACCGTCAGCAAGTACGGTACGCAAGATGCCGCCGTTTTCGTCGATCAGGACAAGCGCTTCACCTGGAGCGAACTGTCGGACACCGTCGATGCGCTGGCCGCCGGCTTCCTGGCGCTGGGGTTGGTAAAAGGCGATCGCGTCGGCATCTGGTCGCCCAACCGATGGGAATGGCTGGTGACGCAATTCGCCACCGCCCGCATCGGCCTGATCCTGGTCAACATCAACCCGGCCTACCGGCTGACCGAGCTGGACTACGCGCTGAACAAGGTCGGCTGCAAGGCGCTGGTCACGGCGGCCAAGTTCAAGACCTCCGACTATCTGGGCATGATCGAGACGCTGGCGCCGGAGATTGCCAAGGCCACGCCGGGCAAGCTCAAGGCGCAAAAACTGCCGGCGCTGAAGATCGTCATCCGCATGGGCGAGGACAACTCACCCGGCATGTTCAATTTTGGCGATGTATTGGCCATGGCCGGACGCGACGAGCATGACAGCCTCGACCGCATCTCGGAGGGGCTGAAACCGAGCGAGGCCATCAACATCCAGTTCACGTCAGGCACGACAGGGGCGCCCAAGGGCGCGACGCTGACCCACAACAACATCGTCAACAACGGCAATTTCGTCACCTCGGCGATCAAACTGACCGTCGACGACCGGCTCTGCATCCCGGTGCCGCTCTACCACTGCTTCGGCATGTCGATGGGCACGATGGGCTGCGTGTCGAAGGGCGCCACCATGGTTTTTCCGGGCGAGGGCTTCGATGCCGGCGCCACGCTGAAGGCGGTGGCGCAGGAACGCTGCACCGGGCTCTACGGCGTGCCGACGATGTTCGTAGCCCTCCTCGATCACCCGGATTTCCCGTCCTTCGATCTCTCCAGCCTGCGCACCGGCATCATGGCCGGCTCGCCATGCCCGATCGAGGTGATGAAGAAGGTGGTGTCGCTGATGCACATGGAAGAGGTGACCATCGCCTATGGCATGACCGAGACCAGCCCGGTCTCGTTCCAGAGCGGCGTCGACGACCCGCTGGAAAAGCGCGTCTCGACCGTCGGGCGCATCCACCCCCATGTCGAGGTCAAGGCGGTCGATGCCGATGGCGCCACCGTCGCCGTCGGCGCGCCGGGCGAGCTTTGCACACGCGGCTATTCCGTGATGAAGGGCTACTGGGACGACGAGGAGAAGACCCGCGAGGCGATCGACAGCGACGGCTGGATGCACACCGGCGATCTCGCCACCATCGACGCCGAGGGCTATTGCAACATCGTCGGCCGGGTCAAGGACATGGTCATCCGCGGCGGCGAGAACGTCTACCCGCGCGAGGTCGAGGAATTCCTCTACCGCCATCCCAAGGTCAAGGAGGTGCAGGTGTTCGGCATTCCCGACGCCAAATATGGTGAGGAGCTGTGTGCCTGGATCGTGCTCAAGCCCGGCCAGATCGTCACCGAGCAGGAAATCAAAAACTTCTGCGCCGGCCAGATCGCCCACTACAAGATCCCCCGCCATATCCGCTTCCGCAGCGAATTGCCGATGACGGTGACCGGCAAGCCGCAGAAGTTCCTGATGCGTCAGGCGATGGTCGAGGAACTGGGATTGGTGACGCAGAAGACGGCGTGAGTATAGGCTTTCCGCAAGGTTCGCAGAAACGCACGGGGCTTGAAATGAGTGGTTTCGCGCGATCGGTGACTTCTTATGCGATGCCGTTGGCCGCCTTGGTGATGGCTGTCGCAGTCAGAGCCAGCGGGCTGTCGGTAGACGAAGGTTCGCCGAGCGTCAGGATCCTCGTCGGAACGCTTTCGAGTGCGATCATGTTTATCACCATTTTCGTGGTGCTCGACCACGCCGAAGCGGTAGCTCGGCGTGTAGGGGAGCCTTACGGTACGTTGGTGCTGACTTTTGCCGTGACGGCAATCGAAGTGTCGATCATCGTTTCCATGATGCTGCATGGAGAAAACAACCCTACGCTTGCACGTGAGTCCGTCTTCTCGACGGTGATGATTACATCTACCGGCGTTGTCGGTACGTGTCTCACGCTTGGCGGCTGGCGCCATCGCAAGCAGGCAATCGTTCGGCAAGGGACCAGCGCATATCTGGCGGTTCTGGCCGCGCTGACCATCATGACGCTTATTCTGCCGACCTACACACGAACTACCGATCCTGGCACATTTTCAGCAGCTCAACTTGGTTTCGTGAGCGTGCTTTCGGTGCTGCTCTATGCAAGTTTTGTGTTCGCGCAAACTGTCCGGCACCGAGACGACTTTGTCGAAGGGCAGACGCACGGCGTTTCGCTGCGGACTGCCCCTCACGAAAGCATCTCTGCCAGCACTCTGCTCCTGTTAATCGGGCTGATTGGCATTGTAATGCTCGCCGAGCAAGTCGCCGCAAGTGTTGAAAATACGCTCGTTACCTACGAGGTGACACAGGCTGACAGTATTGTGGGGGCGTTGATCGCGGGGCTGGTTTTGATGCCGGAGGCCATTTCGGCGGTTCGCGCTTCCCTCAACAATGAGCTGCAACGCGGTTTGAATGTCGCGATGGGTTCGGCTTGCGCTACAATTGGTTTGACAATACCGGCGGTCGCAGCCGCCAGCCTGCTGACGGGAAGAGGGTTAACCCTGGGGCTTCCAGCGACTGACACAGTGCTTTTGATTTTAGCGCTCTTCATATGCAACGTGAGTTTTAGTACTGAAAGAACAACATTCTTGACGGGTACGGTTCATATCGTGGTATTTTTTACTTATTTATTTCTTATATTTGTACCATGAAGGCTTTGGTTCGAGCGGGCAATTACTGCACGAATGAGGCGGCTGCTATTGGTGACGCAGAAGACGGCGTGAGGGGGCAGGGTGCGACATCCCTCATAGCCTCACGCTGCGGATTTGAGGTGATCGATAAAGGCGCGCAGCTTCGGCAGGACCTGGCGCTTACCGGGATGATAAAGGAAGACGCCCGGCGTCGTCGCGGCGAAGCCGTCCAGCACCGATTTGAGTTTTCCCTGTTCTATCGGACCTTCGGCGACGGGTCGGGGCGTCTGGGCCAGCCCGATGCCCTGTATCGCCGCACCGAGCAACGTCGGATAGTCGTGCGCGATCAGCGGGCCTGAGACCATCGCCTCGATTGCCTCGTTGCCGTCGACGAAGGACCAGGGCGCGATGGCGCCGTTCGAGCGGCGCAAGCGCAGGCAGGCATGGTGGCGCAGATCCTCGAGGCGCTCGGGGCGGCCATGGTGCTCGAGATAGTCCGGGCTGCCGACGACCAGGAACGGGAACGATGGCGTCAGCCGCACCGCGATCATGTCGGGTGCGATGAACTGGCCGAGGCGGATGCCGGCATCGAACCCGCCGGTCGCGAGATCGACCATCTCGTCGCTCGCGGCGATCTCCAGTTCGATCTCGGGATAGGTTCGGCAGAACGACGCGATCATCGGCTCCAGGATCAACGGCACGACGGCGCGGGGTACGGACAGGCGCAGCAGCCCGGTCGGCCGTTGACCAACATCGCGCGCGGCCTCGCCTGCCGCGACGAGTTCCTCGAAGGCAGGGCCTGCACGTTCGAGGAACCGCTGGCCAGCCTCGGTCAAACCGACGCTTCGCGTCGTGCGCACGAACAGCGCCGCACCCATGCGGGCTTCCAGCGTGCGCACCGCCTGGCTCACGGCGGACGGCGTCACACCGAGATCCGCGGCCGCACGGCGGAAGTTACGGCGCCTGGCGACGGCCAGGAACACCTCGATGCCCTCCAGCGCACCATGCCGGACTGTGTAGTTCTGCTTCATAGGTTGTTGTGATTACACCGGATGGTCGAATTATGGAAGCTGGCTTAGGTAACCGGCTGAAACTGGGAGGTCGCGTGAACCAGCTGCCGACAGGAGGTTAAAAATGTCCACGGAAATTCTGTTCCAAACCCATCTCGTTCTAGGCTACGTCGCGTGGCTGCTCTGCTTCGGCGCCTACGGTCTGCCGTGGCTGAACTCAATGGACCGGGTCGCGGCGCAGCGGGCCATCGCCACTCTGCACAGCTTCCGCTTCTTCGGGCTCGTTTTCATCCTGGCGGGCGTCGTCAGCCCCGATCTCCCAGCCCACTTCGCCGTGTTCGCCGCCTACGGTGACTTTGCAACAGGGCTGCTGGCGATGCTGGCGCTGCTCACGGTGAGGCTGCCTCGGCTCTTCTGGCCGTTCGTCGTCACCTTCAATCTCGTAGGCACAGTCGAGCTCGTCGTCGACTATTACCACGCCATCCAGGTAGGCCTTCCTGCACACGCGGAGCAACTTGGCGCCGCCTATGCGATCCCGATCATCTACGTACCGCTGCTGATGATCACGCACGTAGCCGCATTCTATTTTTTGGCGCGTCCTCACCAGAACACGACTCGCGCCATCGCAGACGGTGCGACTGCTTCATAGGGCATCCGGAGGTCCGTTTTCGGGTCCTAACGACGACCGGCCCGGCTATGCCTTTGACGAAAATATCATCCACCAAAGTAAAAGGCGCGGGACTGGCCCGCGCCCTTTTCCTCATTCAGGCTTTCGAAGCTCAGTCCTTCTCGAAGATTCGAGCCTTGGCGACGACGCCGGCGATGGCGCCGCCGATCAACGGTGCGACGATGAACAGCCAGAGCTGGCCGATCGCGGCAGTGCCCGAAAACAGCGCAGGGCCGATCGAGCGGGCCGGATTGAGCGACGTGCCGGTCACCGGGATGATGGCGAAATGCAATCCTGCCAGCGTCAGGCCGATGACCAGCCCGGCGAACGCCGTCGAGTGCTTTTCAGCCGTGACGCCGAGGATCACGGTGACGAAGGTGAAGGTGCCGATCACTTCCCACAGGAACGCCGAGCTGACGCCCCATTTGGCCACGTCCCAGCCATTGGCGCCGAAGCCGCCGGTGTGTCCGCCGACCTGGCCGGAGACGATTATCCACAACGCCAGCGAGGCGAGGATGGCGCCGATGACCTGCGCGATCCAATAGGGGATGACGTCCTTGGCCGGCAGCCGGCCGGCAAGGAAGACGCCGAGCGTCACCGCCGGATTGAGATGTGCGCCCGAAATCGGGCCGATCGCGTAGGCCGCAGCAATGAGGCCGATGCCGAACGCCAGACCGATGCCTTCCTGGCCAAGCGGCAGCGCACCGCCGAAGCCGCCTGTCACCACAGAAGCCGTACCGATGAATACCAATAGAAATGTGCCTAGAACTTCCGCCAGATAAGTTTTCATTGCCCTCTCCTCGTAGCGATCCGCCGGTCCGCCTTTTCTGCGCCGCGAATCATGGCGCCAAGAGTATTCTCAACGGAAAAACTTGGGAAGCAGAGCGGTTGCGCCACATGCCGTGCTTGCAGTCGCCAGTCACGAACATTAGAGACCTTTCATCTACTGGTCGATCTGCTGCTGCCGGCCGAGGGCGTTTACTGACGGGGTGGCTGGCCAGAGTTTGGATTGCCTCATCGTCGCCAGACGGAAGCGGGGTTCAATCCAGGCGTGAAAAGCTCTAAGAGCAGGCTGAGATGTGCTCGATATGATGGAATGACGAATGCGACTGGGCGGACGGCTGGCTGCGGCCATCGAAGTGCTTGAAGACATCGGCCGGCGCCACCGGCCGGTGGCGGACGCGCTGAAGGATTGGGGCCTGTCGCATCGCTTCGCCGGCGGCGGTGACCGCGCGGCGATCGGCAACATCGTCTATGACGCCTTGCGCCACAAGCGTTCCGCCGGCTGGCTGCTGGGCGAGGACACGCCGCGCGCCATCGGCTTTGGCGCGCTGCTGCTCGAATGGGGCCAGACCGCACAATCGCTCAACGACGCGCTCGATGGCGACAAGTTCGCACCGCCGCTGCTGACTGCCGACGAGCTTCAGGCAATCGCCGGGCACCGGCTCGCCGGTGCGCCGGACGCGGTGCGGGCCGACATACCGGATTGGTGCGAACCGCTTTTCGAACAGGCCTTCGGCCCCATTTGGGTCGACGAGGGCGCTGCGCTTGCGACACGCCCGCCACTGGACCTCAGGGTCAACACCTTGCAGGCCAATCGCGACAAGGTGCTGGCCGAACTGTCGGGAACCGGCGCGAAACCCGCGGCAATCGCCCCGCAGGGTATCCGCATTCCGCCGATCGACGGCGACGGCAGGCACCCGAACGTGCAGGCCGAGCCGGCCTTCCAGAAAGGCTGGTTCGAGGTGCAGGACGAAGGCTCGCAAGTGGTAGCTGCCCTTGCCGGAGCCGAAGCCGGCATGCAGGTGCTGGATTTCTGCGCCGGCGCCGGCGGCAAGACGCTGGCGCTGTCGGCTTCGATGGGCAATACAGGCCAGGTCTTTGCCCACGACGCCGAAAAGGCGCGGCTGGCGCCGATCTTCGACCGCATCCGTCGTTCGGAAAACCGCAATGTCCAGATCGTCACCAAGCCGGCCGAACTCGCCCCGCTCGGCAACCACATGGACATCGTGCTGGTCGACGCGCCCTGCACCGGCAGCGGCACCTGGCGGCGCCGTCCCGACGCCAAATGGCGGCTGACGCAAAGACAGCTCGATGCCCGCAAGGGCGAACAGTCGGCGATTCTCGATGCCGCCAAGGCCTATGTCAGACCCGGCGGCCTGCTGGTCTACATCACTTGCTCGGTCTTCCCTGAGGAGAATGGCGAGCAGGTCGCGGCCTTCCGGGACCGCAACAGCGGTTTTGTCCCGGTCGATCATCGCGCGCTTTGGGACAGCTGTTTTCCCGGTCATGAGGCAGCCGCACGCATCGGCGCCAAAGGGGACATTTCGCTGTCGCCGGCGCTGAGCGGCACCGACGGGTTTTACTTCTGTGCGTTGCGCAGGTCGGCTTGAACCCATTGGATATCGCCAATCCCTGATGAATGCGTATCCCTAGCCGGCAGACGAGACTGATTGTTGCAGTGCAGCAAAAGCATTTGCCTGCCACCCATGCCTCTGCAATAAGCTTATCCGCATAAAGGAAAGCAGCGGCCATGGCAGCAAAGATCGTACCCGCCCCGGACTATGAAGACCGCGTCAGGACCTCCTTCGCGCGCCAGAACGCGATGGCCACGATCGGCGCCGAACTGACGCTGGTGACGCCCGGCATCATCGAGATCGAGATGCCCTATTCGGTAGCACTCACCCAGCAGCACGGCTTCCTCCACGCAGGCGTGATTTCGATCGCGCTGGACTCGGCCTGCGGCTATGCGGCGTTTTCGCTGATGCCGGAAAACTCCGGCGTGCTGACGATCGAATTCAAGGTCAATCTGCTGGCGCCCGGCCGGGGCGAGCGCTTCCTGTTCCGCGGCTCGGTGACCAAACCCGGCCGCACCATCATCGTCGCCGACGGCCAGGCCTATGCCTTCGCCGCCGACGGCGAGGCCAAGCTGATTGCCACCATGACCGGAACGATGATGACGGTGGTCGGGCGTGACGGCATCGAAGGCTGATCCGATGGGCAATGTTGCGCGGCTAGGCGGCAAGGACGTCCTCTTCGTCATGGCGGCGCAGGCCGAATACGGCCCGCACCTCAAGCGGCTGTTCACGCCATTGATGACAGGCGTCGGGCCGGTCGAGGCCGGCGTCAGGCTCGGCGCCGAACTCTCCTGGCTGAAGTCGCGGAAGGCGCTGCCGGACCTCGTCGTGTCGCTCGGCTCGGCCGGCAGCCGGACGCTGGAGCAGACCGAGATCTACCAGGCGGTCTCGGTCAGCTATCGCGACATCGACGCCTCGCCGCTCGGTTTCGAGAAAGGGGCGACCCCGTTTCTCGATCTGCCGGTGACGGTGCCGCTGCCCCTGCGAATTCCTGGAATCAAGGAAGCGACGCTGTCGACCGGCGGCGCGATCGTTACTGGCGCGGCCTATGACGCGATCGCCGCCGACATGGTCGACATGGAAACCTTCGCTTGCCTGCGCGCCTGCCAGCTGTTCGACATCGCGCTGGTCGGGCTGCGCGGCATTTCCGACGGCGCGGCGGATCTCAGGCACGTCAACGACTGGACCGAATATCTGCATGTCATCGACGAGAAGCTCGCCGGGGCGGTCGGGCTGCTGGAACAGGCAATCGGCGACGGTCTGCTCGGCGCCTGACCGCAGATCGGATCAAGCCGCCAAGCTCGCTGGATCGCCGAAATCGATGCGCGAAATACGCCCGCGCACGGCGCCGTTTGCATCGACATAGTCGATTGCTCCCGGCGAATGATCGAGTTTCCAGGAGCCGGTGGGACCGTCCTTCCATTCGACTTTGTAGCCATCGTCGAGCAGCGTCCAAAGCCCATGGAAAAGGGTACCATCCGGCAGCAGCATATGCGCCCGGTTTTCGTTTTCGTAGTGGATGAAGGCGTCCTTGCCGCCCATGTCGATGACATGCGTGGTGCCAATCATGATAACGGCCAGCGTGTTCTTGTCGAGAATTGTCATGGTTCCCTGTCCACATGCTTGAGTTCGAAATAGCCTCGACGGCATGAGCATCGTCAAGTATCTTGACTATATGGAGCCTGGAGTGAATGGTCAAGGAGCTTGACGAAAAAGCCGAAGCGCTGCCCGATCACGTCGGCTGGCGGCTATGGCAGGCAAGCCGTGCCTGGCAGGCCGAATTCGCCGCGGCGATGCGGGCCGCCGGTCACGGCTGGTTCACCGAAGCGCGCGCCGGACTGCTTGGACACATCACCAGGGCTGGCATGCGCCAGTCGGCCTTGATTGAACGCTCGGCAATCTCCAAGCAGGCGATCCAACAACTGCTCGACGGCCTCGAGGCGGAAGGCATCGTCGAGCGTCTGGCTGATCCGCAAGATGGCCGCGGCAAGCTGGTGCGCTACACCCGCAAGGGGCTGGATGCCTTGCGAGACGGCGATCGTATCAAGATGGAGATCGAGCGCCGCTATGTCGGTCGCATCGGCGAGGAGCGGTTCACTGCGCTGATGGGTGCTCTGCGGGCGCTTGCGGCCGGAGGGGCTGCTGCAATGGATGAAGACGCTGGCGCTGAAGGTGAAGTCGTGGAATCGAAGTGACAGCCAGGCCTCGCAACCCATTGCGCCGACTCATTTCTTTCTCTAAACGCTCGCCATGAAAACAGCCAATCATCCCCACACCATCCTGATTGTCGATTTCGGCAGCCAGTTTACCCAGCTCATCGCCCGCCGCATCCGCGAGGCCGGCGTGTTTTCCGAGATCGTGCCGTTCCAGTCGGCCGAAGCGGCATTCAAGCGCATCAATCCGAAAGCCGTCATCCTGTCCGGCGGCCCGGCTTCGACCGGCGACATCGGCAGCCCGCGCGCGCCGCAGATCGTCTTCGACGCCGGCGTGCCGGTGCTTGGCATCTGCTATGGTCAGATGGCCATGTGCGTGCAGATGGGCGGCGTCGCCGAAAGCTCCGACCATCGCGAGTTCGGCCGCGCCTTCGTCGAGATCGAAAAGGACAGCCCGCTGTTCGAGGGCCTGTGGGCACCCGGCCAGCGCCACCAGGTGTGGATGAGCCATGGCGACCGCGTCATCTCCTTGCCCCAGGGGTTCGAAGTGTTCGGCAAGTCGGAAGGCTCGCCCTTCGCCATCTTCGGCAACATCGAGCGCAAGATGTACGGCATCATGTTCCACCCCGAGGTGGTGCATACGCCCGATGGCGCCCGACTGCTGCGCAACTTCGTCCACAACATCGCCGGCATCGAGGGCGACTGGACCATGCGTGCCTACCGCGAGCACGCCGTCGAGGCCATTCGCAAGCAGGTCGGCAAGGGCAAGGTCATTTGCGCGTTGTCGGGCGGCGTCGACTCCTCGGTCGCGGCACTGCTGATCCATGAAGCGGTCGGCGACCAGCTGACCTGCATACTTGTCGACCACGGCCTGATGCGCAAGGACGAGGCCGCGGGCGTGGTGGCGATGTTCCGCGAGCACTACAATTTGCCGCTCATTCTGGTGAACGCATCGGACCGCTTCATCGGCGCCCTGGAGGGCGAGTCGGACCCGGAGAAAAAGCGCAAGACCATCGGCCGGCTGTTCATCGAGGTGTTCGAGGAGGAGGCCAAGAAACTCGGCGGCGCCGAATTCCTGGCGCAGGGCACACTCTATCCCGACGTCATCGAAAGCGTTTCCTTCACCGGCGGCCCGTCGGTGACGATCAAGTCGCATCACAATGTCGGCGGCCTGCCCGCGCGCATGAACATGCAGCTGGTCGAGCCCCTGCGCGAACTGTTCAAAGACGAGGTGAGGGCGCTCGGCAAGGAGCTCGGTCTGCCCGAGAGCTTCATCGGCCGGCATCCATTCCCAGGTCCGGGTCTCGCCATCCGCTGCCCCGGTGGCATCACCCGCGAAAAGCTGGAGATCCTGCGCGAGGCAGACGCCATCTATCTCGACGAGATCCGCAAGGCCGGCCTCTACGACGCCATCTGGCAGGCCTTCGCCGTGCTGTTGCCGGTGCAGACGGTTGGCGTAATGGGCGACGGCCGCACCTACGAATTCGTCTGCGCTTTGCGCGCCGTCACCTCGGTCGACGGCATGACGGCGGATTTCTACCACTACGACATGGCCTTCCTCGGTGCGGCCGCCACCCGCATCATCAACGAAGTCCGCGGCATCAACCGCGTCGTCTACGACGTAACCTCGAAGCCGCCGGGAACAATCGAGTGGGAGTGATTCAGACCTGCCCAAACGCTGCCGAAAATACGCCAATCTGCGACGTAACGTACTGAAAAAAAATAAATCCTTTCAGGGACAATCAGCGACTACGTTGAAGCTTGGGCGCCTCCCGAATGGCGCGGACGTCAGTTTTATGATGATGCCCGACGGAACTCTGGCCGGAACCTATACGCTCGCCGGCCAGACCCACACAGGCCTGTTCATCATGACCTGCCACTGAGAATTTCCTCCATCTGAGATTAGAGTCCGGGCCTTGATTGAAGGACGGACTGATGAAGAGAAAGCGGTTTA
>NZ_JAMYRC010000008.1:0-183226 GCF_040321205.1 Mesorhizobium sp. M0496 | reverse complement strand
ATCTCCCCCGCCAGGGGGGAGATCGGATGTCGCGTCGGTTTTCGCCAATCGCTCTTCAAGAGGGGCAGTCATGAACCCGCGCTTCGACAAGCTCGGCGTGGTCATTGCCGCGATATCAGCCTACGCGGCTTTTGCCGCGCCCTTTGCCACGTTCCGCGCCAACCGCATCGTCCCCGGCCAGGCGCGCTCGATTCTCGAGGCACTGCCGCCGACGACCGGGGCGCTGCTGCTTGCCATCATCGTCGCCTCGGCACTTGTCGCGCTGTTCAAGACACCGCTTGTGCTGCGCCTTGCCGCCAGCGTGGTGGCGCTTGCCGCGCTCGCTCTGCTGATCGGCGTCGCCGGTACTTTTCTCACCCCGGCGGGCAATACCTTTGCGAGAATTTCGCCGGCCTCCGGTTTCTGGATCCTCATCTTTGCTTTCACGCTTTTGCTCGCCGATGTGCTGACACGGCTGAACCTGTCGCCATTGGCACGGGTTGGCGTGCTCGCGGTCGCGGCTTTGGCGATCGGGCTGCTGTTGATTTCGGGAAGCTGGGACAATCTGTCGATCCTCAAGGAATACGCCAACCGTGCCGACAGTTTCTGGGCCGAAGGCTCCAAGCACGTGACGCTGGCGCTCGGTTCGCTGGCTGCCGCGGCGGTCGTCGGCCTGCCGCTCGGCATTCTCTGCCATCGCGTCGAAAAGCTGCGCGACGGCGTACTCAATGTGCTCAACATCATCCAGACCATTCCCTCGATCGCGCTGTTCGGCCTGCTGATCGCGCCGCTCGGCTGGGTTGCCACGCATGTGCCGGGAGCTGCCGCGCTCGGCATTCGCGGCATCGGCACGGCGCCCGCGTTCGTCGCGCTGTTCCTCTATTCGTTGCTGCCGGTTGTGGCCAACACCGTGGTCGGTCTCGCTGGCGTGCCGCGGGCCGCCAACGACGCGGCGCGCGGCATGGGCATGACCGACCGACAGCGCCTGTTCGGCGTCGAGTTTCCGCTGGCCTTTCCTGTCATCCTCACCGGCATCCGCATCGTTCTGGTGCAGAACATCGGCCTCGCCACCATTGCCGCGCTTATCGGCGGCGGTGGTTTTGGCGTGTTCGTCTTCCAGGGCGTCGGCCAGACGGCGATGGACCTTGTGTTGCTCGGCGCCGTGCCGACGGTCGCTCTCGCCTTCGCCGCCGCCATCATCCTCGACGCGGTGATCGAAATGACTGCCACCAAGCGCAGGGTTGAAACGGCATGATCGAGATCGAAGGCATTACCAAGCGCTATGACACGACAACGGTGGTCGATGACGTTTCGATGGTCATCGAGCCACGCACCATCGCCGTCATCGTCGGCACCTCCGGTTCCGGCAAGACGACGCTGCTGCGCATGATCAACCGGCTGGTCGAACCGACGTCGGGCATCATCAAGCTCGACGGCGCCGACAATCGTTCGCTGCCTGGCTACGAACTGCGCCGCAGCATCGGCTACGCCATCCAGGGCCACGGCCTGTTTCCGCATCGCACGGTGGCGCAGAATATCGCCACCGTGCCGGTGCTGCTCGGCTGGGACAAGGCCCGCATCAAGGCCCGCGTCGACGAACTGATGACACTCTATCAGCTCGATCCCGAATCCTTCGGGCCGCGCTACCCGCACGAACTGTCCGGCGGCCAGCAACAGCGCGTCGGCGTTGCCCGCGCGCTAGCCGCCGAGCCCAACGTGCTGTTAATGGACGAGCCGTTCGGCGCGCTCGACCCGATCATCCGCACCAAGGCGCAGGAGGATCTGCTGGCGATCCAGAAGCGCTTCGGCACCACCATCATCCTCGTCACCCACGACATGGAAGAGGCCGTGCACATGGGCGACAAGATCGCGGTCATGGATGCCGGCAAGCTTGTGCAATACGCCAAGCCCGCCGAGATCCTGGCGAGGCCGGCAAGCGCCTTTGTCGAGACCCTGGTCGGCGCCAGCGAGCGGCCGTTCCGGCTGCTGTCCCTCGGCCGCGTGCGCGATGCCGTTGAGAAGGGCACCGCCGAAGGCGAAGCGATCCCCAGCGACGCCAGCCAGCGCGATGCGCTGGCTGAATTGTTGTGGTCGGGCCGGCCGGCGCTGCCGGTCACAGGCGCCGACGGCAAGCCGCTTGGCCGCGTCACGGTCGACGGTCTGGTGAAACGCGCGGCGAGGCCGGCATGAAGGCCTGGCTTCCATCGCTGCTCAGGCTTGCCTTGGTAGTGCTGCTCGTTGCCTTCGTCACCAATCCCGGCTGGTTCGAGCCGCTGCTGAAGCCGCTGACAGAGAACAATGCGCCGGTGATCTACAACCAGGGCAGCCTGCTGACGCTGACATTGCTGCATTTGCGCACTGTCCTGATCGCCACCGTGGCCGCGACCATCGTCGCTGTGGCGCTTGCCATTCTGGTCACAAGGCCGGCCGGCGCCGAATTCCTGCCGTTGTCGCGCAGCCTGGTCAACATCGGCCAGACCTTTCCACCGGTGGCGGTGCTGGCACTCGCCGTGCCGGCGGTCGGCTTCGGTGAGAAGCCGACGCTGATCGCCCTGTTTCTCTACGGCCTGCTGCCGATTTTCGAGAATGCGCTGACCGGCCTGACGACGCTGCCGGCCAATGTGGTCGAGGCGGCGCGCGGTGCCGGCATGACCGGTTGGCAAAGGCTCACCAAGGTCGAACTGCCGCTCAGCGCTCCGATCATTCTCGGCGGCATCAGGCTGTCGGTGGTGATCAGCCTTGCCACCGCCACCATCGGCTCGACGGTGGCCGCCAGGACGCTCGGCGAAGTGATCATCGCCGGGCTGTTGTCCAATAACCTCGCCTTCATCCTGCAGGGCGGCCTGATCGTGGCGGCCCTTGCCGTGCTGATCTATGACGGCCTGTCGGCGATCGAGCGCTACACGGCACGACGCATGGGCCGGGAGGCAGAGTAGCCGCGTCCCGCGTCAGGGCCAATTTCAATCGATCTAATAGGAGGGTGCTGACGGCAGGTCATCGCTTGGCCCAAACCATTTGGGCGAAAGCCGGGCAAAAACCGAACAATATCTTGACGTTCGCAGCCCTGTTTCGCATACACCGCTGCGAAGAGGCGGATTCCGTGCACGGAATCCGGTCTTTGTCTCAACGGCCCAGGGAGGGGTTCTTTTGGGCCATCAATCGAGGAAAATCCGGCAATGACAATTATTTCCGCCGTCATCGCCTGCGGCCTGCTTTCAATCCTTTACGCCATCTGGGCGACACGTTCGGTCCTTGCGGCCGATCAGGGCAATGCACGCATGCAGGAAATCTCCGCGGCCATCCGCGAGGGCGCACAAGCCTATCTGGCGCGTCAGTACACCACCATCGCCATCGTTGGCGTCGTCGTCCTCGTGCTCGCCTGGTGGTTGCTGTCCATCACCGCCGCGGTCGGCTTCCTGATCGGTGCCGTGCTTTCGGGTGCCGCCGGCTTCATCGGCATGCATGTCTCCGTTCGCGCCAACGTTCGCACGGCGCAGGCCGCATCAAACAGCCTCGCCGCCGGCCTCGACATCGCGTTCAAGTCGGGCGCTATCACCGGCATGCTGGTTGCTGGCCTGGCCTTGCTCGGCGTGTCGATCTACTACCTTGTCCTCACCCAATTCTTGGGCCTTCAGCCCAATGACCGCATCGTCATCGACTCGCTGGTCTCGCTCGGCTTTGGCGCATCGCTGATCTCGATCTTCGCCCGTCTCGGCGGTGGCATCTTCACCAAGGGCGCCGATGTCGGCGGCGATCTCGTCGGCAAGGTCGAAGCCGGTATTCCGGAAGATGATCCGCGCAACCCGGCCACCATCGCCGACAATGTCGGCGACAATGTCGGCGACTGCGCCGGCATGGCCGCCGACCTGTTCGAAACCTATGCGGTGACGGTCGTCGCCACCATGGTTCTCGCCGCCATCTTCTTCGGCGGCACCGCCGTTCTCGGTGCGGCGATGCTCTATCCGCTCGCCATCTGCGGCGCCTGCATCCTGACCTCGATCGTCGGCACCTTCTTCGTCAAGCTCGGCTCGAACGGCTCGATCATGGGCGCGCTCTACAAGGGCCTGATCGTCACCGGCCTGTTGTCCATCGTTGGCCTCGGCGTCGCGACTTCGGTCACGTTGGGCTGGGGTGAGGTCGGCACGGTCGCCGGCATGGTCATCACCGGCAAGAACCTGTTCATCTGCGGCCTGATCGGCCTCGTGGTGACCGGTCTCATCGTCGTGATCACCGAGTATTACACCGGCACCAACAAGCGCCCGGTGAACTCCATCGCCCAGGCGTCGGTCACTGGTCACGGCACCAACGTCATCCAGGGCCTTGCGGTCTCGCTGGAATCGACGGCACTTCCGGCGATCGTCATCGTCGGCGGCATCATCTCGACCTATCAGCTCGCCGGCCTCTTCGGCACGGCGATCGCCGTCACGACGATGCTCGGCCTTGCCGGCATGATCGTTGCGCTCGACGCCTTCGGCCCGGTCACCGACAATGCCGGCGGCATTGCCGAAATGGCCGGCCTGCCCAAGGAAGTGCGCCACTCCACCGACGCGCTCGACGCGGTCGGCAACACCACCAAGGCGGTGACCAAGGGCTACGCCATCGGTTCGGCCGGCCTCGGCGCACTGGTGTTGTTTGCCGCCTACTCTAACGACCTGAAGTTCTTTGCCGCCAATGGCGACAAATATCCCTACTTCCAAGGCATGGGTGAGATCTCCTTCGATCTCTCCAACCCCTACGTCGTCGCCGGCCTGATCTTCGGCGGCCTGATCCCCTATCTCTTCGGCGGCATCGCCATGACGGCCGTCGGCCGTGCGGCGGGCGCCATCGTCGAGGAGGTGCGCAAGCAGTTCCGCGAGGATCCGGGCATCATGGCCGGCACCTCCAAGCCGAACTACGCCCGCGCGGTCGACCTTCTGACCAAGGCGGCAATCCGCGAGATGATCATCCCGTCGCTGCTGCCGGTGCTGGCGCCGCTCGTCGTCTATTTCGGCGTGCTGTTGATCTCGGGCTCGAAGGCGTCCGCCTTTGCGGCGCTGGGCGCTTCGCTGCTCGGCGTCATCGTCAACGGCCTGTTCGTCGCCATCTCGATGACCTCGGGCGGTGGCGCCTGGGACAACGCCAAGAAGTCCTTCGAAGACGGCTTTGTCGACAAGGACGGCGTCAAGCACCGCAAGGGTTCCGAAGCGCACAAGGCCTCGGTGACCGGCGACACGGTCGGCGATCCCTACAAGGACACCGCTGGTCCGGCCGTCAACCCGGCGATCAAGATCACCAACATCGTGGCTCTCCTGCTGCTGGCCGTGCTCGCGCACGGCTGATCGGGGAGCATTGCTCGAAACAAAACCCGCGGGAGCGATCCCGCGGGTTTTTTGTTGAACGATAGCGACGTCGATCCTTGAGCGCTTCTCTCTTGCCGGCCCTAGCCACGTTTGCGGTAGCGCAAGCGTCCAAGCCTGGCCAGCGTTTCGGCTGTCGGCCACCCCAATGACTGGCAAGCGCACCATGGCATCGCCTTGGGCGTGGCCACAACAAAAACCCGCAGGATCGCTCCCGCGGGTTTTTGGTCGCCTGAGATGGTGCTGCCCTCCTCGAGGGGAAGGCGGTCTGAGATCAGGGAGTGCCGCCGCCGGGAATGCCGGGGGCCAGCTTGCTGGCGCCGTTGATGATCTGGCTGAGGAAGTTCTGGTCCTTGCCGCCGGTCGGTGTGGTGCGCGAGACGAAGTCGAACATCTTGCCGTCCTTCAAGCCGTAATTGGCGATCTGGGTGACGCGACCGTCGGCACCGAAATAGACCGCCAGCACCTTCTGGTCGATGAGCCTCGGCTTGTCGAAGGCGACGTAGCGTTTGCGCGTCTGCGAAATGTAGTAGAACGCCTCATTGTCGAAGGTCGCCGTCGTCGATGGCGTGCCGAGCGCCAGCAGCACCTGCTCGCGGCTGGAGCCGACAGGCACCGAATCGATTGCCTGCTGGTCGATGACATACCCCTGCGTCAGCGTCTCGCTCGGGCTGAGGTCACCGATCATCTTGTTGGTGTGGCAGGCGGATAGCGCCGAAATGATAACCAGCAGCGAGATCGCGCTGGCGGGCCTGGAAGAGAAGGTCGACTTGAAATTCAGCGCGCGCAACAACAACTCCATTAGCTGGCCGCAACTTGCGCTGGGCCGCGAAACCGGTAAACCAGCTTGCTTGCCGATGCAACAAGGCCACTTCAACAAACGGTCCCCAGGAGACCATCCCCAATGTTCCAGCGCATTTTTGGCCGCGAACGCCACGCCAACCGCGCTATCACCGAGGCGCTTTACGCACAAATCGTGGCGGCGGCGCGGCAGACGGTGTTTTATTCCCATTGGAATGTGCCGGACACGCCGCTTGGCCGTTTCGAGATGCTGTCGCTGCACATGTTCCTGTTCCAGCACCGGTTGCGTGGTGAGGACGGTGTGGCGCGAGAGGTTGCTCAGGTGCTGATCGACGAATTCTTCCTCGACGTCGACCATTCGCTGCGGGAATTGGGCGTTGGCGATGTCGGCGTACCCAAACGCATGAAGAAGCTGGCAAAGATGTTTTATGGCCGAACCGCCGCCTATGACGATGCCCTGGAAAGAAATGACCGCGACGGGCTCACCGCGGCCCTTGCCCGCAATGTCCGGCCCGACGCCGGCGCCTGGCCGGAAGCATCGCTGCTGGCCGCGTATGTCACCGACGCTTGCAGTCAGTTGGCCGCGCAACCATCCGAATCGATTGTCGCCGGCACGCTGGCGTTTCCCATCGCCAAGGGAGGTTGAACAATGAAGCACGTTGACCCGCAAAGCCCGGTATCATTCCGCGCAAACATCACTCGCCTGCCGCAGAAGGGTCTGCCGGTGGTTATCGAGGCCGATGCCGCACAGCGCGCGGCGCTGGCCGAGGAGCACGGGCTGATTTCTGTCGAATCCTATCGCGCCGAACTCCTGGTGGCGTCATGGAAGCGCAATGGCGTAAAGATCAGCGGTCGCGTCGAAGCCGACATCACCCAGGCCTGCATCGTCACGCTCGAGCCTGTCGAAGCGCATATCGACGAGCCGGTCGAAGCGCTGTTGCTGCCCGAGGACTCCAAGCTTGGACGGCAGGGTTTCGATGGCGGCGGCGAAATCCTGCTCGACGCGGAAGGCCCTGACAGTCCCGAAACATTTTCCGGTGACACGATCGATGTCGGGGCACTTGCCGAACAGTACTTCGGACTGGCTATCGACCCTTATCCGCGCAAGCAGGGTGCCTCGCTGAATGCCGGCAGCGAGGCCGAACCGGCGGAGAATGAATTTCAGCAAAAACTGCGATCCTTGCTGGGAAAATCCTGAGAACCTCGCCCGCGACGGAAAAGTCGGTTGTGCGGCAGCCCAAAACCGTTATTTTCGCCGAACCTTCGCGGTCGCTAAAGCGACCTGCCGCCTAACAGTGAGATAAATACCGAGTGATCAGGATTTCCATCGATGCCATGGGCGGCGATCACGGGCCAGCCGTGGTCATTCCGGCGCTCATGACGGTCGCGACCCGCCGTCCCGACATCCGCTTCGTCATCTACGGGCGTGAGGAGGTTGTGCGCCCGGAACTCGCCAAGTTTCCGAAGCTCGCCGAGGTCAGCGAGTTCTTCCATTGCGAAATCGCGGTCAGAATGGACGACAAGCCGAGCCAGGCGCTGCGCCACGGCCGCTGGAAGTCGTCGATGTGGAAGGCCGTCGAAGCGGTCAAGACCGGCGCTGCGGACGCCTGCATTTCCGCCGGCAACACCGGCGCGCTGATGGCGATGTCGAAATTCTGCCTGCGCACCATGGCAACCATCGAGCGCCCGGCGATCGCCGCCCTGTGGCCGACATTGCGCGGCGAAAGCGTAGTGCTGGACGTCGGTGCCACCATCGGCGCCGATGCGCACCAGCTGATCGACTTTGCCATTCTCGGCACCGGCATGGCGCGCTCGGTCTTCGGCGTCGCCCGGCCCAGCGTCGGGCTGCTCAATGTCGGGGTTGAGGAGATCAAGGGCCAGGAAGAGGTCAAGGAAGCCGGGCGCATGCTGCGCGAAGCCAACATGGCCTCGATGAACTATCACGGTTTCGTCGAAGGCGACGACATCGGCAAGGGGGTGGTCGACGTCGTCGTCACCGAAGGCTTTGCCGGCAACATCGCGCTGAAGACGGCGGAAGGCACGGTGCGCCAGATTGGTGGCTATCTGCGCGCCGCTATGAGCCGGACGCTGATGGCCAGGATCGGCTATATCTTCGCCAAGGGCGCCTTCGATCGCCTGCGCGAAAAGATGGATGTCGGTCGCTCCAATGGCGGTGTCTTCCTGGGACTGAACGGCATCGTGGTGAAAAGCCATGGTGGTGCTGATTCGGACGGCTTCGCCGCGGCGATCGAGCTTGGCTATGATATGGTGCGCAACAATCTGCTCGACCGCATCGAGGCCGACCTCGACCTGTTCCATGCGCGCAACCCGCATGCCCAGGCAAACAGGAAATCCGACGTCGTTACCGACGCAAAGGAATAGGAAAGAACTTTGATCAGATCAGTCGTGCGCGGCATGGGCGCCGCGCTGCCCCGCCGAATCATGAAGAATGCCGATTTCGAAGGCATGGTCGAGACGTCCGACGAGTGGATCGCTCAGCGCACCGGCATTCGCCAGCGCCATATTGCTGGTGATGACGAGACGACGGCTTCGCTGGGGGAGGCGGCGGCGCGCGCTGCGCTTGCCAATGCGGGTCTCACGCCCGCCGACCTCGATCTGATCGTACTGGCGACCTCGACGCCCAACAACACATTCCCGGCCACCGCCGTCGAGATCCAGAACCGGCTCGGCATGCATCACGGTTTTGCCTTCGACCTGCAGGCGGTCTGCTCTGGCTTCGTCTACGCCGTTGCCACCGCCGACCTCTACATCCGCGGCGGCCTGGCCAAGCGGGTCCTGGTCATCGGCTCGGAAACATTCTCGCGCATCCTCGACTGGAGCGACCGCTCGACCTGCGTGCTGTTCGGCGACGGCGCCGGTGCCTTGATCCTGGAAGCAGGCGAGGGCGTGGGCACGATTGCCGACAATGGCGTTCTGGCGGCCAGCCTGCGCTCCGACGGGGCGCACAAGGACAAGCTTTTCGTCGACGGCGGGCCGTCGACCACGGGCACCGTCGGCCACCTCAGGATGGAGGGCCGCGAAGTCTTCAAGCATGCGGTGGGTATGATCACCGACGTCATCGAGGCGACGTTCTCACAGGCCGGTATATCAGCCGATGATCTCGACTGGTTCGTGCCGCACCAGGCCAATAAACGAATTATTGACGCTTCCGCCAAGAAGCTCGGGATAGCCGAACAAAAGGTGGTGGTTACGGTCGATTTGCACGGTAACACCTCGGCTGCTTCCGTGCCGTTGGCGCTTTCGGTGGCCGTCGCCGACGGCCGCATCAAGAAGGGCGATCTCGTGCTTCTGGAAGCCATGGGTGGCGGCTTCACCTGGGGTGCAGTCCTGGTTCGCTGGTAAGTGCCAAACGGTCCGGTTTCGGTCCTTGACCTTGCCGGATCAATTACTTAGGCTCTGCCGTTGTTGTGCCGAATTTTGTGTTTTGAACTGATGGGACGGTCGGATGGGGGGAAAGACACTTACGCGCGCCGACCTTGCCGAGGCAGTTTACCGGAAGGTCGGCCTGTCGCGCACTGAATCGGCCGAACTCGTCGAAGCGGTGCTGGACGAAATCTGCGAAGCGATCGTTCGTGGCGAGACGGTGAAGCTGTCGTCCTTCGCGACATTCCACGTCCGCTCCAAGAATGAGCGTATCGGCCGCAATCCCAAGACCGGCGAAGAAGTGCCGATCCTGCCGCGCCGGGTGATGACCTTCAAGTCGTCGAACGTGCTGAAGAGCCGTATCTTGCGCTCCCACCAAAGCGGCAAGGCCAAAAGCGGCAAGTAGCCACAATGCGTGGTTGAAAACCGCCGCCGCCATGACGCCGGGCTTGAATATTGCTTCATAAACCGCTGAAATAAGACCCGATTCGGCAGGGTAAGCCGGATCATCGTCCAGCGTGAGGATTCGCCCATGGACAAGAGCCCCGACGCCTTTCGTACCATCAGCGAGGTCGCCGAAGATCTCGATCTGCCGCAGCATGTGCTGCGTTTCTGGGAAACGCGTTTCACCCAGATCAAGCCGATGAAGCGCGGCGGCGGTCGTCGTTACTACCGGCCGCAGGATGTCGAACTGATCAAGGGCATCCGCCACATGCTCTACGACCAGGGTTACACCATCAAGGGCGTGCAGAAGCTGTTGCGCGAGAACGGCAATCATTTCCTGGTCGCCATCGGCAGTGGCGACATGGCCGCCGTCGAGGCGATCTCGCAACGAAAGCAGGCCGATCAAGTGCCGTTGACGCCCGCGGCCCAGCCGCGCGGCATGGACGACGAACTGGTTGGCCAGCCGCGCGTCAAACCCAGCCGCCGCTTTTTCGGTCTGGGCAAGGGCGACGAGGACGGTCCGGTGCAGCCGGACGCGTCGAAACTCTCGCGCGACAATCGCGCGCTGTTGCAAGAGGCGCTGTTCGATCTCCTGGAATGCAAGCGTCTGCTCGACCAGGTGCGCTGACCGAAGCGACATCGATATTTCGAAAACCGGAACCCGTCTTCCGGTGAGGCGTTACGCTTCCTTCTGCAAATGAAGGAAACGCATCATGGCATTTTCGACCCTCTCGGATACCGATCTCGACAGGCAGGTCGCGGCTCTTACCAAGGAATTGGCCAGCTTGAAGAGGGCCGTGGCCAGGCGAGGCGGCGCCTACTACGAAGACAGTCGCGATGCCGCGCTCGACACCTATTCCGACCTTGCCGAGCGTCTGCGCGATGCCATGCCGGCAATCCGCAGACAGGGCAGGGTGATCGAGAAGTCGGCCCGCGACCATCCGGCGGCGGCCGCCGCGGTCGGCCTCGTGGTGCTCGGTCTCGTTGTCAGTCTGCTGTTCAGCCGGCGCTGAGGAAAAAGCTTTCGTCGGTTGCGTCGAATCCTGACGCTGTCATTCGACGAACTTGGCGCACCCCGATTGTGTCGAGCCTCACCGCAGTACCAAAAGGAGACCAGCCTTGAACAAGAAGCCAAGGCCGGTCTTCTTGTTGGCAGTTCGCTATGCCTAGATATTCTTCACGTGGTGGTGATGGTGATGATGGCGGTGATGAATGGGGTGGTAATGGCGATGATGGTGACGATGATGTCTTGCCATCGGGGCCGCATCCGTGCTCGTCGCGCCGATCACCGGCACCGTGAAAGCAAGTACAACTGCAAGCCCGAGGGCCGAGAGGAGGGACTTCTTCATGGATCGTTTCCTTTTTAGCAGGTCATCGGGTCGGTGATCCGATCGCCGCGAATGGGATTACGCTCCTGAATTTTTTCGTCAGTATTTCCCGATTGTAGAATTTTGTTTCGGGACTGTTTCTGCGGAATCCGGGCAGTCGCCATCATCATCGCCAGGGCCGAAACGCCGCGCCTTTCCGGCTGTTTGCCTACATCGGCGGGACCACGCCATTGTTTCCCACCACGACGCGGCTGGTGCTCAACTTACCGTCCGCCTCGCGCTGGGCGGTCACGAAGACCGTAGCGCCCGGCTTGAGGTCGGTCGGTGTGGCGGGCGCGAAGGTCACGACAGGCGTGGTGTCGGGGATCGAAATCTTCTTCGTCTGCCCATTGTCATAGGTCAGCGTGACGGCTCGACCGCTTATGTCGGTGACGTCGGCGACGGTGCCGTTGGTCATCCGGCTGTTTGGCTGCAGGTCCTAGGGACGATCACCCTCGCCAGTGCCTTTCAAGGCGGCCGGGAAGACCACCACCTCCAAGGCGCCACTGCCGCCATCCGACTTCGAGACCGAGGCGATGCCGAGGAAATCGCCCTGCTTGATGTCCTTCACGGATGCGCTGGCGACGCCTGATATCTTCCAGTCGGCATTAAGCTTGATCGCATCGGTGTCACCCCGACGGGTTTTCACGGTGAGCAACGTGGGCTCGAAGCTGACCACGGTGCCGCGCACGCGCAGCGTGTCGGCCGCCTGAGCGCCGCCCACAGTGGCAATGGAAAGGCTGAAAATCGTGCCGAGCACGAGCATGAGTGTCTTCAAGTTCATCGCAGAGATCCTTCCGTGAACCGGCTGGCTGGAACCGGATGGTTTCACGCCAGCACATCAGAACAACGAACAGGTGGGCCGAAACCACCGGGCAAAAAGGTGCTCGGGTGTTCAAAAGAACTTGATGCGGCCGATGTGTGCGAGACGGCCGCACGCGCCTGTGGTTCACGATCCCGTGACGGTCAGATTGGCACTTGGCAAATCGCCGGCGAGCGGGCATCTTCCCGATCGTCTCAGGCAACACTCCACATTTGATCAAACTCTTTCAGTCATGGAGTTGCCAATGCCCCATAATGCAAAAAACGAAGCCCCCTCCGAACCGGCAGCCAACGGAAGCGGGCCTGATTACAGCACCCTCAGAGCGATGCGGGAGACCCGCGGCTACAGTCTGGAAAAGCTTTCGTTGACATGCGGTCTGGCGGTCGACGAGATTGAGGATATCGAGAACGGCCGGATAACGGACCCGTCGAAAGTGCGTCGTATTGTGTCCGCGCTTCGACTTCCCCAGGAGGCCCTGATCACCCCGGCTGGGCCGACGCCGGCGGCGCAAGGTCGATCCCTCGCATAAATCCGCACCAGGCATGCCCGACAACCCGCCAAGACACCCTTGGCGGGTTTGTCTTTAGTGGTGCCGCAGCCTCTCTGCCTCGGCCTGGGGCTTGCCGATTTGTGTGTCGCGCGTGTTTATACGCGCGGCGGCCAGAATCTGCTGAAATATTTGCCGTCCATCAAGTTTGAATCATGGGTTTGACGATGAGCCTGGAATCCGTTCATGCCTTCTTCGCCGCTCACGCACCCGACATCGACGTCATCGTCACGGAAGCGAGCTCGGCGACGGTGGCGCTGGCGGCTGAGGCGCATGGCGTTCTGCCGGCACAGATCGCCAAGACGATCTGCCTGCGCGTCGGCGACCGCACCATGCTGGTGGTGACCAGCGGTATCGCCCGGCTGGACAACCGCAAGTTCAAGGACCAGTTCGGCGGCAAGCCGCGAATGCTCGACGCCGCGGAGGTGGTCGAGGCGACCAGCCACCCGGTCGGCGGTGTCTGCCCGTTCGGCCTGCCGGCGCCGCTGCCGGTCTATTGCGACAAGTCGCTGCGCGATTTCGATGAGGTCGTGCCCGCGGCTGGCGCCACCAACGCCGCGGTGCGGATCGCGCCACAGCGCTTGGTTGAGATCACCGACGCTGAGTGGGTCGATGTCTGCCAAGGGTAGGCTCAGGACCCGATCCCGAGTTCAAGCAGGACGGTAGAGGACGCATTCTGAGATTTTGCCCCGATCCGAGATCTGGCCGGGTATCTGGAGAGGCGGACTTCGGGGGCAAGTCCTGCTTTGAAATGGTCGGAGTGGCCGGATTCGAACCGACGACCCCTTGACCCCCAGTCAAGTGCGCTACCGGGCTGCGCTACACTCCGGACCGCGGAAAGCCCTATATTCTCAAGGGTTCCGGCGCAAGAGCAAAAAGGCATGCTAAGAACATAACGGAACCGAAGAGCAGCGAAACGCAGGCAACGGCACATTTTTCCCCACGGAAAGTCCCAAGGGTGTTCGTGAGTCGTTCTGTGGATAACTCAGCGGAGCAAATCCGCTCCGACAATGTGCCGGACGGTAGCGTTGGGAGTTAATGCTAGTGTCTCCGCGCTGTAATGCACATAGCCTGCTGGCCGTTAGCGGAAACGGAGAACGAACTGCTCGGCGGGTAAATCGAAGGCGGCCTTTTCATGTTTGATGCGCTCGATGGGCCAGTCCCACCAACGAATTTTCAGCATGGCCGCGATAGTGTCCTCGGAGAAACGATATTTGATAACCCGCGCCGGGTTGCCGGCTACTATCGCGTAGGGTGGCACATCCTTCGTGACCACGCTGCATGCCGCAACAACGGCGCCATCGCCAATAGTGACGCCCGACATGATTGTCGCCCGCGCCCCCACCCAGACGTCGTTCCCGATGACAATCGGACCTTTAGTCCGAAGATACTCCATCGACGTCTTGGTTCCGAGGATCTGGTCCTGCAAACCGAAGTTTGACGCGGTCTCTGTTGGATGATTGGCCTGGCAGATGAATATAACTTCCCGCGCGAAGGCACAAAATGCGCCTATGGTCACCGGCGATTCGTCAGAGGGGAAGAGGAAAGACTTGCTAGGAAGGTCATGCGTGTATCGCCCCAGCTTTACACACGGAGGCACGGGTTTTGCCCAGAGGAGACCTCTCTCCCGTAGCCATTCGGTTAACTTCGACATGCATGCCCCCGTTTAGTGGTCCGTCCGGCAAGTGAATAGCGTTTGAAGAAGCACCTGGATAGACCACGTTGCCAGAGGCGAGCGGACAAGCGGCATCCGGAAGAACACCTGTGGCGAAACGACTTCGATCGGCTGATCAGGGCAGACCGCTACCTTCTGACAGAGGCAGGACTGAAGATCGCAATGCGGCGCGCCGTGCCGAAGGCCAGCGTGAAGAACTTCACTTCCGCGATACCTAGCCTACCGCCGCCACTCACGTGCTGCGTAAGAGCAACCTGAAGGTCATCCAGCAGCTCCTCGGTTGCGAGGACATCAAGACGAGGGTGCGGATGAGCGGTGCAAGGCAGGCCGCAACAGCCGCTGGTGCCTATATTCCAGCGCGATGGCGCCCCAGATCAGGCCGAGCAGCAGGTAGACGTGGCGCCAGTGGTCGATGTCGATGAAGGTGCCGAGCCCGATATTGCCGATGAAGGCGACATAGGCGCACAATAGATAGGGCTGCCACGGCCGGTCGCGCAGCAGGATGCGGAAGCCGGCTGCTATCGTCCAGGCGACGAGCGTGAGGAACGACACGAAGCCGAGCCAGCCATAGTCCATCAGCATCTTCAGCCAGATGTCGTGGGTGTCTTCGCCAAAAATCGTGCCGAAGACCAGCGGGCCGATGCCGAATGGATGCTCCATCGCCATCTGGAAGCCGATCGCATAGCGGGCGAAGCGTCCCAGGCGGGCGGTGTCGTAGCTCTGCTCGAGATGGGCGCGGTTGGAAAACATCTCCGACACGCCGGGCAGCTGCAGGATGACGATCATGGCGACGACCAGCAGCGCCAGCGCGGCGATCGTCATCACCACCACGCGCAGCCGGAACATGCCGCTGGCGCTCTGCAGGAACAGGCAGCCGGTGAGCAGGACAGCCGAGACGGCGAACATGCCCCAGGCGCCGCGCGAGAAGGAAAAGAAGATACCGGCCGTGATGATCAGCAGCGGCATCGCCAGCAGCGGCATGCGCGAGACAGGTCCGGTCAGGAGCAGGTAAAGCAGATAGATGCCGGGCAGCACCAGGAACGGGCCGAACACGTTCGGGTCCTGGAAGGCGCCGGCGGCGCGGTCGTATTTGGTGAACATCTCGGCGCCCGGAAAGGCGTGGAAATAGCCGGCTATGCCGAGCAGCGAGGTTATCACCGCCGACACAACATAGGCGACGAAGATCAGCCTGTAGAGGCTCGGTTGCACCGCGGTCACCGAGGCGAAGAACACCGCGGTGAAGGCCAGAAACAGCGAGACGGCGAGATAGAGCGGCGTGTTGGCGAGATCCGACATCTGCGTCATCGCCATCATGCCGCCGATGTTCATCGTCACCAGCAGCACCAGGAGCGGCATTGCGGCACGCGACACCCTGAGGCCGAAGAGAGCCCAGATGGCGATCAGCCCCGCCATGTAGAGTTCGTAAGGCGCCGGTTCGCTGATGACGAAGCCGGACAGGAATATGCCGAGGAAAACCGCGCATGAGGAAATCAACGCGATCAGCTTGGCGTTGACCGCCGCGCGCGGCACATCATGGCTGATCGCGCTCAATAGGCGTTTTCCGTGTTGAGCAGCCTGATCGGCGTCAGGAACAGGATCCGCAGGTCGAACAGCAGCGACCAGTTCTCGATGTAATAGAGGTCGTATTCCGTCCGCATGCGGATCTTCTCGTTGGTGTCCATCTCGCCGCGCCAGCCATTGATCTGCGCCCAGCCGGTGACGCCGGGCTTCACCTTGTGGCGCGCGAAATAGCCGTCGACCACTTCGTTGTAGAGCAGGTTGTGCGACTGCGCGGCGATGGCATGCGGGCGCGGGCCGACCAGCGACAGCGAACCCAGCAGCGAGTTGAAGAACTGCGGCAGCTCGTCGATCGAGGTCTTGCGGATGAAGCGGCCGACGCGGGTGACACGCGGGTCGTTCTTGGTCACCGTCTGCTTGGCGGTTGGGTCGGCCTTGTCCGTATACATCGAACGGAACTTGTAGACCTCGATGATTTCGTTGTTGAAACCGTGCCGCTTCTGGTGAAACAGCACCGGGCCCTTGCTGTCGAGCTTGATGGCGATGGCTGTCGCCAGCATCACCGGCGAGAACACGACGATGCCGATGAGGCTGAAGATGATATCGAAGGCGCGCTTGGCGACCGAATCCCAGTCGTTGATCGGCTTGTCGAAGATGTCGAGCATCGGCACCGAGCCGATGTAGGAATAGGCGCGCGGGCGAAATTGCAGCGCGTTGGAATGCGCCGACAGCCGGATGTCGACCGGCAGCACCCACAGCTTCTTCAGCAACTGCAACACGCGCGATTCGGCGGTCAGCGGTAGCGACACGATCAGCATGTCGATGCGGGCGATGCGGGCGAACTCGATCAGTTCCGAAATGGTGCCGAGTTTCGGATAGCCGGCGACGATGGGCGGCGAGCGCTTGTCGCCGCGATCGTCGAAGATGCCGCAGATGCGGATGTCGTTGTAAGGCTGCTTTTCGACCGAGCGGATCAGGATTTCCGCCGCCTTGCCGCCGCCGACGATGACAGCGCGCCGCTCCATGCGGCCGTCGCGCGCCCAGCGCCGGATCAGCTTCGACATCACCAGCCTGAGGCCGAAGATGAGAACGAAACCGATGACGAACCAGCTGCCGAACAGAAGGCGCGAATAGTCTTGCGACATCTTCATGACGAACGCGGTCAACGCCATCAGCGCGAAGGCACCAGCCCAGGCCAGCAGCACGCGGCCGAAATTGGCGATGGGCCGCATCAGGGCGACGATCTGGTAGCAGTCGGTGACGTCGAGCAGCACCACGGCAAGAAACGACGCGGCGGCGATCGTCAGCGGATATTGCCAGGCGAGATAGTTGAAGAACCCGACATAGTGGAAATAGACGGCGAGCCCGGACAGCAACAGCAAGCCGAATTCGACCATGCGCAGGACGCCGCTGACCATGATCGGCGACATTGTATCGCGCCGGTACTGCGTGGCGACCTGGCGGGCGACATCGTTCATGCCGCTTGGCGTGTCGCCATCGGCCGGGCCGTCGAATTTACGCACCGCCTCCGGTGAAAAGCGGCGCGCGGGGTCGATCTCGTTCATGGGGCTTTCCGCAAGCTTCCCTACGGTGAATAGCAAAAGAGAGCTAAGAAACCCTTGAAACAACTAGTGGCTTTGAAACGGCTTGGCCCTGCGCCCTATTTGTCGAGCGCGGCGAAGTAGGCCTTCTCGATGTCGGCGGCCATCACATCGGCGCCGAAGCGCGCTTTGAGGTTGGCGCCATCGGGCATCAGGTCGCTATAGGCAGCGGGGTCGGCCAGCGCCTGGCTCATCTTGTCGGCAAGCTCGACCGGGTTGGGCCGGATCAGGGCAGGGGAACCGGTGCCGAAGATCTCCGGAATGCCGCCTACGGCGGTGGCGATCATCTGCTTTCCCGCGGCTAGCGTTTCCAGGACGATATAGGGCATGGCTTCGGCGCGCGAGGGAACGATGACGAGCGCCGCCAGCGCAAACGCCTCCCTGGCCGGCATCGGCGGCAGGAAGCGAACATGGCGCTCAAGCCCGAGGCGTTTCACTTGAGCGTGGTAACGCGGCAGGTCGTCGCCGTCGCCGACCATCACCGCCGTCAGCGCGCGGCCGAACTGGGAGCCGGCCAGCGCCAGTGCATCGATAAAGATGTCCGGACCCTTCAGGTCGCGCATCATGCCGATATAGAGCAGATCGGCTGCGTCGGGCTCGGCGATCACCGGCTCGAATTCGGTGGCGCGCAGGCCGTTATAGACCAGGGTGTTGGGAATGGGCGGTTCGCCGACCTTCCTGCGATAGGTTTGCCGTTCATAGTCGGAGACAAACAGCAGATAGTCGGTGAAGCGGGCCATGAAGCGCTCGAGCGCGAAGAACAGCTTTCCGGTGGTCGTGTTCTCGTCATAGTGGAGAGAGCCACCATGCGGCGAATAAAGGCGGGCTACGCGAGACCTTGATACCCGCAACAATGAGCCGAACAGACGGGCATAGGCGCCACCCTTGGCGCCGTGCCCGTGCAACACGTCCGGCCGCAATTCCTTGATGATCCTGTAAGTGCGCTTGGCCGAGGCAAGATCGCCCGGCCCGACATGACGCTGCATCGGCGTGCGGTGGATGCCGAGCGCCAGCATGTCCTTCATCTGCTCGAACAGACGTTCCTCGAACTCGCCGCCCGTCGTCGAATCGCAAACGATACCGACGGAATGCCCGGCGGCGACCTGCGCCTCGGTCAGGTCGCGCACATGCCGGAAAATTCCTCCGACGGGTGAGCGAAAGCAGTGGACGATCCTGAGTGTGTCCGCCACGTGGTGTCTGTCAGAACAGGCGTTCGCGGACGTAGACGGTATCGCCGGGCAGCAGCGGGTCGGAGGTGACCACGCGGCCGGTCATTACCTTGCCGTTGATGTCGCGGGTGATGTCGACGCTTTCCTGGTTGGCGCGCGGCGTGAAACCGCCGGCAATGGCGATTGCCTTCTGCACCGTCAGGCCGGGGACATAGGAATATTGGCCGGCGGCACCCACTTCGCCCATGACGAAGATCGGCCGGTAGCGGTCGATCTCGACCGAAACGTCGGGATCGCGCAGATAGCCTTGCCGCAATTTGTCGGCGATTTGCTTTTCCATCTGCTGTGCGGTGTGGCCGCGTGCCGGTATGGCGCCGACAAGCGGGAAGGAGAGGTAGCCGGATTGGTCGACGCTGTAGGTGTTGGTCAGCCCGTCCTGCTCGAACACGGTGACGCGGACGCGATCGCCGGCGCCAAGACGATAGGGCTGGTCGAGCACCTCATGGAAGGCTGCCGGCGTCGGCCGATAGCTGGAACAGCCGGCGAGCATCGATACGGCAAGCAGCGCGCGAAACAGGGAAGCAGTGCTTTTCATGACCGGACAGGTACCTTCGACTGGTCGCTACAACGTCGCAGCAACTCTAGGGATCGAGGTCCGTTATCATCCTGTTAGGGTTAATGGCCGGTAAAGGGAGCGGCCGACACATGGCGCATCGGCAAGAGTTTTACGATTTTTGACGGTTTTGTTTATCGCTCGCCAGTAAACCCTAATGGAAACTTACCGCGATCTTAACGGCTGAGTTACCATAGTTGTTTACGGTGTGTCCTGACCCAGTATCGGAGTAGGGATGCATGTCCGTTCAGTCCGCGGCCGCAGATGTCGACGTCGATCTCAGGCAGCTCTTCGCCAGCCTGGCGAGGAATTGGCTGCGCATTCTCCTCGTCGCGCTGTTGGTGACCGGCACGGCTTTCGCCTTTGCCTCGCTGGCAACGCGACACTACAAGGCTGAGACGCAGGTGGAGATCGCTCCGCGTGAATCCGTTTATACGCGGCCGGCCAGCAATAACAATGATACCGACAAGCCTATTCTCGACGAACAAGGCGTCGCCACTCAGGTCCAGATAATTTCCTCCAACGAAATCCTCAAGCAGGTCGCGCAAAAGCTTGGTCTGGAAAAACTGCCGGAGTTCGACGACGCGCTCGACATGTCGCCGTTGAGCCGCGCTTTGGTCCTCGTCGGCTTGAAAAGCGATCCGATGGAGATTCCGGCGGAAGAGCGCGTGCTCAAGAAAATGCACGAGAAGCTCAACGTCTATGGTGTCGAGAAGACCCGCATCATTGCCATTGAGTTCTCATCGGAAGATCCCAAGCTCGCGGCCGCCATACCAGACGCCATTGCTGCCGCCTATATAGCGGGGCAAGGGGCGGCCAAGCTCGAATCGAACAACGCCGCCGCCGACTTTCTGGCGCCGGAGATCGCCGACCTGTCGAAGCAGGTCAAGGATGCCGAGGCCAAGGTCGCCGCCTACCGCTCACACTCCGATCTTCTGATGGGTGGCAACAATTCGGTGCTGGCCACCCAGCAGCTCTCGGAACTGTCCAGCGAACTGTCGAAGGTGCGCGCTAGCCGCGCCGCCGCGGAGGCGACAGCTGACGGTGTGCGCAGGGCGCTGCAGAATGGCGGTTCGCTGGATGCCGTGCCGGAGGTTTTGTCATCGGACCTGATCCAGCGCTTGCGCGAGCGACAAGTCGAATTGCGCTCCAACATCGCCGATCTGTCGACGACATTGCTTGGCAATCATCCGCGTATTCGAGCGCTGAAATCGCAACTGACCGATCTCGACGCGCAGATCCGCAGCGAGGCCCAGAAGATCATGAAAGGCCTGTTGATGCAGGCCGAGACGGCAAAGGCCCGCGAGAACCAGCTTGTTGCCGACGTCAACACGTTGAAGGCTGCGTCGGCGCAGGCCGGTGAGCAGCAGGTCGATCTCGACGCGCTGCAGCGCGACGCCACTGCCAAACGGCAGCAGCTCGAACTCTATCTGACCAATTACCGCGAAGCGGCTTCGCGCCAGGATCGCAATTATCTGCCGGTCGACGCCCGGATCGCCTCGAAGGCTTCGGTTCCCTCCGAGGCCTATTTCCCGAAGGTCGGGCCGATCGTTGGCGCCGCATTTGCCGCTTCGCTGCTGATCATGGCCATCGTGACGCTTCTGCGGGAGCTGTTTTCCGGCCGTGCGATGCGGCCGGCCACTGGTTCCCGCTTCGAGCGGATCGATGAGGTCGCGATGCCTGATGTGGCGCAGGCCCCTGATTTTGTCGCGAAGCCGGCTGTCCGCCGGGAGCCTGCCATTCTCCAGGATCCCTTCGCTCATCAGGAGATGGCGGAACGTTCGGCTGAAGCGGAGGCCGAGCCCTACACGGCCGCGATGCCCCATAGGGCCGAGGCGCCTGATATGGTCGCAATGGCCGAGGCAGCGGCAGCCGAGCAGACGGCTGTCGCGCCCGAACCGGCGCGTCCGAGCCTGGGCGAGATCGACATCGAGAAGGCTGCCGAGAAGTTGATCGCCGGCGGTGCGGCGCGCGCCATATTCGTCTCGCCGGAGGGCGACGACGCAGCCGCATCCGCGGTCCTGGTGGCACGCGAGGTCGCCGACGCCGGCCTGCGCGTCCTGTTGCTGGACCTCACTGCTTCGGGAGCGGCCTCGCGGCCGATGCTGGACAGCGGCCTTTTCTCCGGCATCACCAACCTGCTCGCTTCGGAAGCGCAGTTCAGCGACGTCATCCACGCCGATCTCTACTCGGACTGTCACGTTATCCCCGTCGGCACCGCCGATCCGGTCCGTGCCATGCGCGCCGCCGACCGGCTGCCGATCATCATGCAGTCGCTGACAACAGCCTATGATCTGGTCGTGGTCGAATGCGGACCGGCCGACGCGCAAGGCATCAGCCGGCTGACCGGCGATGCCACCGAGGTCTTTCTCTCCATGCTGGAGCCGGACGACGAAGTAACACAGGCCGCGGTCAAGTTGATCGAAAGCGGCTATCCCGACCTGACGCTGGTGACGCCGCTCGGCCACGAACCGCCCGGCAATCCGGTGCCGGGACGGCGCACTGCCGCCGCCTGAGAGAGCCGTAGATCGCTTGGCGCGGACCTGTACGGAGGTCCGTCTGATTTCTATCCCAGTTCCAGGGTCGTTATGCCGAACAACCGCTGCAGCCCAAGCTTCGGGGGCGGGCCCTTGTACATGCGCGTGGTGGTGAAGGTCGGCGCAAAGCCGGCCGCCTCAAGCGCCGCAATGAACTCCAGTTTGGTGGCTGGAACGTCGATGCTGAGGTCGCCGCCCTTGCAGGCAGCCGCCAGTCCGTCCAGCAATTGCAGAGCGATTTCCACGTCGTCGGCAAACAGCGGGCCGATCTTGAAGCCGGAGCGGCACTGCCGCGCCACGGCGTAGCCGCGGGTGCCGCGTGAACTGATCGCCGCCAGCCCGTGATGCGGCGTCTGCAGCCAGCGCTGCAGGAAGGCCCGCCGGGGTGCTGGAAAACAATGTGAGTCATAGGCGATGATGTCGGGCACGAGTTGCGTTGTTATCATGCGCAACCCATCGGCCCTTACCGCCGGGCCTGCCATGTGGCCGGTGTAGCGGATGGTCTCGTAGGCCGGGCTGAAGCCCTTGCGCCGGTAATTCGCCTGCTGCTCGGCGACGCCGTCGAGGCCAACGGTCCTGCCTGCAAGCCTTTTCATGCCGGCGTTCCACACCGCCTTGCCGTAGCCTTTGCCGCGCATGTCCGGCCGGCAGATGTAGAGGCCGATGAAGCCGAACTCGCTTCCATAGGCCACTGCCGAGACCGCCGCGACCATTTGCTTGCCGGCAAACGCGCCGATGAAGCCTTCGGCGTCCGCAGCCTGGAACATTGCCGCGTCTTCAAGGCCAGGATTCCAGCCTTCCGCAGCGGCCCAGTCGATAAGAACCGTCAACTCCTGCAGAGACAGCGTGCGGATGATCGGCTTCATTGTGCTCACTCCGCGGCGACTGCTTCGGGCGAGAAGGATTTCAGCATGCCACGATAGTGCTTGGCCAGTGGGCTTGCGTAGGCACCGCGCTTCGATGTCGACAGGCCGAGCGAGATCAGCGCCTCGGCCTGCTTAAGTGCTGCGCCGACGCCGTCGATGACCGGCAGTTGGAACTCTGCTTGCAGCCGGTGTGCAAGGTCGGCCATACCAGCGCAGCCGAGCACGATGGCCTCGGCGCGATCCTCCTCGATGGCTCGGGCGATTTCGTCGCGCAGTTTTCCGACCGCGCCGGATGCCGGGTCCTCCAGGGCGAGCACGGGGATGTCCGCAGCGCGCACGCGGACGCGTCCCGCCATGCCGTAGCGATGCACCAGCCCCTCGACAGGTACAAGCGAGCGTTCGGTGGTTGTCACCACGGTGAAGCGCTGGGCAATGAAAGCAGCGATGGAAAGCGCCGCCTCGCAAATGCCGATGACGGGGATACCGGCCATGGCGCGTGCTGCATCAAGGCCGGTGTCGTCGAAACAGGCGATGATGGCCGCCTGCGCGCCGCTACGCTCGCCGGCGGCGATCTCCATCAGCAGGCCCGGCACGGCCAGGGCCTCGTCATAATAGCCTTCGATCGATACCGGTCCCATGGACGAGGTGACGGCAACCACTTCCGTCCAGGCGCCGGCGACGGCGCGTGCGGCGGCCGCGATCGTCTCGGTCATGCTCGCCGTCGTGTTTGGGTTCACCACCAGTATCTGCACGGTCACGCTCTCGCTCGGCGGCGGCCGACATAGAGGATGGCGCCCAACGTTGCCAGGATCACCAGGAACGAGAACACCGTGGTCACCGTGCCCAGCGCATAGAGGACAGGCGTCGTGACATTGGTGGTCATGCCGTAGATCTCTAGCGGCAGCGTGTTGAAGGTGCCTGAGGTCATCAGCGTGCGCGCGAACTCGTCGTAGGACAGCGTGAAGCCGAACAGGCCGACGCCGATCAGGCTCGGCGCGATCATCGGCAGCACGACATGGGCGAAGGTCTGCCAGGAGGTGGCGCCGAGGTCGCGTGCGGCTTCCTCGTAGGCCGGCGAGAAGCGGTTGAAGACGGCAAACATGATCAGCACGCCGAACGGCAAGGTCCAGGTCAGATGCGCGCCAAAGGCGGACGTGTACCAGGCCGGACGAAAGCCGATCTGCTGGAAGACTACGCCGATGCCCAGTGAAATGATGATAGAGGGCACGACGAGGCTGGCGACAGCCAGGTAGAACAGCGCGGTGGCGCCGCGAAATTTCTGGCGGAAGGCGAGGCCGGCAAGCAGTGACACCACGACGGTGACGATCATCACCATGACGCCCAGCGCGAGCGAGCGCTTGAAGCTGCCGCCGAAATCGCCGACTGCCTGGCGCTCGAACAGATTGGCGAACCAGTGCAGCGACACGCCGTTGAGCGGGAAGGTGAGGCCGCCGGTCTCGCCCTGGAAGGAGAGGATCAGGACCGCCGACAGCGGGCCGTAGAGGAACAGCACGAACAGCGTGAAGAAGACCGCCAGCACGTAGAAACCGACAGTGCGTTTTTCGTGGCTCACGTCAGAGCTCCTTGCGGATGTCGACGATGCGCAGGATGCCGGCGACCATCAAAAGCACCAGCACGAGCAGCACCACCGCATTGGCGGCGGCGGCCGGATACTGCAGCAGCGACATCTGGTTCTTCATCATCAGCGCAACGGAAGCGCTCTGGCCGCCCGACATCACCTGCACGGTGGAGAAGTCGGCCATGACGAGCGTGACGACGAAGATGGTGCCGATCGCCATGCCCGGCTTGGCCAGCGGAATGATGACGTTCCACAGCACCTGCCAACCGGAGGCGCCGGCGTCGCGCGCGGCCTCGACCAGCGAGCGGTCAATGCGCATCAGCGTGTTGAAGATCGGCGTCACCATGAACAGCGTGTAGAGATGCACCATGGCGAGTACGACCGCGAATTCCGAATAGAGCAGCCATTCGATCGGCTTCGGCACCAGGCCCAGATGCACCAGCGTCGAGTTGATCAGCCCGTTGCGGCCGAGCACCGGAATCCACGAGATCATGCGGATGATGTTGGAGGTCAGGAAAGGCACGGTGCAGACCAGGAACAGCACCATCTGCATGGCCGTGGTGCGGATGTGGAAGGCGAGGAAATAGGCGACCCAGAAGCCGATGAACAAGGTCAGCGCCCAGACGATGGCGGCGAATTTGATGGTGTTGAGATAGGTCTTCCAGGTAACCCACGAGCCCAGAACATCGGAATAGTTGGTGGTCAGGAAATCCGGATACATGGCGGCGAAGTCGTAATCCCAGAAGGACACGACGACGATCATGATGATGGGCAGGAGCAGGAATGCGCCGAGGATGATGGCCAGCGGTGCTGACTGTAGGTAGGGCGTGACGGCACTGATGGAGAAGCGTCGTTGTCGGGCTTGTTTCGCGGCGGCGATTACTGGGCGTTCGAGCGCGACTGTCATTAATGCTCTCGGTTTTTCGCGATGCGGCTGAGCCGCGTTCCCTTCTCCCGCAAGGGGAGAAGGGTTGAGAAGGGGCGCTTGTTTCTTACGCCGCGATGAACTCGTTCCAGCGCTTCACCATGTAGCGGTCCTCGTCCATGACCGAGTTCCAGCAGGCGACCTTGCCCATGCGTTCCTCGAACGAGCCGCCGTCGCGCACGGCGCCGGCCTTCTCCATGACGGTGCCGTCCGGTGCCTTGATGTCGCCCTTGGCTGGCTTGCCTTCGATCCAGTAGCCCCACTCGTCCTCGGTCATGAACTTCTTGGCCGAGACCATGTTGGCCGAGTAGTAGCCCTGGCGGTTGAGATAGCCGCCGACCCAGCCCGACGTGTACCAGTTGATGTACTCGTAAGCAGCGTCGAGTTCGGCGCCCTTGAGGTGGGCGGCAAGACCAAGGCCGCCACCCCATGAGCGGTAGCCTTCCTTGAGCGGCTGGAAGCGGCAGGCGATGCCCTTGGAGCGCACTGCGGCGACGGCCGGCGACCACATCGACTGGATGACGACTTCGCC
The DNA here is from genome assembly GCF_040321205.1 of Mesorhizobium sp. M0496. Classification (NCBI taxonomy): domain Bacteria; kingdom Pseudomonadati; phylum Pseudomonadota; class Alphaproteobacteria; order Hyphomicrobiales; family Phyllobacteriaceae; genus Mesorhizobium; species Mesorhizobium sp. M0496. Next base: position 157,530 of record NZ_JAMYRC010000008.1, on the reverse strand, counting down.
CGACGCCATCAAATTGACGCTCTCGTCGAAAGACTTCCAGAAGGCGCGGAACTGGCCGGCCTGCTTGGCCTTGATCAGGAAGTCGATCGTCTTGTCGATCTCGTCCTTGGTCATGTTGCCCTTGTCGGCATATTTGATGTTGCCCGTGGCTTCCATGATCATCGCCGCGTCCATGATGCCGATGGAGGGGATGTTGAGGATCGCGGTCTTGCCCTTGAAGGCCGGGTCCATGATGTCGGCCCAGGTGGTGATGTCGCGGCCGACGAGGTCGGGGCGGATGCCCAGCGTGTCGGCGTTGTAGATGGTCGGCACCATGGTGAACCAGTTGGTTGGCGCCTTGGCGAAGACCTTGCTGTCCTGCGCCTCGACGAAGCCGACCGTGTGCGGCGCGGTGCCTTGGGCGATGACGCTGTCGGGCGTCAGCTTGCCGGTTTTGAACAGCGGCACCAGCTCGTCGTAATATTTCAGCTTGCTGACATCCATCGGCTGCAGGACGCCGCTCGGGAACACCTTCTTGCAGATCCAGTATTCGATGTCGGCGATGTCGTAGCTGTCGGGCTGGGTCACGGCGCGCTGGGCGGCCGCGTCGGAATCGGTCGCGGTCATCTCCAGCGTGATGCCGAGGTCGGCCTTGCACTTGTCGGCGATGGCGTTGAGGTTCGACACGCCGGTACCGAACTGGCGCAGCGTGATGTTGGATTGCGCCCAGATGGTCGGGAACCCGGTGATGACGCCCGAGCCAGCGACAAGGCCGACGGCAGCGGCACCCGTCTTGAGCAGTGAGCGGCGCGAAATGCCCGCCTTGGTTTGCGTAGTGTTTGTCATGCCTATTCCCCTGTCTTGTTTTGCTTCGTTGAATTCATGAATGCAGGCGCCCGAGGACGATCGCATCCTCGGAATCCCAGGCGAGCGGTACGGCGTCGCCAATGGCGACGGGTTTGGCGAAGAAGTCGGAATCGTCGATGATGACGGTGAAATCGTCGATGCCGGCGCTGGTGATCGACAGCTTCACCGTCGCGCCGCGATACTCGATGTTGGAGACGATGCCGGTGAAGCCGAGGCCGGGCGAGGGCGGCTCGCCGATGCGCACATGGTCGGTGCGGATGGCGATGTCGATCGGCGCTCCCACATCCTGTGGCTGGCCGCTGGCGGCAAGCGAGGCGCCGCCATTGACGTCGAAGACGACCATGGCGTCGCGTTCGCCGGTGACCCGGCCGGAGATGACGTTGTGGTCGCCCATGAAGCGCGCGACGAAGGCGGTGGCCGGCCGCTCGAACACGTCGCGCGGCGGGGCCGCCTGTTCGATGCGGCCGTCATTCATCACCACGATCAGGTCGGCGAGCGCCATCGCCTCCTCCTGGCTGTGGGTGACGTGGACGAAGGTGATGCCAAGCGACGTCTGCAGCTTCTTCAGCTCGGCCCGCATGCGGATCTTCAGGAACGGGTCGAGCGCTGAAAGCGGCTCGTCGAGCAACAGCGCCTCGGGATCGGTGATCAGCGCACGGGCGAGTGCTACGCGCTGCTGCTGGCCGCCGGAAAGCTGTGCGGGCCGGCGCGTCGCATAGGCCTCCATCTGCATCAGCTTCAGCATGTCGAGCGCCTTGGCACGACGCTTTTCCTTGTCGACGCCCTTCATCTTCAGGCTGAAGGCGACATTGTCTATGAGGTCGAGATGCGGGAACAACGCATAGGACTGGAACATCATCGCCGTGCCGCGCTTGGCCGGCGGCAAGTCCGTCACCACCACATTGCCGAGGCGGACATCGCCGCTGGAAATGCTCTCATGGCCGGCGATCATGCGCAGCGTCGAGGTCTTGCCGCAGCCGGAGGGGCCAAGCAAGCAGCAATAGGTTCCCGCCGGGATCTTAAGGCTGATGCCCTCGACGGCGGTCGTCGTTCCATAGACTTTCGAAACGGACACAATGTCGATTTCGGCGGCTTTGGACATCAGGCATCCCCGTTTGCTCGCATTAACCAATGCATCATGCGTGCCAATCGCCATGCTGCCGATCAAGCATTTGAATCGTCGGGGAAATCAGGATTTTCGGGTGACGCCTATCAGATGAGCCGCTTTGTGCATTGCACAAATTATGGGCGATTGTTCGCGATATCCACACAAATCGTATGCAATCTTTTTTGCCTTCGTGTCCACTTTGCCTCTCGTGCTGGCGTCGAGAGTCGCGCTAGAAGGGAACGGAAAGAATTGCCGCCATGAACATTGCCGACCAGATCTATTCCGCCACCGACAGCGCCACGCAGGATCGTGCCCAGGCGATCCGCGACCAGCTGCGCGACGCCATCGTCGACCGCCGGCTCGCGCCGGGCACCAAGCTGTCGGAAGGCGAGGTCGGCACGCTGTTCGATGTCTCCCGTACCGTGGCACGCGCGGCGCTGCAGATGCTGTCCTTCGAAGGGCTGGTGCGAACCGAGCGCAACCGTGGCGCCTTCGTCGCCAACCCATCGCCAGAGGAAGCGCGCCAGGTGTTCGCCTCGCGCCGGCTGATCGAACCGGGCATTGCCATTGCCGCCTGCGGCCGCGTCACCGCTGCCGACATTGCTGCATTCAAGGCGCAGCTCGACGAGGAGGGCCGCTTCATCGCCGAGCGCGGACCCAATGCGCGGCGTTCCGAAATCAAGGCGTCGGGCGATTTCCACTTGCTGCTCGCCGCCGTCGCCGGCAATGCCATCCTGCAGCGCTTCATGGAGGAGCTGGTGGCGCGATCGTCATTGGTCATCGCGCTTTACGGGCGGTCTGGCATATCGGCCTGCGGGCACAGCGAACACACGGAAATTGTCGGCGCGCTGGGGAGCGGCGATTGCGGGTTGGCGAGCCGGCTGATGCTGCATCACATCGATCATATCGAGGCCGATCTCGATTTGCGCGTCAGGGCCGGCCCGGCGCTGAGGGAAGCCCTCAATTCTGAGAGCTAGCTGTCGTCTTCGCCGGCAGTGGATGCCGCCTGTCCCACCGCCTTGCGGCGCAGCATCTTGGTCAGCTTCCAGATCGTCGGGCTGTTCTTGATGAAGGCTTTCAGCCGCGCGCCTTGCCTGAGCGTCAGCGCCAGCACGCGGCCCTTCAGGGTCAGTGGTATCAGCACCTCGAAATGCCGGGTTTCGATATCGCACCACAGGCGCTTGTAAGGCTCGTCGCCGACGGAGAAATCGTAGACCTCGAAACCGCTCTCGCAGGCCTCCTGGATGTTGTCGAAGAACAGGAAGTCGCCGGGGCTGGCGTGGCCGAGATCGTCCTCGGCGATCGCGCCGAACTCGCAGATCAGTCGCTTGCCCGAGCGGCTCGAGCCGGTGATGGCGCGCAGCCTGCCGGCAACCTCAAGCCCGTGCAGCACGAAGGAAGGTTTGTCCTCGGCAAGCGCTTGCGCGAACAGCGCGCGGAAGAAGCTGCGCACCAGCTCGCCGCCGAAGACGTTGGTGATGCCCATCTTGCGGAAGCGGAATTCCTTCATCTCGAAAAAGGCATCGAGCAGCCTGGTGACCTCGTCCGCCGTGCGCGCCTCGATGCGCCGATGGCTGCCGACGGCCTCGAACTTCCGGATCTGAGAACGGTGCTTCTTGCGTTTGCGTTTGCCGCTGGCGCGAGAAAGCAGCGCATCGAAGCCGCCGGCAAGGTCGACGGCCAGCGACAGATTGGGGCTGGCAAAATGGTCGAGCGAGGCGAGCGGATTGGCGACGCCGTCGAGATCGGGCAGCAACCGTTCGAGCGCGACGAGATCGATGTCGGGACGTGCCTTTGCAATGGCCGCCAGCATCGTTTGGATGGCCGGGATATCCGCCCTGGCCAGCCAGTCCGCATCCCCGGCGACGAAGTTGCCATTGGCGTGGCGGCCTCCCATGAAGCGGGCGACACGGAACGGACCGCTGGCGGTGACCTCCAGCGCCAGCGAAAAAACCGGCCTGCCTTCGGCGCTCAGTGTCGCGACGAGCAAATCCGGTCCGACCTCAGCAGCCCAGTTCAGGACCCAGGCAGCACTCTGCGCCGGTGCAAACAGGGCCGAACGGCAGAACTCGGCATAGGCTGCGAGCCCGTCCGTGGACACAACCGCGATCGACAGGCTGGCGCGATCCCGTGGCACTGCGCGCGACGAGGTCTCGGTCGCCGCAAGCCGATTGCCGTCAAATGACGCAGTTGCGTCAACCATACCTCAATCCTTAGGGCGTATTGATCGCGATTTGGGGGTTCGCGTAGGCGCATTCCGTGCTTGGATCAGCCTAGGCGCAAAAGGTGAATGAATGATCGACGGCGGGGAGGCAATCCGGAAACTGGCGCTGAACGTCGCCCGCTATACCGGCCTTGCACCGCTGGCCAAGCCGTTCATCGGCGGCATTGGCGCCATCCTGATGCTGCACCGCGTTACCGCGACGCCGGAAAAGCCGCACAGCGTCAACCGGCATCTGAACATCGCGCCTGGGTTCCTCGATGCCGTGATCGCCGACATGAGGGCGAGCGGCTATGCCTTCGTCTCCATGGACGAAGCCGTCGAACGCATCAAGGCAGGCGGCAAGGGCGGCCAGTTTGCCACCATTACCGCTGACGACGCCTATCGCGACAACATGACCGAGGCGCTGCCGGTGCTGGAGAAGCACGGCGCGCCGATCACCATCTATGTCGCGCCCGGGCTGATCGACGGCACCGCCGATTTGTGGTGGGATGTGGTCGAGGACATCGTCAACGCGCGCGACAGCCTCACTCTGACGCGACCGAACGGTCCCCTGACGATCGATTGCTCGACCCCTGCGAAGAAACTGCCGGCCAATGCACGCCTGCACGCCTATCTCACCTCCGAAGTCCGCGAGGAGAATCTGCAAGCGGTGCTGCGCGACCTGGCTCGCTCAAATGGCGTTGACGCCGACGGCCCGCGCATGCGGACATTGATGAACTGGGACGAGATCCGCCGCATCGCCGCGCATCCGCTGGTGACGATGGGCGCCCATACGATCAACCACAGCAATCTGAAGCGGCTTTCCGAAGCCGATGCGCGGCACGAGACCGGCGCCGTGCGCGCCATGTTGCAAGCCGAACTGGGCGAAAAGCCCAGCCATTTCGCTTACCCCTATGGCTATGCAAGTGCTGTAGGCTGTCGCGAAGTGGGCTTTGCCCGCGACGCGGGCTATGCATCCGCCGTGACGACGCGCCACGGTGTGCTGCGCGCCGAGCATGCCGGGTTCCTGCATGCCTTGCCGCGCATTTCAGTCAACGGCCGCTACCAGAGCCTCGCCCACATCCGCACCATGCTGTCGGGCGTGACGACGCCGCTCGCCAATGCCGGCAAGATGCTCGTTACGATTTGATGGCGGCGGGGCTGGGCTCCGCTTAGCGCTTGGCCCGCGGCTCCAGCATCAGCCATTTGATGATGCCCATCGCCGGCAGCACCCAGAGCAGGCCGCTGAGCAGGAAGAACAGGAAATGGACCCAGGGGCCCGATTCCGAGAGCCGGGCGACCGCGAAGATCGATGCGACCAGGGCATAGATGATGACCAGCGCGATCAGCAGAAACATTCCGATCAGCTTTTTCAGGCGCAGGGGCATGGTTGGTCTCCTGGTCGAGGATGCCGGCAACTCGGACAGGGGACCGGGCAAACTCAGAGTGTTGGCCTCGCATAGGCCTTGGCGCGAAGCTGTGCAACCGGTGAGACGCGGCGCGACGGCGTGCCGCGCCGCATGGCCTTGCCAGCACGGGTGCGATGGTCCACCAATCCGCCAAACCAACCTGCCGGGACAAGATCATGGCTGCCATATCAGCTGCCGCGCCATACGTCGCCCGCACCCGCGACCTCCACAACCGGGCGCTGCTGCGCGGCTGGCTCTATGTGGTGCTGCTGGTGCTGTTTGCGCTGGTGCTGGTCGGCGGCGCCACCAGGCTCACCGATTCCGGTCTGTCGATCACGCAGTGGAAGCCGATTCACGGCGTCATCCCGCCGCTCAACGACGCCGAGTGGCAAGAGGAATTCCAGCTTTACCAGCAGATCCCGCAATATGCCGAACTCAACAAGGGCATGAGCATCGAGGCGTTCAAATCGATCTTCTGGTGGGAATGGGTGCACCGCATCCTGGCGCGCAGCGTCGGCCTGGTCTTTGCCTTGCCGATGCTGTTTTTCTGGGCGACGCGCCGCATCGAGCGCGGTCTGGGGCCGAAACTCATGGGCATTCTCCTCCTCGGCGGCCTGCAAGGCGCCATCGGCTGGTGGATGGTGGCATCAGGTCTGGTCGACCGCGTCTCCGTCAGCCAGTACCGGCTGGCCACCCACCTGACACTCGCCGCGCTGATCTTCACCGCGACCATGGTCGTGGCGCGTGGGCTGGCGCCGCATTCCGAGCCGGCCGCCGATCGTTCGACGCGGAGGCTGGCCGGCTTCATTGTGCTCTTGGCGCTGATCCAGATCTATCTCGGCGGCCTGGTCGCCGGGCTTGACGCCGGCCTGAGCTACAACACCTGGCCGCTGATGGACGGCAAGATCGTCCCGGGCGATCTGCTGATCCTCGAGCCGGTGTGGCGCAACTTCTTCGAAAGCCCGAAGACGGTGCAGTTTGTCCACCGGCTCGGCGCCTATACGGTGTTCATCGTGGCCTTGTGGCACATGATCGCCACGCGCAGGAGGCTGCCAGGCTCAACGCACGCTCGCCGTGCGACGCTGCTGTTTCTGCTGGTGCTGGTGCAGGCCTCGATCGGCATCGGCACGCTGCTGATGCACGTGCCGCTGCATATGGCGCTGACCCATCAGGGATTTGCGCTCATCGTGTTGGGCTTTGCATCAGCCCATTGGCGCGGCACCAAGGGCGCCTATCCCTTGCCGCACGAAATCGCGCTCAGGAGCTGATCCCTGGAGCAATTCCAGGAAAAGTGTGAAACGGTTTTCCCGGGAAAAGCGCATAGCGCTTTCCCTTAGGGAATTGCGTCAAAACAAAAGGATAGATCGGCCAGTCACATCCAGAATTCGTTGGAAGACGTCGTTTTCTCGCCGTCGAATTCCGCCTGGCGCAACGCGGCGGCGGATGGTGCGGACTGGCCCTGATCGGCCTTGGCTGCCTTGTCGGCGGCCTTGAGCGCATCAAGCTTGGCCTGGGCCACGGCGATATCCTGCCGCACTTGCGCGGCCTTAACCTGATCCGTGATCGCCTTGGCCTGGTCTTCCAGATCCTGGATCTGCTTTTCGAGCGCGGCCTCCTGGGCTGCATTGCTCGACGAGCTGGACGAGGAGTACTGAGTTGCCTGGGAGGAACCCGAAATCGCGCTGACCATGACAAATCCCGAAGTGGAGCCGAGGCCAGTCAGTAGCCCATCGTGGTGAACAGGCGGTTACCACCGCGCCGTTGCCCCGTGCGATCAGAAGCTTGCCCGCACCGACCGGATCGCCTCGGCGATCGACAATTCGCGATTCTCCTCGACCGCGTTGTCGTCCTCATGATGCCAGGACGCCGACAGGCAACCATACGCGATGGCATGATCCAGAATGGCTGGCGGTGTCTGGCCCAGTGTTCTGGCAAAGATCTCGGCCATATACGCTGTTCGCTCCGGATCGAGACAGAGATTGTCCCGGTCGAGCGGGTTGTAGAACATGTTGGCGGCGTCGAAGCCGGGATCGCCAAGAACGCCCTTCGGATCGATCGCCAGCCAGCCGCGCGGCCCGTGCAGGATGTTTTCGTGGTGCAGGTCGCCATGCAGTGGCCTGATATCGCGCGGATTGGCCAGCAACCGATCGGCAATGACGGCGGCCTCGACATAGAGGCTGTCATGGCTGGCGTCACGGTCGGTTGCGGCTTTCCTGAACAGGCTTGAAAAACGCTCCCTGAGCGGCTGAAGCTCGGACGGGAAGGGGTCTTTCCCAGGCGAAAACAGCTTTGCCATGACATCCGCCGCAATTGCGGTCGCGGCAAAATCGCCCTGTTCGTCGAGAACCTGCTGCAGCAGGGTTTCACCGGCATATTCGAGCAGCATGCTGTGGCTGTCGCGGCCAAGCAGGCGTACCGCGCCTTCGCCGCGCCGCCAGGCGAGATAATGTTCGCCGCGCAGTTCGTCGGCGACATCGTCGAAGGGTTTCAGCGCCTTGACGATTGCCGGCGAGCCGTCTTCGCGGAAAACCTTCCAGATGCGGCTCGAAAAGGTTTCGGCAATGAGTTCTGGCGTGCTGATCTTCCAGCGCGCCGGAAAGGCTGGCGTCTCCATCAAAGGCCGAGCATCAGGTCCATGTTCTGGACGGCGGCACCCGAGGCGCCCTTGCCGAGATTGTCATAGACAGCCAGCAACAGCGCCTGCGCGCGTTTGTCGTTGGCGAAGACGTAGACCTTCATCCGGTTGGTGCCGTTGTAGATCTCCGGATCGATCTCCGGCATGCGCTCCGAATGCGCATAGGGCGCCACCTCGACCACGCCGCCCTTGATGGCGGCGAAATGGTCGGCAATCGCCGCATGCAGCTCCGCACCCGTCGGCACATGGTCGAGACCGCCCAGCTGCAATGGCACGACCGTGATCATGCCTTGCGCGAAATTGCCGACCGCCGGCTGCATGATCGGATCATGCGACAGCTTGGCATAGGCCCTCAGTTCCGGCACGTGCTTGTGCTGCAAGGTGAGGCCGTAGGGCAGGAATTCCGAGGCGTCCTCGCCCTTGGCGACGTAGTCCTCGATCATCGGCCGTCCGCCGCCCGAATAGCCCGAAATGCCGTTGACGGTGATCGGGAAATCGGCGGGTAGCAGGCCAGCGGTGACCAGCGGCCGCAGCGTCGCGATCGGTCCCTGCGGCCAGCAGCCGGGGTTGGCAACGCGTTTTGCCGAAGCAATTGTCTTCGCCTGCGTCTTGTCCATCTCGGCGAAACCATACGCCCAGCCCTCCGCCACGCGATGCGCGGTCGACGCGTCGATAACCTTGGTGGTGTCGTTGGCGATCAGCGAAACACTCTCCTTCGCCGCATCGTCGGGCAGGCACAGGATCGCGACATCGGCGGCATTGAGGAACTCGGCGCGTGCAGCCGTTTCCTTGCGGCGCTCGGCGGGAACCGAGATGATTTCCAGGTCGCCGCGCTCGGCAAGCAGCGCCCGGATCTGCAGACCGGTGGTGCCGTGTTCGCCGTCGATGAAGATTTTCGGTTTCATGGATTGATTAATTTCCCTGATATTTCAAGATTATATGCCCTGACCTTGATTCACCGCGGCGCCGTTGTGGTTGCCGTTGTTGTTCAGCTCTTCAAGCCGTGCCTTTCGCTCCGCCAGCAGGCCGAGATATTGCATGGCGACCATCGAACCGGCGATCGCCGTTATATCGGCGTGATCATAGGCCGGCGCAACCTCTACGACATCGGCGCCGACAATATCGATCTGGTTGAGCTGGCGCAGCGTCGACAGGATTTTTGCCGAGGACGGTCCGCCGGCAACCGGCGTGCCGGTTCCCGGTGCATAGGCCGGATCGAGGCAGTCGATGTCGAAGGTGAGGTACGTCTTCTTGCCGCCGGTGCGGTCGACGATGGCGTAGGCGATATCGGACGCCCGCATCTCCTCGATTTCATGGCCGTAGAGGATCTTGATGCCGAACGTGTCGGGTGCATGGGTACGGATGCCGATCTGGATCGAACGGTCGGGATCGATGATGCCTTCCTTGACGGCGCGGCCGACGAAGGAGCCATGGTCGATGCGCTTGCCGTCGTCCGGCCAGGTATCCTGATGCGCGTCGAACTGCACCAGGGCGAGCGGGCCATGGATGGCGGCATGCGCCTTGAGCAGTGGCCAGGTGACGAAATGGTCGCCGCCCAGCGTCAGCAGGAAGGCGCCTGTTTTGAGGATCTTCGCGGCTTCGCGCTCGATCGTGCCGGGCGTCTTCTGGTGGTTGCCTGAGTCGAGCAGGCAATCGCCATAGTCGACGACCGCCAGATGCTCGAACAGATCGCGTGAAAACGGGTATTGCGGGTCGTTGTCGAGGATCGCCGAGGCGCGGCGAATCGCCTGCGGCCCGAAACGAGCGCCGGGCCGGTTGGTGACGGCGGCGTCGAAGGGAATGCCCCACACCACCGCATCCGCCCCCTTCACGTCCTTCGTGTATTTGCGCCGCATGAACGACAGCGCGCCGGAATAGGTCGGCTCGAACGCGGCGCCCGTTTTGGAACGGGCGGTGAAGGCGTTGTCGATGTTGTTGTTCGCCATTACGGATCCTCGTTTTTCGTCGGGGTGCAACAACTACAGAACCGGCACGGAAGATGCCAGTCACAGCTTGGGGAGACAAAACGGCGCCGCCCGAGTGCCACGGCAAGACAGGATTTGTATCATCATGACGCAGACCGCGTTTCTTAATCCTCCCCATCCCGCCGTGTCGACCCACACCGGTACGATCGCCGGAGAACGCTTCCTGGTCCTCGATTCGTGGCGTGGCATCTGCGCGCTTCTGGTCACGCTGTTTCACTTCCCGACCGGTTCGACGGTTTCGCAAAGCGCCTTCATCGGTTCGTCCTACCTCTTCGTCGATTTCTTCTTCGTTCTGTCCGGCTTCGTCATCGCCAGCAGCTACGGCAATCGGCTGAGCCGGCCTGAAGAGGCTGCTCGCTTCGCGCTGGTTCGTTTCGGCCGCATCTATCCGCTGCATCTGCTTATGCTGGCCGCCTTTGCCGGCTTCGAACTGCTGCGGCTGATGTTGCCGCAACTGCATGGCACCGGGGCTGCGCCTTTTACCGATGGTTTCGACCCTGGGAGTCTGCTTGCCAATCTTTTCCTGCTGCAGGGTGTCGGCTTCGAGGATCAATTGACCTGGAATGCGCCAAGCTGGAGCATTTCGGCGGAGTTCTTCGCCTATCTCTTGTTTGCCGGCGTGGTGTTCGTCGCCGGCGCGCGCGCCTGGATATGGTTCGTCGCCGCCGCCGTCACCGCGCCGCTGTTCCTGCTTGGCTTCTCGACCCATCATATGGATGTATCCTTCGATTTCGGCTTCATCCGCTGCCTGTACGGCTTCTCGCTGGGCGCCTTGCTGGCCTGGTTTCAGCATGATTCCATTGCAGAGGCGCGACAGGCCCTCGCCGGGAGTGGCCCGCGGATGGACTGGACCTTTGCCGAGATCGTCATGGTGGCCGTTATCGTGCTTTTCGTCTCGCTGGCGGGCGACAATGATTTCGGCATCGCGGCACCCCTGGTGTTCGCGCTCGCACTGTTTCTCTTCGCCCATGAAGGCGGCTGGATCAGCGCCTTGCTGAGGGCTCCGTTCATGCTGACGCTCGGCGCGCTGTCCTACTCCATCTACATGGTCCACATCTTCGTCCAGGCGCGCATGATCAATGTCGCGGGGCTCGTCGAGCGCAAGCTCGGCCTCGGCCTGATCGGTGACTTCATGCTGCGCGGCCAGCCTGCCACAGGCTTCGGCGCAGGATGGACAGGCGCTGCGGCGATCGTCGTCATGCTCGCCGCCACCATTGCCGCCTCCTGGATCACCTGGCGTTTCATCGAAATGCCGGCCATGGCGTGGTTCCGCCGGCTCTCGAAACGCATCTGACGCATTCCGCTAGCCGGCTTCGTTCACCTGGATGTCACGGGCATCGCCTATCCCGATTTCGATCCGGCAAGGAGCGATTCTCGATGCGGACCCTCTGGCTGAGCCTTCTGTTTTCCGCGGCACTAGCGGCGGCCTGTGGCCACACCTTGGCTGGCGAAACCCGCGCCAGACAGATCCTCGACCGCTTCGAGCATGCCAACCAGTGGCGCGACCACATCATGGTGGCCGCGCATCGCGCCGGCAGCATGCAGGCCGGCAAGACGCTCTATCCGGAAAACTCGATTGCCGCCGTCGAAGGCTCGATCGCCATGGGCGCCGAAATCGTCGAGGTCGACATCAGGCGCTCGAAGGACGGCGAATTCGTCGTCATGCATGACAGCTGGCTCGACCGCACCACGACCTGCAAGGGCGAGGTGGTCAAGCGCACGCTGGCCGAACTGAAGACCTGCCGGCTGGTGGTCGAGGGCACAGGCGTCGTCACCGATGAGACGGTGTCGACGCTGCGCGAGATGCTGCTGGCGACCAGGGACAGGATCCTCATCAACCTCGACAACAAGCTCGACGTCGGAGATCTCGCAGGCATGATTGCGGTCGCTCGCGATCTCGGCATGGCCGAGCAGGTCATCGTCAAGGAGAACCTGTGGAACCAGAGCAGGATCACCACGGTCAAGGCCGCCATGGATGCCATCGGCGGCGGCTTCCAGTTCATGCCGATTGTTGCAGACGACGCTGTGCGCGATGCCGGTTTTGCCGAGACGGTCGACCACGCCTTTTCGCCGCGCGCGATCGAGCTGATCAACTGGCGGGCAGGCGCCGAGACGCTGACCGAGACCGGCGGACCGCTGTTCAGCACGCGCATGCGCGCGGCCGCCGTGAGAGGCAACTGGCACATCTGGGCCGATACCTACGCCATCGTCAACAAGCCGGGCGGCTTCCTTGCCGGCGGCCGAGGCGATGAACTGGCGGTCCAGGCCAGCCTGCCGCGCGAAAGCTGGGGTTTTTGGGCCGATCGCGGCGCCACCATCATCCAGACCGATGAGCCGAAAGCGGCAATCGACTGGCTGGCAGCGAACGGTTTTCGTGTTCCTTATGCCGACGAGACGCGGCCGGTTGAGCCGGCGAATACGGCGAGTATCAACTAGGAACGGGGCGTAGAAATTGCGAATCTCCCCCCTTGAGGGGGAGATGGCCGGCAGGCCAGAGGGGGTCACCGCGCACAGAGCGCCAACCTCCATCTGCCGCCGGAGGGCGCGCCCGGTCGTACCGACCCCCTCTGTCGCCTTTGGCGACATCTCCCCCTCGAGGGGGGAGATAGGTTCCGTGCTTTACGCCGCCAGCGCCACGCCATCCAGCTTGCTGAGCGCATCCTGCGGCAGTTCGAGCCCGGCAGCCGCTAGGTTCTCCCTGAGATGCCCGACCGACGATGTCCCGGGGATCAGCAGGATATTGGGCGCGCGGCGCAGCAGCCAGGCGAGCGCGACCTGCATCGGCGTGGCGCCGAGGCGCTTCGCCACATCGGACAGCGTCGAAGACTGCAGCGGGTTGAAGCCGCCGAGCGGAAAGAACGGCACATAGGCGATGCCCTCGCGGGCGAGGTCGTCGATCAGGGCGTCGTCGCCGCGATGCGCCAGATTGTACTGGTTCTGCACACAGACGATCTCGGCGATCCGGCGTCCTTGCGCAATCTGCGCAGCCGTCACGTTGCTCAGTCCGATATGCCTGACCAAGCCCTTTCGTTGAAGCTCGGCCAGCACGGTGAGCGGCGCTTCGATCGACCCTTCGGCGGGGCCATGGGTGTCGAACATGATGCGCAAATTAACCACATCGAGCACTTCGAGCCCGAGATTGCTTAGATTGTCGTGTACCGCCTGGGTCAGGGCTTCGGGAGAAAAGGCCGGCAGCCATGAACCATCCGCACCGCGGCGGGCGCCGATCTTGGTGACGATGATGAGATCGTCGGGGTAGGGTGCCAGCGCCTCGCGGATGAGCCGGTTGGTGACGTGCGGACCATAGAAGTCGCTGGTGTCGATGTGGTCGACGCCTTGTGCGACCGCTTCGCGCAGCACGGCCAATGCCGCGTCATGGTCTTTCGGCGGTCCGAACACGCCGGGTCCGGCGAGCTGCATGGCGCCGTAGCCGAGCCGCTTCACGGTATGGCTGCCAAGGGTGAAGGTGCCGGCCTGTTGAATATTGGACATGGATTGATCTCCTTTGAGGAGGCAGAGATAGTCGCTGCTCGATCCTGTGATAATCGGGTACAATCCACACAGGCTGTACGGAATTGCGAACAATGATGGACCTCAGTGATCTGAACGCTTTCGTGGCAGTGGCTCGCGCCGGCGGCTTCCGCAATGGCGCGCGTGCCAGCGGCGGCAGCGCGTCGGGCTTGAGCGAGGCGGTGCGTCGCCTCGAGACACAGCTCGGGGTCAGGCTGTTCAACCGAACGACGCGCAGCGTTGTCCCGACCGAGGCCGGCCTCAGCCTGCTGGAACGGCTCGGCCCGGCGCTGTCGGAGGTGGAGGCGGCGCTGGACGTGGTGAATGGCTTTCGCGACAGGCCGGCGGGCTCGTTGCGGCTCAACGTGCCGGTGAGTGCGGCGCGGCTGATATTGCCTGACATCGTCCCGGGTTTTCTCGCCGCTTATCCCGGTATCCGGCTGGAGGTGATCGCCGACGAGAACTTTGTCGACGTGCTGGCGGCCGGCTGCGACGCCGGCATCCGCTACGACGAGCGCCTGGAGCAGGACATGATCGCGGTGCCGATCGGACCGCGTGTGCAACATTTCGCCACCGCCGCCAGCCCTGCCTATCTGGATCGCCATGGACGGCCGGAACACCCGAGCGACCTGCTTGGACATTCCTGCGTGCGCGGCCGCTTTGCCAGCGGTGCGATGCTGCCATGGGAATTCGAGCGCGACGGCGAGGTGGTGCGGGTCGATCCGACGGGGCCATTGATCGTGCGGATCGGCGGGGCAACCGACCTTGCCGTCGATGCGGCCATCGCCGGCACCGGCATCATCGGCCTCTTCGAGGGCTGGCTTCGCCCTTATTTCGACAGCGGTGCCCTTGAGCCGGTGCTCGAGCCGTGGTGGCAGAGTTTTCCCGGACCGTTTCTCTACTATCCCGGCCGCCGCCTGGTGCCGGCCCCGCTGCGGGCGTTCATCGATTTCATCAGGGCCGGCAAGTCCTGAAGCCCATCGCGAGCATGAGTTGCGTCGGCGCCATCACCCAACCCGGCGCTCCGCGCCGACCTCTCCATCGAGGGGAGGTAGGGCGCCGCGCTCTTTTACCTCCCCTTGATGGGAAGGTCGCGCCGCAGGCGCGGGTGGGGTGACTGCCGAGACGTAAACAAGAGCCCCAAAAGCAGAAGGCCGCCCGGAGGCGGCCTTTTCGATTGTCTGAAGATCCGGAACGCGTAGCGCTTCGAGAACTGGCCCCAAGCGCTTCTTAACGCTTGGAAAACTGGAAGCTACGACGGGCTTTCGCCTTGCCGTACTTCTTGCGCTCGACGACGCGGCTGTCGCGGGTCAGGAAGCCGCCCTTCTTGAGCACGGCGCGCAGCGTCGGCTCATAGTAGGTCAGCGCCTTGGAGATGCCGTGGCGCACGGCGCCGGCCTGGCCGGAAAGGCCGCCGCCGACGACAGTGGCGACGATGTCGTACTGGCCCGAACGGTTGGAGGCGATGATCGGCTGGTTGAGGATCATCTGCAGGACCGGGCGCGCGAAATAGGTCGCGAATTCCTTGTCGTTGACGATGATCTTGCCCGAGCCGGGCTTCACCCAGACACGCGCAATGGCGTTCTTGCGCTTGCCGGTGGCATAGGCGCGGCCCGACTTGTCGAGCTTCTGGACGTGGACGGGGGCTGCCGGCTGCGTGTTGGTGTTGCCGGTGGCGGCGCCCAGTTCTGCGAGCGAGGAAAGCTCAGCCATCTTATGCGACCTTCTTGTTCTTGGAATTCAGCTTGGCCACGTCGAGAACCTGGGGCTGCTGGGCGACATGCGGATGCTCGGCGCCTGCATAGACGCGCAGGTTCTTCATCTGGCGACGGCCGAGCGGGCCACGCGGCACCATGCGCTCAACGGCCTTCTCGACGACACGCTCGGGGAAACGGCCCTCGAGCAGCTGGCGCGCGGTGCGCTCCTTGATGCCGCCGGGGTGGCCGGTGTGCCAGTAATAGACCTTGTCGGTGAACTTCTTGCCGGTGAACACCACCTTGTCGGCATTGATGACGATGACATTGTCGCCGTCGTCGACATGCGGGGTGAAGGTCGGCTTGTGCTTGCCGCGGAGATGATTGGCGATGACAGTGGCCAGACGACCGACGACGAGACCTTCGGCGTCGATCAGGATCCACTTCTTCACCACATCCGCAGGCTTCTGCGAAAAGGTTGTCATGTTTTCTGCTTTCGGTTCGGACCTTCATAAGGGAAGGCGTTTCTTGTTGCTTGGATTGGCGAAAAGCGCTTGCCCGCCGCCAATAACAAAACGGCGGCCTTTGCGGGCCGCTGCTTCGTGAGGGGCTTATAGGCGAGGGTGGTTGTGGCGTCAAGGCGCACGAGAAGGCTGAATGGCAGGTAAAGCAAAGTAAAAACAACGCCTTAAGTAAAAGGTATTATTTTACCACATCGACCACAGGCGCTTGCCTGGGGCGGCCTCAGTGCTTTGCCTCGATTTCCCTGCGCGCGGCGGTGGAAAGGAACGCTGATCGCGTAATGCCGCGCTCGCGGGCGGCGGCGTCGATCGCCCGCAAAACACCGCGCTCGAAAGTGACGTTCGCCCTGACGACGGCGCTGTCATTGTCGATGAGCGGCACCGAGACCAGATAGCCGCCTTCGGCAAGCGCGTTGCGTATGTCGGGAAGGGCCACAATTGCTTCGTGGCTGGACGGTTCGGGAACAGGCATGTCCTCCGCCCACAATTGCAAGGCCTCAACGGCGTTAGGCACGATGTCTTCCGCTGCGTCCGCGGCCGAAAAGCAGCCGGGAATGTCCGGAAAGCGGATGCCGAACGCGCTGTCGAGATCTTTGTCGACCAAGGCGAAATAGTTCTTCATCACGGCCTCCAGGACGCGTCAACCTATCTTGATCCAACCAGCTTGCTTGGCGATCGCGCGAGCAGTGCCGGTCGGCAGATCCTTCTCGGGATGCGGAACAATCAACACGATCTCGCCCTTCCGGAATTTGTGGTGCGAGCCGCGCACGGAAATCAGCTCGAACCCGTCCTCCCTGAGGCGCTTTACGATCCTGCGGCTGTCACGTTCGAGCAAAAATCACCTATGCGCATATATATACACATCAAAGGAAAATTCAATCGTCAGTTACGTTTCGGCGGGATCGAATAGGTGCCGGTGGCGTGCGCGATTGTGTGTCCGTCCGGGCCGGCGACGATGTCGATGTCGAACACCATCAGGCTCTTTCCGAGTTTCAGGATGCGGCAGTGGCCATCGATCGGTCCGGTCTCGGCCTTGCGGACGAAATTGATGTTGAGATTGGTAGTGACCGAGAGCGCATCCGGGCCGGCATGCGAAAGCACGCAGACATAACCGCCGATGTCGGCCAGCGTGAACAGCGAGGGCCGGACACCGTGCCGCCGGGACGCAGATGCCGCTCGCCGGCATTGAGCCGCACAATACAGCCGCCTGGGAACACGTCGATCGCCTCGTAATATCTAAACTGCTCGTTGAGTTGCGGATAGACGGTCTCCATCAGCGCGTTGATTTGTTGTGCGGTCAGCACCGGCTTGAGATTGGAATGGGCGGGCATGTCGGCCTCTCGTTTTGTGCATGCCGGTATGAGCGCAGCGCGGCATTTCTGGCAACCTTCGTCGCTTGGCGCAAGCGATCGGTGGTGGACGAAACCCGATCCGGTATTAGATACTCTGACAGCCCCGAGCGGAATCGCGGAGACCCTATCCATGGCCGAAATCCTTGCCATCAAGCCTGCTCCCGTTGACGGTCCGGTTGCCGCAAGGCTGGACAAGGGCGTGCTGCGCCTGACGCTCGCCAATCCACCCGCCAACGCGCTGTCGCTGGCAGTGATGGCGGCGCTGACGGCGGAACTCGAGCGCGCCAGGGCCGACAAGGCCGTTCGCGTCATCATTTTGTCGGCGTCCGGCAAGGTGTTCTGCGCCGGCCATGATCTCAAGGAAATGACCGCGCGGCGCGCCGATGCCGATCATGGCAAGGCCTTCTTCGAAGAGACGTTTGCTGCTTGTGCCGCGCTGATGCAGGCGATTGTGCGTCATCCACTGCCCGTGATTGCCGAAGTTGAGGGCCTCGCCACCGCCGCCGGGCTGCAACTGGTCGCCAGTTGCGATCTGGCGATTGCCTCGCATGAGGCGACCTTCTGCACGCCAGGCGTCAACATCGGCTTGTTCTGCTCGACGCCGATGGTGGCGCTGTCGCGCAACGTCTCGCGCAAGCATGCGATGGAGATGCTGTTGACCGGCGAGACGATCGATGCGGCGACCGCCAAGGAATTCGGCCTGGTCAACCGCGTCGTGCCGCGCGAATATCTGAATCAGATTGTCACCAAATACGCGCAAACCATTGCTTCCAAATCATCTTTGGTGGTCAAGACCGGCAAGGAAGCTTTTTACGCGCAGGCCGAAATGGGACTGGCGGACGCCTATGCCTACGCCGGCCGCGTCATGGTCGAGAACATGCTTGCGCGCGACGCCGAGGAAGGCATCGGCGCCTTCATCGGCAAGCGCAAGCCGGAGTGGGCGGACGAATAGGAGCAGCACCATGGAACCCCGCATCTCCATCATCACGATCGCCACCGACGATCTCGACGGCGCCGTGCGCTTCTACGAAGCGATGGGGCTGACCCGTCACACCGGCATCACCGAGGGTGTCGCCTTCTTCCAGATGGGCGGCGTCATTCTCGGCCTGTTTCCGCGCGCCAGCGCCGAGGAGGATTCGGGTGTTGCCTTTTCCGGCGCACCGTCCGCTGTCTATCTCGCCTACAACACCCGTTCCGACACGGAGGTCGATGAAGTCCTCGCCAGGGCCGAGAAAGCCGGCGGCCGCATCGTCAAGCCGGCCGGGCGCGCCTTCTGGGGCGGCTGGTATGGCTATTTCGCCGACGCCGACGGGCATGTCTGGGAAGTGGCGCACAATCCGGCCTTTCCTATCGCGGAAGACGGCACGATCTCGCTGCCCGATTGATGGCCTACCGCAAGCAGCTGACGCGGCTCAAGGCACCCTATCTCAAGCGTATTCTGCTCGACCCCGCGCGGGTCGAGGATTGGGAAAAATACCCCTGGAACCTGCCGCTGTTTCGCGGCCACGACTTCGAACTCGAATTCACCACGCCGATCACCATTATCGTCGGCGAGAACGGCACCGGCAAATCGACGCTGCTCGAGGCGATCGGCGCGCTGGCCGGCTATGACGAAGCAGGCGGCGGCAAGGGCTACCGGCCGGTCGACCATTCCAGCGCCATCGACAAGAGCGGTGCTGCGCTAGCAGACACGTTCCGTGGCCACTGGCTGCCGAAAGTCACCGCCGGCTGGTTCTTTCGCGCCGAGTCCTTTTACTCCATCGCCCGCTACCTCGATCAGGCGGCGCTGGAATCTGGCGGGGCGCCTCCCGATTTCCTGTCCTGGTCGCATGGCGAGGGGTTCATCCGCTTTTTCGAGGAGCGCTGCCGCAGGCAAGGCATCTACATCCTCGACGAGCCCGAGAGCGCGCTGTCTCCCTCGCGCCAGATCGAGCTGCTCAAGATGCTGCGGCGCATGGACCGGTCGGGCACCGCGCAGGTGATCATGGCGACGCATTCGCCATTGCTGATGGCCTGTCCCGGCGCACAACTGTTCCGCATCAGCCGGTTTGGGCTGGAACCCGCCGACTTTCGTGATACCGACCACTTCCGCATGCTGCGCGATTTCAGCAATGACCCCGATGGTTTTCTCGACGAGGCGTTGTATGAGGACGACCATGAACCACGATAGCTACGACAACACCTACATCGCCGGCATCCTCAACTCGGTGAAGACCATCGCCATGGTCGGCGCATCCGCCAATGATGTGCGGCCAAGCTATTTCGTGCTGAAATATCTGCTCGCCAAGGGCTTTTCGGTATTCCCGATCAATCCTGGTCAGGCCGGCAAGGAAATCCTCGGCCGGATGACTTATGCCAGGCTGGCCGATATTCCGGAGCCGATCGACATGGTCGACATTTTTCGCGCGCCGACGGCAGTGCCCGGCATAGTCGATGAGGCGTTGCGGCTCGATCCCTTGCCGAAAGTGATCTGGATGCAGCTTGGCGTGCGCCATGACGAGGCAGCCGCCCGCGCCGAGGCCGCCGGCGTCAAGGTGGTGATGAACCGCTGCCCCAAGATCGAATACGGTAAACTATCCGGCGAGATCGGCTGGACCGGCGTCAACTCCGGCGTACTGTCGTCGAAGAAGCCGCTGATGCGCTCCGGATTCCAGAGTTTCGGCGTGCGCCAGAAGTAGGCGAGGGGCAACAGCGCAAAATTATTCCGGCAAACGCCGTATTTTCCTGCCGCTTGATAGAAGGTCCTGCACGGAAGGGTATTTTCTTCTTTGCATTCGAGGCCGGGGTTCGCCAAGAATGCCCGGCGAATTTCAGAAGGTTTTTCAGGGAGGTTTTCAGTGACCCGCACGCCAGGTTTCAATACGCTCGCCGTTCACGCCGGCGCCAAGCCCGACCCGGCGACCGGCGCTCGTGCCACGCCGATCTACCAGACGACCTCCTTCGTCTTCGACGATGCCGACCATGCCGCCTCGCTGTTCGGGCTAAAAGCCTTCGGCAACATCTACACCCGCATCATGAATCCGACGCAGGCAGTTCTGGAAGAGCGTATGGCGGCACTCGAAGGCGGCACGGCGGCTCTTGCGGTCGCCTCCGGCCACGCCGCGCAGGTGATCGTGTTCCACAATCTGATGCAGCCGGGCGACAATTTCGTTGCCGCCAACAAGCTTTATGGCGGTTCGATCAACCAGTTCGGCCATGCCTTCAAGAATTATGGCTGGGAGGTACGCTGGGCCGATACCAACGACATCTCGACCTTCGAAAGCCAGATCGATGACAGGACCAAGGCGATCTTCATCGAGAGCCTCGCCAATCCGGGCGGCACCTTCGTCGATATCGAGAAGATCGGCGACATTGCGCGCAAGCATGGCCTGCCGCTCATCGTCGATAACACGCTGGCCTCGCCCTACCTGATCCGGCCGATCGAGCATGGCGCCGACATCGTCGTCCATTCGCTGACCAAGTTCATCGGCGGCCACGGCAATTCGATCGGCGGCGCCATCGTCGATGGCGGCACCTTCGACTGGTCGAAGTCGGGCAAGTACCCGATGCTGTCGGAGCCGCGCCCCGAATATGGTGGCCTCATCCTGCATGAAACCTTCGGCAATTTCGCTTTCGCCATTGCCGCGCGTGTGCTCGGCCTGCGCGACCTCGGCCCGGCGATCTCGCCGTTCAATGCCTTCCTCATCCTGACCGGCCTGGAAACCTTGCCGCTGCGCATGCAGCGCCACTGCGACAACGCCGTGACGGTCGCTGCCTGGCTGTCCAATCACCCCAAGGTCGCTTCGGTGAACTACCCCGGCCTTCCCAGCGACAAGAACAACGCGCTGCAGAAGAAGTACTCCCCACTTGGCGCCGGCGCCGTGTTCACCTTCGCTCTGAAGGGCGGCTATGACGCCGGCGTCAAATTCGTCGAGGCGCTCGAACTGTTCTCGCACCTCGCCAATGTCGGCGACACCAAGTCGCTGGTCATCCACCCGGCCTCGACCACGCACCGCCAGCTTTCCGACGAGCAGAAGGTCAAGGCCGGCGCGGGACCGGACACGGTGCGGCTGTCGATCGGCATCGAGAACGTCAACGACATCGTCGCCGACCTCGAACAGGCGCTTGCCAAGGTCTGAGCGCATTACCCTCCCCTGCGCGGGGAGGGCATAGTGATATCGGAAAGAGGCCATTCTTGTCGCGGTCGACGCCGGCATAAAATCAAGCATTTGGTGTCAGCAGACCGTGCGCGCGGTCTGAAATAAAGGAAATTGAACGCTGCACCAGTGCCGCCCGCAGCACTTGAAACCATGCCCGGGTCTTCCATGTAATACGCAATAGCGCACAACTTTCCGAATGAGGAAGCGCCGGCAGATGAGTCTGCTCCACACCAGCAATTCAACAGAGCATCGCCGTGCCGGCCATCGTTGGCCGGCAGCGTTAACAACAGAGCGTTTTCCTCTTCGTTGTCAGACGAAGGGAGATACACAATGGCAAAGGTCGTTTGCGTCCTCTATGACGATCCGGTCGACGGTTATCCGACAAAATATGCGCGGGACGGCCTGCCAAAGCTCGACCGCTATCCCGGCGGCCAGACACTTCCCACGCCGAAGGCCATCGACTTTGAACCGGGGGTCTTGCTCGGTAGCGTGTCGGGCGAACTCGGCTTGAGGAAATTTCTCGAAAGCGCGGGCCATAGCCTGGTGGTGACCTCAGACAAAGACGGCCCCGCCAGCATTTTTGAACGCGAACTCGTTGACGCCGAAATCGTGATCTCGCAGCCGTTCTGGCCGGCATATCTGACCGAAGAACGAATAGCCAAGGCAAGCAGACTGAAGCTTGCGATCACCGCCGGCATCGGATCCGACCATGTCGATCTTCAGGCCGCCATGGACCGCGGCATCACGGTCGCCGAGGTGACTTACTGCAATTCGATCAGCGTGTCCGAGCATGTGGTCATGATGATCCTGGGGCTCGTGCGCAACTACATCCCGTCCTACCAGTGGGTCGTGAAAGGCGGCTGGAATATCGCCGACTGCGTCGCACGCTCCTACGATATCGAGGGAATGCAGATCGGAACCGTCGGTGCCGGCCGGATCGGGAGCGCGGTGCTGCGCCGGCTGAAGCCGTTCGACGTCAAGTTGCACTACACCGATCGCCACCGCCTGCCTGAGGCGGTCGAGAAAGAGCTTGGCGTCACCTTCCACAAGGACCCCGCATCCATGGTCGGCGTCTGCGACGTGGTGACGATCAATGCGCCTCTGCATCCGGAGACGGAAAACCTCTTTGACGAGACGATGATCGCCAGGATGAAACGCGGCGCCTATCTGGTGAACACGGCGCGCGGCAAGATCTGCAATCGTGACGCTATCGCCCGCGCGCTGGAGAGTGGCCAACTCGCCGGCTATGCCGGTGACGTCTGGTTCCCGCAGCCGGCTCCCAAGGACCATCCGTGGCGATCGATGCCGCATCACGGCATGACGCCGCACATCTCAGGATCGTCGCTCTCCGCCCAGGCGCGCTACGCCGCGGGCACCCGCGAAATTCTGGAATGCTGGTTCGAAGGCCGGCCGATCCGTGAGGAATATCTGATCGTCGATGGCGGCAAGCTCGCCGGCGCTGGCGCTCATTCCTACAGCGCCGGCGACGCCACCCGCGGTTCGGAAGAGGCGGCACGCTTCACGCGGCGAATATGATCTACATACGACACAGTGAGGTGCGTTCCCAACGCCACAGATTTCTAGCTGGAGCCTCCGGAAATCGATCCGATTTTCGGGGTTGTGCGCTTGACGACCTTCCTCACAAAGGGAGAGGGTAAGCCCGCTACAGCGGAGCCTTTCATGAGCGCAGCGACTTTCCTTTCCCTCGACGCCAACAGCGTCGAGGCCGAGCCTGGCTCGCCTGCGCCGGATCGCCTGATTTCAGGTGATCCGAAATTCCTCACCTGGAACGTCGAGGAGCGGGAAGGCGGCCTCTACGCCGGCATCTGGGAATCGACCCCCGGCAAGTGGCGCATCGTCTACGACGAGTGGGAGTTCTGCCACATCCTGTCCGGCGTTTCGGTGATCGCGGAGGATGGCGGGCAGGCGCGCACCGTCAAGACCGGCGACAGTTTTGTCCTGAGGCCCGGCTTCAAGGGTAGCTGGGAAGTGCTTGAAACGACTCGCAAGGAGTATGTGATCAAGCTGTAGGCATCGGGAACGGATCAGACGACGCGATCGATATCGCTGTCCGAAAATCCGTATCGCGCCATCATCTGCCGGTGCCAGTCGCTGCCCAGCAACTCATCGAGGCAGGAATCGATACGCCGGAGCAGGGCGCTGTTGCCCTTGGCGATCGCGAAGGCACCGGCCGACGGCTGCTTTTCAATCGGGGGAACCTCTACAAGCCCAAGCGGCATATCGGGCCGCCGGATCAGATAGCCTCGATGCGCCATCGCAACGCTGGCATAGGCGTGCACCGTCCCGATGGCCACTGCGTCCGCCGCATCCGCCTGCGTTGCGAACATCCTGACTTGCTCAGGCGCGATTCCGTTGTGTAACGCCGTAAGATGCTGAACCTGGTCGGTTATGACGCCAATCAACGCCGTCCGGTCACTGGCAATGGATTGGTAGCTGCGAAAGCCGCGCGGATTGTCTTTCACGACCAGCAGTCCGTCCTGCAATGCCCAGATCGGCCGGGTGAAGTCGACAAGCCGCCTGCGCTCTTCGGAGACGAACAGTCCGGTCGTCATGGTCCATCGGCCGTCAACCAACCCTGGCAGCAAGTCGGCGAATTCGGTCTCGATCGGCTTGAAGCTCGCCAATCCGAGCATCTCACCGAGCCTGCGTGCAAGCTCGACGTCACAGCCTGAGACCTCGCCCAATGCATCGGCAAAGCAGAATGGCGGCTCTTCCAGGAAGGCGAATTTCAACTCGGTCATGTCAGGCAAACCGGCGCCATCCTATTTCCCCGGAAACTGACCGAGGCAGCCCTAGGCCCGCGATCGTCAGAAGCCGACGGCGAGCGTTTCCAGCCCATGGAAATGGTAAGTGTCGCGGGAGCGCGCCTCTTCAGCAAGATGGAGCTTTGGGTGCCGCTCGAACAGGGTTTTCAGTGATACCTGCAATTCGAGCCGGGCCAGAGGCGCACCGATGCAGAAATGGATGCCGGCGCCGAAGGATACGTTCTTCTGGTCCGCGCGGCCGGGCCGGAAGGCTTGCGGTTCGACGAAGGCGCGCGGATCATGATTGGCCATGCCGAGCAGCAGCCCGATCGTCTGGCCCGGCTGCACGACGATGCCGGGCGAGACTTCGATCTCCTGATAGGCGTAGCGCGTGAACATGTGCAGAGGCGCGTCGATGCGCAGGCATTCCTCGACCGTGGCAGCGGTCGCTTCGGGTGAGGTGAAGAAGCGGCTGACATCGCCGCCTTGCACCAGGATTGAGCGGACGGCATTGCCGGTCTGATGCACAGTCGCTTCATGGCCGGCATTGAGCAGCAGGATCGCCGAGGACACCATCTCGTCCTCCGACAGTTTTTGGCCGTCCTCTTGCGCCGAGATCAGCAGCGACAGCAGGTCGTCGCCGGGGTTCTTGCGTCGCTCGGTGACGTAACCGCGCAGGAAATCGGCAAATTCGCCTGCGGCGCGGTTGGCCGTCTCCTCGGTTTCGCGCGTGCGGCCATGCATGTACATGGCAACCATCTGGTGCGACCAGCCGAGCAGTTGCGGCCCCATCTCGACCGGCACGCCGAGCATTTCGGCAATGATGGTGATCGGCAGCGGCGCCGCAAAGGCCGGCAACAGGTCGACGGTCTTGCCCGGATCGAAACGGTCGATCAGGTCGTTGGCGAGCGCTTCGACACGCGGCCGCAGCCGTTCGACCTGGCGCGAGACGAAGGCACGGTTGACCAGCGTTCGAAGCCGCGCGTGCACCGGCGGCTCCAGCTCCAGCATCGAATTGGCTTCTATGCCGTCGAAAGCGCTGAGATGGCTGCGGTCTTGACCAATGCCGCGACTGTCCGGAATGCCGGCCGGGTTCTGGCGGCCGAAGCGCCGGTCGCGCAGCAGCCGGTTGACGTCGTCAAAGCCGCCAAAGCACCAGAAGCCGAATTCTTCCCAGAAGAATGCATTCGATGCGTCGTGCAGAAAGGCATAGGCCTCGTATGGGTTTTGAAAAAAGGCCGGCTCGTGCGGGTCAAGCCGCAGGTGGTGAGTGGCTGGATCAAAGGCCAAGGCGGTTGGTGTCAATTTGCTCATGCCAGACCAATAGCGCGGCTTGCCAGCCGGGTTCCAGACCGTATGTTGGCGCCCGCAACCCAATGCGTTGAGCCAGCCGGACCGGCTGCGGAAAGACTGAACTGATGAATGTCATTGTTGTCGGCGCGGGTATTGCCGGTCTCTCCACCGCGTGGTCGCTGGTCAAGGCGGGTCACAGCGTTTCGATCGTCGAGCAGGGACCGATCCCCAATCCGCTGGCCGCGTCGGGTGACCACCATCGCATCATCCGCCGCGCCTACCGGGCGGGAACCGGCTATGGCCGGCTGATCACCGAAGCCTATCAGGCCTGGGACGCGATGTGGGCCGATCTCGGCGAAAGCCATCTCGATGCGCGCGGATTTGTCTGCGTTTCGCGCGAGCCCGGCGATGAGGCCGAGGAATATCGCGAGGGCCTGGAAGAAGGCAATTTTCCTTTCGAATTGCTGGAGCCGGACGCGGCCGTGAAACGTTGGCCGTTCCTCGAAGCCGGTTCGTTCCGCTATGCCTATTTTTCGACCGAAGGCGGCGCGCTGCATTGCCGCAAGATCGCCTCCGGCCTGGCAAAGTGGCTGCGCGCCAACGGCGCCAATGTCTACGAACACAGCAAAGTCACCGCGGTTGACTCCGAGGCCGGCCATATCGTGCTCGAGAGCGGCGAGACCATGCAGGCCGACCGCATCGTCGTCACGGCAGGGGCCTGGGTATTGAAACTGTTCCCGGAGTTGGACGGCGAGCTGAAGACCTATCGAACCGCACTCGCCTATGTCGAACCGCCGGCCGACCTCGAGGCCGCCTGGCAGGCTTCACCCGTTGTCCTCGATGTCGGCGGCGCGGTCGACGGCTATGTGATCCCGCCCTCGGGCGGCGCCGGCATGAAATTCGGTTCCGGGCTGCACAGGGTGCCGACCAGCGATGCCGACTGGAATCGTCAGCCGGTGCCGGGCGAGGGCGAGGCGATCCGCAACCTGTTCTCGCCGCCGATCGCCCGGATCGAGGAATACAGGGTGACCGAGGTCGTCACCTGCGCCTACACCTTCACCGACGACGAGAAGTTCTTCGCCCATGCGCAAGGAAAATGCCTGATCGTCTCGGCTTGCTCCGGCCATGGCTACAAGTTCGGCGCAGCGGTCGGCCGGCGCGTTGCGGCGGCCGTTGGCAATGGCGATATCGCCGGCTTGACGGCATGGCTGCGAGCGGAGGTGGCCTAGTTTAAAACTGAAACCTGGGTCATGGGACCAATCTCCATAACGGGCGCCGGAATGGCAGATTGCGGGTCAACGCTGATCGGCTCCTACGACCAATATTGGTCGGTTCTTGCCATTGTGCTGATGGGAACTAAGCGTGTCGTTTTAACCGCTAGGCAAGGTTAAACCCAATCGAGAATGTCAGCGATGGGTGGAAATTGCTCTGTCCGGTTCTGAGCCATGATGCACTGAAATCGGATTGAACCGAGCCTGAAGATTGTCGAGAAGCCATGCGCCTGCGCGGCCGAGGGGACGGTCTCGCATATGCGCGGCGTAGATTGTCAGAGGGCCGTGAGCGCCGGCGGGATCGTCCTTGATCGGCAACGGGACGAGGCGGCCTTCGGCCAGAAGCGGCGTCACCAGATATTCGGGCATTCGGCACCAGCCAAACCCCGCGAGGAGGAAATCAAGTCGGCGCCCAAGCTCAACGAACCGCCACACCTTGGTTCCAACCACGCCGTAGCTTGGACTGTCCGGTGTAGACGGGTCGGACAGCACGAGTTGTACATGCTCATCCAGGTCCGGGTGGGTGAGGGGCCGGCCGAGCCGGGCAAGCGGATGGGTTGGCGCCACGACCGGGAGCAGCCGCACGCCGAGCAGCGGCAAAGCCACAATATCTTCAGGCGCGCTCGGCAGAAGGACGCAGAAGGCGAGCGCGGCATCACCCCGGCGCAATCGCCGCTCGGCGCCGCCCAGCCCCTCGGTCGAGAAGCTCACCGGCAGGTGAGGAAAGACCTCGCGGAGCGCATGCAGGCTATCGATGAAGGGCGCAGTGGGCACCAATGGATCGATCGCGACCGCAAGCTCGGGCTCAAGTCCATCCCGCGTGCCGGCAGCCATCGCCTCGAAACGCGCCGTGCCTGAGAGGACGATACGAGCCTGAGCGACCAGCGCGCGGCCCACATCAGTCAGGAGCGGGCGATAATTGCTGCGGTCGAAGAGGGTGACCCCCTGTACGTCTTCCAGCGTTGCGATGGTCTGACTGATCGCGGATTGGGCACGGTGGAGCTTACGGCCAGCAGCCGAGAAGCTGCCCGTTTCAACAATCGCCACCAGCACGCGTAGCTGGTCCAAGGTCAAACTGCCGAGCATCCATCATCCAAACTGATAGAGATGATCGGATCATTATCTCTTTTTACGACGGTGTCTACGGCGCAAGCTGCACTCACAGTCGCGCTCTCGGCAAGCCGATTTCCGGCTTCCGCTTCGGCTGATTCAATCCAAGGAGACCATTCATGCCACGCATTCTCGTTGTCGAGTCCAGCCCGCGCGGTGATTATTCGATCTCGCGCAATCTCACCCGCCGTTTTGTCGCTGAATGGCAGGCAGCCCACCCTGATGGGCAGGTGGTTACCCGCGATCTGATGGAAACGGGCCTGTCGTTCGTGAACGCGCCGTGGCTCAAGGCTTATTTCACGCCGCCTGATCAGCATTCGGCCGAAATGAAGGAAGTGCTCCGGCTGTCGGACAGCCTCGTCGCGGAGCTGCTGGCGACCGACCATCTCGTCATTGCCACGCCCGTGTACAACTACAACGTCCCGGCGGCGCTCAAGGCTTGGGTTGATCACATCGTCCGTAAGGGGCTGACGCTCGGGATGGACGGCAAGGGCCTTGTTAGCGGCAAGAAGGCGACTGTGCTTATGGCTTCCGGCGGCGTTTACACCGAGGGTTCCCCAATCCGCGATCGAGACATTGCGACCCAGTATTTGCGGCTGATCCTGAACGTCATCGGCATCACCGACATATCCTTCATTGCGGCAGGTGGAGCGAAAGCTGTTGATATGGGCGAGATCGGGCGAGAGGACTTCTTGGATAAGTTCCAGGGCGAAATCGAGATGGCGGCCGCTGCCTCAGCTTTCAAGGCTGCCTCTGCGGCTGCCTGATGACTGACTTGAGGGTCGAAAGCGGGGGCTTCTGATTGAGTTGGGCCCGCAAACCATTCGGAGAAATGAATCCTGCCGGCCCAAACTTAATCCTGGCAGTGCCTCGGAATATGCACGCGCCGCCAGCCTGAAGACCCTTCACGGACCAGCACGCGGCGCGCCACGGTCCGGTAGGAGGCGGGGATATCGATGATGCGCCTTTGCTCCGGCTGCACCAGCACTTCCTCCGCGATGCTGTCGTACTGTGCCGGGATGACGACACGGCGCGTGCGTTCGGGCTGGATCACCACGGTTTCGGCGACGCGCTCATAGCGCGCCTTGTGCCAGATCTTGCACAGCACCTTGCGGCCATGGATGACGCGCCATTCCCAGGAATAGCCGCCATCGACCCGGACCGTATGGTAGACGGTGCGGGTGATCGCGGGCACGACCTCGTAGGTCACTTGTGCCGGAACCGTCATCACCACGCGTTCGCGCGTACCGTAGATGGGCGGAGTGTAGTCAACCTGCTGGCCGGGCGGACTGATCAGCACGTCTTCATAGACCGTGTCGTAGACGGCCGAGGTGCGGACAGGTTCATAGCATTCGACGGCCCGGCCGCCGGCCGCTGTCTGCGAAATCGTGCCGAGCACGGTCAGCCCGGCAATGGTGAAGCATGCGGTTTTCCCAGACATGACACTCCCCCTGTGAACGGCACAATGACGGTTCAACGTTGGATTGTAGGGGAAGGGACGTCGGGGGGAAGTGGATTTGCCGTATTTCGTTAAGCGATGCGGTTAAGAAATTGCTACGGTGGTGACGCCGCCCCTGAACGATCACGGCACAGGTCGATGAATCCCATGAAATGTAACCTTGATTCGACTTACCCAGATGGCTAGGACGGGTCGGCCTTGCACAAGGATGAGCCGGCATCCTATTTACGGAATAACGATCCAGAACCGATTCTGCCCGATCTGCCAGCATTCCCGGCGCCGGAATCCCACCGCGAGATAAGAGATAGCGAATGAAGAACCCCGTCGAAACCTACATGAACCTCGTTCCGATGGTGGTCGAACAGACCAATCGCGGCGAGCGGGCCTACGACATTTTCTCGCGCCTCCTCAAGGAGCGCATCATTTTCATCACCGGTCCGGTCGAGGACGGCATGGCGACGCTGGTCTGCGCGCAGCTTTTGTTCCTGGAAGCCGAGAATCCGAAGAAGGAAATCAACCTCTACATCAATTCGCCGGGCGGCGTCGTCACCTCGGGCATGGCGATCTACGACACCATGCAGTTCATCAAGCCGGCCGTGTCGACGCTCTGCATCGGCCAGGCGGCCTCGATGGGCTCGCTGCTTCTGACCGCCGGCCACAAGGACATGCGCTTTGCCACGCCGAACGCCCGCATCATGGTTCACCAGCCTTCCGGCGGCTTCCAGGGCCAGGCATCCGACATCGAGCGCCATGCCCTGGATATCATCAAGCTGAAGCGTCGCCTCAACGAGGTCTACGTCAAGCACACCGGCAAGAGCTACGACGAGATCGAGAAGACGCTCGACCGCGACCATTTCATGACGGCCGACGAAGCCAAGGATTTCGGCCTCATCGACAAGGTCATTTCGTCGCGCGAAGCGGCAGAAAGCGCTGTGGCATAAAGGCCAGTTGGCAGTTGGATGGCACCATCACGCGCTTTTGGCGCGTCTTGCGGCATTTCGGCCACAATTGGCTGTTCCCTCGGGGGACAGGATTGCCTACGTTAAGGCTATGTTGAGTTTCGGCGGCTTAGCTTTATGCGGGGTTGTCGCGAATCGTTGCCACGTTTTCTGATTTGTGTTTCGTACGGAATGCGTTGCAGGAGCCGGGACACACTGGCGGCGGCGGATTCCCGCGATAGATAGAGTATGCGCCCTTTCAGCCAGACCATCGGCGGGCGGCCATGAAAGGACATGAAAATGAGCAAGGTCGGCAACAACAGCGGCGATTCCAAGAACACGCTTTACTGCTCGTTTTGCGGCAAAAGCCAGCACGAAGTGCGCAAGCTGATCGCCGGTCCGACGGTCTTCATCTGCGACGAGTGCGTCGAACTCTGCATGGACATCATCCGCGAGGAGAACAAGACCTCGATGGTGAAGTCGCGCGAAGGCGTGCCGACACCGCAGGAGATCCTCAAGGTTCTCGACGACTATGTCATCGGCCAGCCCTACGCCAAGCGCGTGCTGTCGGTGGCGGTCCACAACCACTACAAGCGCCTCGCGCATGCCGGCAAGAACAACGATGTCGAGCTGGCGAAGTCCAACATCCTGCTGATCGGCCCGACCGGTTGCGGCAAGACCCTGCTTGCGCAGACGCTGGCCCGCATCATCGACGTGCCCTTCACCATGGCTGACGCGACGACGCTGACCGAAGCCGGTTATGTCGGCGAGGACGTCGAAAACATCATCCTGAAGCTGTTGCAATCGGCCGACTACAATGTCGAGCGTGCCCAGCGCGGCATCGTCTACATCGACGAAATCGACAAGATTTCGCGCAAGTCGGACAACCCCTCGATCACCCGCGACGTGTCGGGCGAGGGCGTGCAGCAGGCACTCTTGAAGATCATGGAAGGCACGGTTGCTTCCGTCCCGCCGCAGGGCGGCCGCAAGCATCCGCAGCAGGAGTTCCTGCAGGTCGACACCGCCAACATCCTGTTCATCTGCGGCGGCGCCTTTGCCGGGCTGGACAAGATCATTTCGGATCGCGGCCGCAAGACCTCGATCGGCTTCGGCGCGGTCGTCGCTTCGCCGGAGGATCGCCGCACCGGCGATGTCTTCCGCCTGGTCGAGCCCGAAGATCTGTTGAAGTTCGGCCTTATCCCCGAGTTTGTCGGCCGTCTGCCGGTTCTGGCGACGCTGGAAGATCTCGACGAGCCGGCGTTGATCCAGATCCTGACCGAACCGAAAAACGCGCTGGTCAAGCAGTATCAGCGGCTGTTCGAGATGGAGAATGTCGACCTGACCTTCCACGAGAACGCGCTGTCGGCGATCGCCAAGCGCGCCATCGAGCGCAAGACCGGCGCCCGCGGCCTGCGTTCGATCATGGAAGCGATCCTGCTCGACACGATGTTCGAGCTTCCCGCACTCGAAGGCGTGCGCGAAGTGGTGATTTCGGAAGAAGTGGTGACCGGCAGCGCCCGGCCGCTCTACATCTACTCCGAGCAGAAGGAAAAGAAGGGCAATGTCAGCGCCTGACATGAGCCCGCAGCGAAATTCTGAAACGGCGCCGCAAGGCGCCGTTTTGCTGTCGCACAGCGGTTTTGCGCGGCGTACGGGCTGGGCGTCGCAAATGTGTCACTCGCGGACGGGTTGAAAGTGTGGATTTGGACATGCCCCTTGATCTTTGGGGGTCGTGCATCCAACTAACTGGAGAAGGCCGAGGTGCCCGATTTCTGTGCTTGTAAAACTCCCGTCACAAACGGTGGTAGGCGGAACGATCCCCGGTCGTTAATATAAGATTCGCGGTTGGCTGATTGGCGGCCGCGACATGAAAGGTTGGACAATGGCCAAAATATCCAAGGCACCCAGCGACGGCGTCTTCGCAGTTCTCCCACTGCGCGACATCGTGGTGTTCCCGCATATGATCGTTCCGCTCTTCGTTGGGCGTGAGAAGTCGATCAAGGCGCTGGAAGAGGTGATGGGTCAGGAAAAGCAGATCCTGCTTGCCACCCAGATGAATGCCGCAGACGACGATCCCGAGCCCGATGCCATCTTCGACATCGGTACGCTCGCCAACGTGCTGCAATTGCTGAAGCTGCCCGACGGCACCGTCAAGGTTCTGGTCGAGGGCGCTTCGCGTGCAAAAATCGTCTCGTTCACCGACCGTCCCGACTTCCACGAGGCCCGTGCCGCGGCGCTGGTCGAGCCGGAGGAGGAAGAGGTCGAGGTCGAGGCGTTGGCGCGGTCGGTCGTCACTGACTTCGAGAACTACGTCAAGCTGAACAAGAAGATCTCGCCCGAAGTGGTGGGCGCTGCCAGCCAGATCGACGACTATTCCAAGCTCGCCGATACGGTCGCTTCGCATCTCGCCATCAAGATTCCTGAAAAGCAGGAAATGCTGGCCACGCTCTCGGTCAAGGAGCGGCTGGAAAAGGCGATGGGCTTCATGGAAGCCGAAATCTCCGTCCTGCAGGTGGAGAAGCGCATCCGCTCGCGCGTCAAGCGCCAGATGGAGAAGACGCAGCGCGAATACTACCTCAACGAGCAGATGAAGGCGATCCAGAAGGAGCTCGGCGAGGGCGAGGACGGCCGCGACGAAGCCGCCGAGATCGAGGCGCGCATCAAGAAGACCAAGCTCTCCAAGGAGGCCCGCGAAAAGGCGGAAGCCGAGTTGAAGAAGCTCAGGACGATGTCGCCGATGTCGGCTGAATCGACCGTCGTGCGCAACTATCTCGACTGGATACTGTCGATTCCGTGGGGCAAGAACTCCAAGGTCAAGCAGGACCTGGCCTTCGCGCAGAACGTGCTCGACACCGATCATTTCGGCCTCGACAAGGTCAAGGACCGCATCGTCGAGTACCTTGCCGTGCAAAGCCGCCAGAAGAAGCTGAAGGGGCCGATCCTGTGCCTCGTCGGCCCTCCCGGCGTCGGCAAGACCTCGCTCGGCAAGTCGATCGCCAAGGCGACCGGTCGCGAATTCATCCGCATGGCGCTGGGCGGCGTGCGTGACGAAGCCGAGATCCGTGGCCATCGCCGCACCTATATCGGCTCGATGCCCGGCAAGGTCATCCAGTCGATGAAGAAGGCGAAGAAGTCCAACCCGCTCTTCCTGCTCGACGAGATCGACAAGATGGGCCAGGACTTCCGTGGCGATCCGTCATCGGCGCTGCTCGAGGTGCTCGATCCCGAGCAGAACTCGACGTTCATGGACCATTACCTCGAGGTCGAATACGACCTGTCGAGCGTGATGTTCGTAACGACGGCGAACACGCTGAACATCCCTGCGCCCTTGATGGACCGCATGGAGATCATCCGTATCGCCGGCTACACCGAGGACGAGAAGATCGAAATCGCCAAGCGGCACCTGATGCCGAAGGTGATCCGCGATCACGCCCTGCAGCCGAAGGAGTTCTCCGTCGGCGAGGACGCGATCCGCGCCATCATCCAGACCTATACCCGTGAAGCGGGCGTCAGGAGCCTGGAGCGCGAGCTGATGAAGCTCGCTCGCAAGTCGGTGACCGAGATACTGAAGACGAAGAAGAAGACGGTAAACATCACGGCGGAGAATCTCGCCGACTACCTCGGTGTTCCGCGCTTCCGCTTCGGTCAGGTCGAGGCCGACGATCAGGTCGGCGTCGTTACCGGGCTCGCCTGGACGGAAGTCGGCGGCGAGCTGCTGACGGTCGAAGGCGTCATGATGCCCGGCAAGGGCCGCATGACGGTGACCGGCAATCTGCGCGACGTGATGAAGGAATCGATCTCGGCGGCGGCCTCCTATGTCCGCTCGCGCGCCGTCGATTTCGGCATCGAGCCGCCGCTGTTCGACAAGCGCGACATCCACGTGCACGTGCCGGAAGGTGCGACGCCCAAGGACGGACCGTCGGCTGGCGTGGCGATGGCCACCGCGATCATCTCCGTTCTGACCGGCATTCCGATCAAGGCGGATGTCGCGATGACCGGCGAGATCACGCTGCGCGGCAGGGTTCTGCCGATCGGCGGCCTGAAGGAGAAGCTGCTTGCCGCATTGCGCGGCGGCATCAAGAAGGTGCTGATCCCGGAAGACAACGCCAAGGACCTGGCGGAGATTCCGGACAATGTGAAGAACGGGATGGAGATCATTCCGGTCGCACGGGTCGGTGAGGTGTTGCGCCACGCGCTGGTGCGTATGCCGGAGCCGATCGAATGGGTCGAACCGGTCAATCCTCCGGCCACGACCGACACCACGGACGATGCCGGAAAGACGCTTGCGCATTAGAGCTTCACGCGTCCACCTGGACGCGCAAACGGGGCTTTAACACCTGGACTTGCGCATGGTTCCTTCCGGAAACCGACTGCGGTTTTCGGGGCCATGCGTTGGTTTTCGCCAAGGTTGCAGTGCACAAACGGAGAGCCGGGCCTAGCGCCCGGCTTTTTCATGTGAAAAACCCAGCATTTCCGGGCTTTTTCCGCTTTTTTCCTGCCTTTTCGACTTGGTTGCGGCAACGCTTCTTTCTAAAGTCCGTTTCCTGCCGGATGAGTCGATAGTTCCGGTGTTCTCATGGAAGGGAATTTTAATGAACAAGAACGAACTGGTGTCCGCTGTCGCCGACGCCGCGAGCATTTCGAAGGGTGACGCGCAGTCGGCGGTCGATGCGGTATTTTCCGTGATCAGCGGCGAACTGAAGAAGGGCGGCGATGTCCGGCTTGTCGGCTTTGGCAATTTCACCGTGTCAAAGCGTGCGGCTTCGACCGGCCGCAACCCGCAGACCGGCGCCGAAGTCCAGATCCCGGCGCGCACCGTGCCGAAGTTCTCGGCCGGCAAGGGCCTCAAGGACGCAGTCAACTAGGCGCCTTTTTTCTTTTCAGAGACCAGAAAAGCCGGGCTTGCCCGGCTTTTCATTTTTGTGCCCCGTTGGGGACGTGCGGTCGCGCGAAGCAAACTATGCGGTCGGTGCCTCGGGGCGCATGAGGCCTTCCTTCTTGAGATCGGCCCAAAGCGCTGTGGGCAGTTTCGCATCGAGCAGCGAGCGGTTGCTCTCGACTTCGCTCGGCCGCTGGCCACCGGGGATCACCGAGACGACCGACGGGTGCAGCAGCGGGAATTGCAGGGCGGCCTCGATCAGCCGCACGCCATGGCGCTTGCAGACGCTCTCGATACCGGCGACCCGGTCAAGGATGTCCTTCGGCGCTTCGGAATAATTGTAATACGCGCCCGGCTTCGGCCCCGTTGCGAGGATGCCGGAGTTGTAGGGCCCGCCGAGAACGATGCCGATGCCGCGTGCCTGGCAGAGAGGCAGGAAGGATGTCAGCGCGTCCTGTTCTAGCAGCGTATAGCGCCCGGCAAGCAGGAACAGGTCGAAATCGCCGCGCTCGGCCAGCGTCTGCGCAACCTGCCACTCATTGATGCCGCCGCCGAACGCCTTGATCACGCCCTGGTCGCGGAGCGAGAGCAAGCCGTAATAGCCCGAGCGCATGAACTCCTCGATGCGCCGGTCGGACGCTTCCTTGCTGCCATGGGTGAAGATGTCGACATCGTGCACGAACAGGATGTCGATGCGGTCGACGCCGAGGCGCTCCAGCGAGGCTTCAAACGAGCGCATGACGCCGTCATAGCTGTAGTCGTACACCTCGCGGCGCGATGGGGTGTCGAAGAACTTGCCGATGCCGGTGCGCTCTTCCGGTGGGCAGGCGCGCATGATGCGGCCGACCTTGCTCGACAGCACATAGTCGTCGCGCTTCTTGCCGCGCAGGAACGGGTTGAGCCGCGTTTCAGACAGGCCAAGCCCGTAGAGCGGCGCGGTGTCGTAGTAGCGGCAGCCGGTCGCCCAGGCGGCCTCCAGCGTGGCATTGGCATCCTCGTCCGAGACGGCACGATAAAGATTGCCGAGCGGCGCCGTGCCGAAGCCGAGTTCGGTGAAACCGATGCCGCCATTGCCGATGCGGTCGAAATGCCGTGTCTTCATGTCCTGCCGTTTGCCTCGCTTGATTTGTCTGACATGACACTATCATGCCTGCGGCGTGGCAAAAGCATAGCTGCGCATTGGACACGCATTTTCGCGGTTGCTAGCATGAACGAAATCAAGCTGTTCATGGCAGCAAGAGCGGCAAATCCCAGGGTGTTTTCGATGGCAGGTCTGCGGTGAGCGACAAGAGCAAAGGCCTGTTCGAGACCGCCCTTGACGAACTCGGCGGCGTGCTGGCGCGCGTCGACGAGCACCGGATCGATGCTGCCTGCAAGATGCTTGCCGGCGCCCGACAGATCGTCGTCTATGGCTGTGGCCGCGAGGCCTTGCAGGTCAAGGGCTTTGCCATGCGGCTCTACCATCTTGGCCTGCCGGTCGCCGTGGTAGGCGACATGACCACGCCGCCTCTGGGGTCGGGCGATGTCTTCCTGGTCAGTTCCGGGCCGGGAGAAACCTCGACCGTGCTGACCTTGATGCAGGTCGCGCAGGGTGCCGGCGCGACCAATCTGCTGCTGACCGCTCAGGCTGAAAGCGGTGCTGCAAAGCGCGCCGATTTCACGCTGCTCATTCCCGCGCAGACCATGGCCAACGATCAGGGGACGCAGAAGACATCGGTCCTGCCGATGGGCTCGGTCTTCGAAGGCGCATTGTTTCTGCTGTTCGAGGTGATGGTGCTGAAGCTCAAGGTCCTGACCGGCCAGTCGCCGGACGC
The DNA here is from genome assembly GCF_040321205.1 of Mesorhizobium sp. M0496. NCBI lineage: Bacteria > Pseudomonadati > Pseudomonadota > Alphaproteobacteria > Hyphomicrobiales > Phyllobacteriaceae > Mesorhizobium > Mesorhizobium sp. M0496. The sequence continues at coordinate 120,599 of NZ_JAMYRC010000008.1, read as the reverse complement.
GATGCGTGCCCGCCACACCAACATGGAATAGATCATGCGTTACGAACTGATGCTGCCACACCAGATCCGCAGGGCGATCGCCGAGAACTGGCCGGTCGCCTTGCCGCTCGGCGTGCTCGAATACCATGGCGAGCACATGGCCGTCGGCATGGACACTCTGGCCGTCATCAAGACCCTGGAGCTGTTCGAAAAGGAGAAGGATGTCGTTGTCCTGCCGCCCTTCTACTACGGTGCTGCGAGCTACGCTGTGGCGCCGCCGGAAGGCAGCGGCTCGGTGCAGGTCGGCGGCAACGCGCTGGCGCCGTTCGGGGAGGAGCTGTTCTACAGCCTGCTGCGCATCGGCTTTCGCAACATCCACGCCATCATCCATCACCAGACCGAGAACTTTGCTGCCGGCATGCCAACCGATCTGGCGTTCAAGACCGCCGGCCGCCAGGCGATCTTCCGCTTCCTCGAGAAGGAACGTGGCGAGGGTTGGTGGGGCTCCGAGGCGATGGCGGACTATTACTCCGGGCATGCCGCGGGTGAAAACTTCTTCAACTGGGTTCAGGTGCATCCGCTGATGTCGGCTGACATGAGCGGCAAGTACCCGTTCGATCATGCCGGCATTGGCGAGACGTCGCTGATGCTGGCGCTATGCCCGGAGGCCGTCGATGCCGCTCACTTCGAAGACAACAAGAGCTGGTACACGGCGACCGCCAAGGACGCTTCGGTTAAGCTTGGAGAAAAGGGAGTCGCCATGATCCTCGATCATCTGCGCACGATCCTGAAACGCTAGCTACGAGATTGTCGGGCGGCTTTGGTATTTCGTCATCCTAGGGCGAAGCAGGAGCGAAGCGACGTCGCGGAGACCCTAGGATCCATGCCGTGACCGCAGCCAACGAGCGCTGCGGCGCAGGATAGAAGCGGTTCGCAGCGGCCTTTCCTGGCGTCAAAAGTTTCTTCACCGTGGCGGAGCGTCGATGCCACGGCATGGATCCTAGGGTCTGCGCTGCGTCGCTACGCTCCTTGCTCCGCCCTAGGATGACGAAGTGATGGAGCCTGGCGCTGCCCTGCTACTTCACCGCTCCCGCGGTCATGCCCATGATCAGATAGCGCTCGAGGGCTATGCCGATGACGGCGAGTGGCGCGATGGCCGCCGTCGCAAGGGCTGCCATGGACCACCAGTTGATGCCTTGCGAGCCGGTCTGGCTCGCCACCATGACGGGAATGGTCTTGGCGTCGGTCGAGGTCAAAAGGGCGGCGAAGAAATACTCGTTCCAGCACAGCACCATCGCCAGGATGAAGGCGGCCACCATGCCGGGCAGCGCGATCGGCATGACGATGCGGAAGAAGGCGCCCCAGATCGACAGCCCGTCGACAAGCGCTGCTTCCTCGAGTTCGACCGGGATCGAATTGAACTGGTCGCGCATGATCCAGATGACGATCGGCAGCACCATCAACGTGTAGAGCAGGATCAGCCCGACGCGCGTGTCGAGCAGGCCGACCTCCCGGTAGAGCACCAGGAAGGGCAGCGCCAGCACCACCGGCGGCAGGATCAGCTGCGACAGGAAGAAGAACGAAATATCCTCGTTCCTGAACCAGGCGAAATGATAGCGATAGCGGGTAAGCCCGTAGGCGGCGAGGCTGCCGATGACGATGGCGAGGCTCGATGCGCCGACCGAGGTGATCACCGAATTCATGAAGCGCTTGAGGAACTCCTCGCGCACCGTCGAGGTCTGGAAGATCGAGTCCGGCGACAAGCCGAGCGAACGCCAGCCTTTCCAGTCCGGCTGGAAGTCGACGAAGGGGATGAGATGGCCTTGGGTGACGTCCACCGCGGTTTTGAACGAGGTCGTAATCGTCCAGTAGATCGGGAACAGGCAGATGAACGCCCAGAAGGCCAGCGCCCCATAGATGAAAACGCGGCTGGCGAGGAAGCTCGCCGGCGAGCGGATCTCCGAGGCGACATATTCGGTGGTCTGAACGCTCATCTTGGCTCAATTCACATTGCGGACAAAGCGGTTGGCAAATTTCAACAGCCACGTGACGAACACGACGATGATCACCAGATAGGCCATCGCCAGCATGGTTCCGTAGCCGACATTCGAGCGGTCGCGGTATTCGCGATAGATGAAGCTCGAGACGGAATCGGTGGCACCGCCCGGGCCCCCTGACGTCACGGTGATGATGATGTCGGCGAGCTTCAGCTTGAAGATGATGCGCAGGACCACCGCCGTCACCGACACCGGCAGCATCAGCGGAAAGGTGACCTGCCAGAAGGTTTGCCACACGTTGGCGCCGTCGACGCGTGCGGCTTCGAGCACCTCGCGCGACATCGCCTGCAGCCCGGCCAGCAGCATGATCATCATGAACGGAATGAAGGTCCAGGCATCCAGCACCATGATCGCGATGCGCGCGATGATCGGGTCGGAGAAGAAGGCCGGATTTTCCCAGCCGAGATGGCGAGCCAGCGTCGCTGCCGGTCCGAACCGGTATTCCATCAGCGACTTGCCGATCATCCACGACACCGCGACAGGCGACAGCATCAGCGGCATCAGGAAGACGACGCGGAAGAATTTTCGTGCCCGGATCTGCGCGTTGAGCAGCAGCGCCAGGCCGAAGGCAATGACATACTCGACCGCTACCGCCAGCACATAGAGCGCCATGTTGAACAGCGCGTTTCGGTAGTAGGGATCGCTCAGCATCTGCCAGAAATTGTCGAGCCCGTTGAACCTGCGGCCGCTGAAGGAACTGAGGTTCCAGTCGGTGAGCGCGATGTAGAAACCGAATAGCGTCGGGAAGATCACCATGGCGATGGTGAACAAGAGCGCCGGCAGCAGGAACAGCGCACGCTGGCCATCCTCGCCACGCGTCAGCACCTGGCCGATGCCGATCGCTACGCCCCACAGCACATAGGCATAGACGACGGGGCGCCATGTCTCGAAGCCGATCGTATCGGCGCTGCCCTTGTAGAGGATTTCCAGCACGATCGTCGCCAGCAGGCCGAGCGTCGCAACGGCCATCACCGCCCAGCCGAGCCGTTTGCGGCCTGGAGAAATCAGATCGGAAGGGCCGGCATCTGCCGGCCACTGGTTTGCGGTCGAAGTCTGGTCAGCCACAAATCTCGCCCGTTTGAAGGTTCTGAAGGAGCCGGAGCCGGTAAAATGGGGCCCGGCGTGGCCGCCGCCCCACGGTTCATAGGCCAGCCTACATGCCGAGCGAAGCCTTGTAGAGCTTGACCTGGTTGTCGCGGCCGATCTGGTCGGTCAGCTTCTCCCAGGCCGCCGCAATAGCGTCGGCGCCTTCCTGCGCCTTCATCTTGCCGGCGAAGGTGTTGGCCAAAATATCCTCGGCGGCGCTGTAGTACTGGAAGATGCCGGGGATGCGTGGCTCGATCGCAGCGTTCGGGTGGTTGTAGCTGTCGGATTCCGACTTGAGGTACGAGGTGATGAAGGCCTCGTCGTAGCCGGCGGCAACCCATTCCGGAATGTCGAAATGCGAGTTGCGGTAGGGCTGGAAGCCCGACGGATACATAGCCGTCCAGATTGACAGATCCTTGCCGCCGAGATGGGCGGCGGCGGACCATGCCGCCTTCTTCTTCTTCTCGTCGGTATCGACGCGAGCCATGACATAGACGCCCCAGCCGAGATAGGCGCAGTTGGGCGCATAGTTCGGGCCGCTGGCGAGCTTGTCCCAGGCACCGGTCTTTGAATTGTAGACATCGTCCGAGCCCGGCAGGATCGAGAAGCCAGTGACATCGCCGACAACCGACGAATCGTTGGTCTTGACGTTGGAACCGACATCGCCCCACCAAGTGACCATCGAGCCGGTGCCGGCCAGGAACTGCTGGAAGGCAGTCGTGTTCGGATCGGCGTTGATCTGGTCGGCGGGTTCGGACGGCAGCGCGTCGATGACGTCCTGGATGGCGCGCACCCAGGCCGGATTGTTGACGCGCGGCTTCATCGTGTCGGCGTCGAACAGCCAGGCCTTGTCGTCCGGATGCTTGGCATAGGCGCTAGCGCGGCTGCCGAGGAAATAGAAGCCGAAACCGCCCCACGCCTTGGGCGCGTCGAGATAGCCGAAGACGTCCTGGTCCTTGAGCTTCTTGCCCTTGAGGAACTTCGTCACCGCCTGCACCTGCTGCCAGGTCTTCGGCACGCCCCACTCGCCTTCACCGCCGCCGTCCTTCCAGGCCTTGGCGAGGTCGGCATCGGCGAACACGTCGGTGCGGTAGTTGAAATTGTGCGCGTCGCCGTCGACTGTCACGCGATATTGCTTGCCGTCCCAGGTGCCGACCGGCGGCTGCAGATAGGCCACGACGTCCTTCATGTCGATCTGGTCCTTGACCCAATCCGGCATCTCCGAGGTCAGGCCCTTGCCGCAGACATCGCCTTCGAATGGTGCACCCATCTCGATGATGTCGAAATCGACGGTGCCGGTGGCGATCGACTGCTGCAGGCGAGCGTTGTAGTCGGCCTGCGCCAGGTCGATCCAGTTGATCTTGGCGCCGGTATAGGTCTCCCATGGCTTCAGGAAGCCGCGGAACAGCACATTGTGCAGGTTCTGGTTGTTGAGGCCCATGAAGGTCAGCTCGACGCCGGCGAATTCGCCTTCCTTGACGTTGGCCTTGGTCGCCTCGAGGCAGAGTTCACCGACCTTCTGGAAATCGGCGTCCGTCGGCTGGCCTTTGCCGACGCCGGGGATCTGCAGGATTTTGGAGCGCAGTTCGCTTGCGGCGGAAGCCGGGCGCGTCAGGGCGCCAAGCCCGGCGCCCGATGCGGCTGCAATCGCGGCCATGCTGGCCGCACCCTTCAATATGTCGCGCCTTGTGGCGCCGGCACGAACCAGTTTCTCGTAAAGACCCGTTCTCATCGCCTATTCCTCCCAGAACTTCAGTGTGAATAAATTGACCAACTGTCGGACGCTGGAGCGCCAACGATGCTCCCGGTTCGGAAACGAATTAGGCAGGACCCCACCCTGCGTCGATTGAAGTTCCGATTGCGGATCGGGTACCGACATTTTTGACCAGCGCCTGCCACTATTCTCACAACCAAACGCCGTGTCAACGAGAACGGTTTTTATCTATAAGAGACCGACTTGCCCTGGCAGGTCGCGTTGGTTAGCTTCTGCGCCTACGGCTAATGGAGCCGATGGGGGAGACATGGCGCAAGTCGCGATCAGCAAGGTGGCCAAAGCCTTTGGAACGGTCAAGGTTCTGCACGAAGTCAGCGTCGATATCGCAGACGGACAGTTCGTCGTGCTGGTTGGCCCTTCGGGTTGCGGCAAGTCCACGCTGCTCAGAATGGTGGCCGGGCTGGAAACCGTCTCCGCCGGCACGATCGCCATCGGCGACCGCGTCGTCAATCATCTGCCGCCGGCCAAGCGCGACATCGCCATGGTGTTTCAGAACTATGCGCTCTATCCGCACAAGACAGTCGAGCAGAACATGGCCTTTGCGCTCAAGCTGCGGAAAACCGATCCGGCCGTGGTCGCCGAGCGGGTCAAGCGGGCCGCCGACATCCTCGACCTCAATCCCTATCTGAAGCGCTATCCCCGCCAGCTCTCCGGCGGCCAGCGCCAGCGCGTGGCGATGGGCCGCGCCATCGTGCGCAATCCGCAGGTGTTCCTGTTCGACGAGCCGCTCTCCAATCTCGACGCCAAGCTGCGCGTGCAGATGCGCACCGAGATCAAGGAACTGCACCAGCGGCTGAAGACCACCACTATCTACGTCACCCACGACCAGATCGAGGCCATGACCATGGCCGACAAGATCGTCGTCATGCGCGACGGGCGCATCGAGCAGGTCGGCGCGCCGCTGGAACTGTTCGACCGGCCGGCCAACCTGTTTGTCGCCGGCTTCATCGGCTCGCCTTCGATGAACCTGCTCAAGGGCGTCATGCGCAAGGGCGCCAGGCCCGGTGTCGACATCGCGGGCACGCTGTTCCCGATTGCATCGGACAATGCCGCGCAGGACGGCCAGGCGGTCGTCTATGGCGTTCGGCCGGAGCATCTCGAGATCCATCCCGATGGCGTGCCGGCGAAGATTTCGGTGGTCGAGCCGACCGGCTCGGAAACGCTGGTGTTCCTGCGCTTCGGCGACGGCGAGATGGTGGCGCTGTTTCGCGAGCGCCACGACTTCAAGCCGGGCGACACGCTTACCCTGAAGCCGCGGCTCGACCAGATCCACCTTTTCGACGCCGAGACCGGCAAGCGTCTCTGATCTCAACCGGACTTCACGAGGACTATCATGCTCAAAGGCATCAACCCGCTGCTCAATGCCGACGTGCTGCAGGCATTGCGGGCAATGGGCCATGGCGATGATCTGATCATCGCCGACACCAATTTCCCGTCCGATTCGGTGGCGCGCCAGACCGCGCTCGGCCGCCTGCTGCGCATCGATGCGTCGGCCGCCGAGGTAGCAAAGGCGGTGCTGTCGCTCTACCCGCTCGATACATTCGTTGACGACTCGGCCGCGCGCATGGAGATCGTCGGCAAGCCGGACGAAATTCCGGCTGTGCAGAAAGAGGTACAAAAGGAAATCGACGCGGCCGAGGGCAAGTCCTGGCCGATGATAGCGGTCGAGCGCTTCGCCTTCTACGAGCGCGCCAAGCAGGCCTACTGCGTCATCCAGACCGGCGAGCGCCGCTTCTATGGCTGCTTCGCCTTCCGCAAGGGCGTCGTGCCGCCGGATGCGGAGTAGCGGCATGGCTTCGGGCAAGCCTATCGTCATCTTGGGTGTGTTCGTCGCCGACACCGCCTACAGGGCGCAGCGGCAGCCGCGCATGGGTGAGACGATCCTCGGCACATCCTTCACGCTGGGTCCGGGCGGCAAGGGCTCGAATCAGGCCGTTGCCGCCGGCAAGCTTGGCGCCGACGTCACCTTCCTTACCCGCCTCGGCGTCGATCCCTTCGCGGATATGGCCAGGCAGACCTGGGCGCAGGCGGGTGTCAAGAATGCCGTCATCGATACGCCGGAAAGCTATACCGGCGCGGCCTACATCTTTGTCGAGGAGACGACCGGCAACAACGCCATCATCGTCAGCCCCGGTGCTGCCATGCTGATCTCGTCAGCCGATATCGAAGCCAATGCCGGGCTGATCAGCGGTGCCGGCGTCTTTGTCACCCAGCTCGAACAACCGATCGAAGCAGCTATGCGGGCGCTGGAGATCGCGCGCGGGGCAGGGGTGACGACGATCCTCAACCCGGCCCCGGCGGCAAAGCTTCCCGACCGCATCTACACGCTCTGCGATTATCTCACGCCCAACGAGACCGAGACGGAGGAATTGACCGGGATGAAGGTGTCCTCGGTTGACGAGGCGCGAGCCGCTGCGGACAAGCTGCTCGAAAAGGGCGTCGGCACGGTCATCGTCACGCTGGGTGACAAGGGCGCGCTTTTGCACTCGAAGAACCGCTCCGACCATGTTCCGGCCATCAGTGCCGGACCGGTGGTCGAAACCACCGGCGCGGGTGACGCCTTCAATGGCGGGCTGGCCGCAGCGTTGTCGCGAGGCGTGGAGCCGTTGCAGGCGGTGCGCTTCGCCTGCGCCGTCGCCGGCATTTCGGTGACGCGACCAGGCACCGCGCCATCGATGCCGACGCTGCAGGAGGTCGAGGCGCTGCTGGCGAGGGGATGAGGTTAGGGCAGCGCATGGCAAGATTGTCAAAGAGCGCTTGGTGGTAGCCATATTCTGGAGGCGGAGTCCCGTCTAATGTCGCCCTCTTGGCCCGTAAATCCGAGTCCAATGAGAAATCGGTCAAGACCAATCCGCGGATAGGCTTCCGCCACCGTGTCTAAATGCGCCAAACCACCTAGCCCGCGATTGCCATCCCAAGGCAAGCCCAGGCCGATAGCGAGGCCCAGGACGAGCTTGCTGGCAAGATCGAGTGCGATGGCGCGGACAGGGCGCCATGCGTCCAGGCGGGGCGCTCTGAGGGCGTTCGAAAGGCCATCGAAGGTGGCTTCTATGCTCTGCTTCTAGATCAGAACGTGGCGAATGTGAATCTCCCGCCCGTTGCATCAAAGTCTAACGAGCTGGAAAGCGCACTGGAAAGCACGTGCGGTAACAGTTGATTCAACCATCGCTGGTATATTAGCTAGTGTGAGTAGCGGCTCCGACAGTGGGCGGGCGCTGAGTGCCGGAGCCGCCAGCGCAGTCCGGTTGGGGTTTGACCGCGCCGTCCTATTGTGGGACAGCGCGGTCAACGATTCGTTAAAATGCTCCGGGACTAATTAAGCGCATGCTAATTGAATCGCGGTTTCGCGAGTCAGTGCACGGCTTGTTCGGCTGCTCGGATTGCAAGGCTGGGGCACGCGACCGCCAACCGATGTCTTCACCTTCATTCCTGACTGCGAAGGCCGTGATCAGGCTCGCAATCGCTGTAGACGCCGGGCCGTTTAGGCCAAGCCCGCTGCCTCACGGTGGCGGGCTTTTGTCAACGCGACACGGTGCTGTGACAACGAACGATTTTCAAAGCTGCCCTCGGGTGCTCCCGGTGGCAGGACAGCTCCGCGGAGCGTGATTATATTAGCAATAAACGATATATTAACAGCCGTGATGCAGCCTTCCACATCACGGGGGGAAAACACCTCCTCGTCGACGTTTCCGGTGGACGGTCGACCAATGCGGAGCAAACGCATGAGTGTCGGAGCAGCTCTCGAACAATTGCTGCGGTTGATTCATCGCCGAGCCATGAAACTAGCGGCGATGCCGGAGGATGAAAGGGATTCACACTACGATCTCATCCGCCTGTCATGTTGCGCAGCCGCCGAACGCATTGGGCAAAGTCCCGACAAGGCCGCCATTACGGCAAACGATATGGTTGAATTTGTTCGCGCACTGGTTGGAATCATCGAGGTAGGCTGCGGATCAGACCAAAGGCCAAGTGACGATCGACCGGCCGCATCACCGGCACGGCATTTTGGCAGCCGGGAGAATGGCGCTGCGCGCATCTAGGGGACGCGCGCTTCAAGCGGCAGCAGTCGTCCGCGAATTCTTCGCAACCTGCCTACTGGTCCGATTGCCTGACATGGCCGAAGCCTACTTAGCGCGAAAACCATTTAACTATCAGTAAGTTAAATGGCGCGAGTGACGGGGCTCGAACCCGCGACCTCCGGCGTGACAGGCCGGCACTCTAACCAACTGAGCTACACCCGCGCATGGCGAACACGTGTCAGCCGTGTTCGTCGTTGGGGCGCTGGATAAGGGGTTCGCCACCGGGTGTCAAGCGTGACAGGACAGCATAACAGCAAACAGGAGAAGGTTTTTTGACAGCCAGCGTTTTGTTGGCAAAACCGGCATCCAACCAGGGCGTCCTGCGCTCATTTGGCCTTGCGAAGCCGACCCTGACCGCTTAAAGGTCCGGCCCGGAGCGGGCGATTAGCTCAGTTGGTAGAGCGCTTCGTTTACACCGAAGATGTCGGCGGTTCGAGCCCGTCATCGCCCACCATTCATCCCCTGTCTCAAGCGATTGCCAAAACGCGAAGCCGCGTCACTCGCGAGCGCAACGCTCAAGGCGGCAGAAGCCGAAAATCATTGCCTTCGGGCAGCAACTGCCCACCATCGACAACAATGGTCGTGCCGGTGATGTAGCTGGCGTCGTCGGAGGCGAGGAACAGGAAGGCGTTGGCGACGTCGCGCGGGCTGCCGAGGCGGCCGAGCGGGATGGAGTCTTCCATGTTCTTGATGTAGGCCGCGCCGCGATGCAGCTCGATCGCTTCGGTCAGGATGTTGCCAGGCTCGACGCCGTTGACGGTGATGCCGTAGCCGGAAAATTCCAGCGCTGCGGCCCGGATGAAGCCGTTGATGCCGGCCTTGCTGGCCGAATAGTGGCCATGGCCCGGGCTGGTGACATGCGGGCCAGTGATGGAGGAGGTGTAGAGCATGCGGCCGAAGCCTTGCGCTTTCATCGGCGCCAGGGCCGCGCGGCTGGCATTGAAGGTGCCGCGCAGATTGACCGCCATGACACGGTCCCAGTCGTCGGCGCTGGTGTTTTCGATCAGCTGCCAGGGATAGATGCCGGCATTCTGCACGATGATGTCGAGGCGGCCATGTTGTTTGAGCGCCAGCGCTACGGCGGCCTCGGCGTCGGCCATCAGCGAGATGTCGGTGCGGATGAAGGCGACGCCCAGTTCATCCGCGGTCGCTTGCCCGGCCTCGACCTCGGTGTCGGCGAGCACCAGCCTCGCACCCTCTTCGGCAAAGCGCAGGGCGATGCCCTTGCCGATGCCGCGGGCGCTGCCGATGATCAGCGCCACCTTGTCTTGCAGCCGATTGGTCATGCGAGCCGTCCTGTCATGCGAGTCTTTGGCGAATGGTTTGCTTGAAAGCGTCGAGCAGCACGGCGGCCAGCACCAGCAGGCCATGGATGACCTGGGTGAAATTGGCCGGCAGGCCCATCAGGTTGATCGCCGTGTTGATGGCCGAGAGCAAAAGCACGCCGGCATAGACGCCGGGCAGGGTGCCGACGCCGCCTTTCAGGCTGACGCCACCGATGACGACGGCGGCGAAGGCGTTGAACAGCAGGCCGACGCCGAGATTGGCGGTGGCGCCCGAGGTGCGGATCGCCAGCAGCCAGCCGGCAAGCCCGGCGATGGCGCCGGCGAGTACGAAAGCGATGACGAGATTGCGGTTGACGCGGATGCCGGCACGGAAGGTTGCGGTCTCGTTGCCGCCGATCATCACGAGATGCCGACCAAACGGCGTCTTGGCCATGATCAGTGAAAAGACGACGAAACAGGCGACAGCGATCCAGGCGGTCAGCGGCAGGCCGATCAGGCGCTGGATGCCGAACCAGCGGATGGCCGGCGCAAGATCCTGCGCCGAGCGGCCGCCCGAAATCACCAGCACAAGGCCGCGCACCCAGATGTAGGAGGCCAGCGTAATGATGAAGGCGCTCATCTTCACCTTGACCACGAGGTAGCCGTTGAAGGCGCCGATGATGCCGCCGACGGCCAGCGCAACGAGCAGCGAAACCGGAACCATCAGCCATTCCGGATGCAATTTCACGCCCATGCCGATGCCCGACGAGCAGAACAGGATGCCGACCGCCATGGCGCTGAGCGCGGCCACGGATTCCACCGACAAGTCCATGTGACCGGCGATGATGACCAGCGCCAGGCCGATCGACATGACGCCGAGAACACTGGAAGCCTCGATGATGTTGGCGAAGATGCCGAGCTGGAAATAGTTCGGGACAAAGATGGAAAAGACCACCAGCACGAACAGCAGCATGAACCAGACGAGGTTATCGAGAACGAACTCCAGGGCTTTGCGTGTGCGCGGGTTCATGGGCTGATCCGGTTGGCGCATGTCCCGCGAAATCAATTCGATTTCGTCAGGTTCAGGCGCGGATTCAAATTCGCCACGGCGTCCTTTCGGACGCGGCGTTGTGAAAGGGCAGGCTCCGGGCCGTAGCGGCCCGGAGCGCTTTCAAATGACTATTCGACCGACTTGACGGTGTCCGTCGGCGGCTTCTGGTTGCCCCAGAAGGCCGGATTGTCGACGTTCTCCTTGGTGATCGCGGCACCGGGGATCTTGATGTTCGGGCCCCAGGCTTCCTTGGTGACGGTCGATTTCAGGCCGAGCACGTCGTATTCGCCGGGCTTGATCTCTTCCTTCTTGGCGATCTTGTCCATGAACATGGCGACAGCCGCGGCCTGCGCGTAGAGCGGCTGCTCGACCTCGACGTTGAGCCAGCCCTTGCGGATGAGGTCGAGGCCGACCGGCGCGCCGTTCGAGCTCATCAGCATGACGTCGCCCGGCTTCTTGCCGGCGGCCTCGAGCGAGGCGACGGCAGCGACCGACAGGTGCGCGGCATGGCTGAAGATCAGGTCGATGTCTGGGTTTGCCAGCATCTGGTCGGCAACGATGGTGCCGGCATTGCTGGCTTCCCACTGCATGGCCGGAAGCGAGATGATCTTGACGTCCGGAAACGCCTTCATCTTCTCCTCAAAGCCCTTCTGGATGTCGAGCGTGTAGGGGTCACCCGGATCGCCGAGCACCTGCAGCACCTTGCCCTTCACCGAGCCGTTCTTGGCTTTCAGAAGCTTCTCGGCCTGGTCGGCGGCGACGTAGCCGATCTCGATCGTTCCGGCGACCGAGGTGAAGTCGGATGGTGTCGAGGTGATCTGGCGGTCGAATTCGACCACCGGGATGCCGGCCGCGCGGGCAGCCTCGATGGACGGTTTCAGCGCATTGAAGTCGACCGCGGCAAGGATGATCGCCGCCGGCTTCAGCGCGATGACGTCGTTCATCTGCGATTGCTGGGCGTCGGTCTTGTTGTCGGCGTTCAGCGTCTTCATCTCGTAGCCGGTCTGCTTCAGGAACAGCTCCAGCGCGCTCACCGAGCCGGTCTGGAACTCATCGAGCAGTGTCGGCACCATGTAGTAGACAATACCCTTGGACTGGGCGAATGCCGGCGTGAGCGTGGCAAAGGCCAGTGCAAGGATACCGAAGACAGCAAGAAGTATTCGCTTCATGTCGTTCGCTCCTCTTTTACGCCGGACCCCTCTTTTGTCCCTCAGCCCGCCGGTCCGGCACCGGCAAGCGTCTCTCCGGTGATCATGTTGATCACCGCGTCGGGACTTGTTTTGTTGCGTGCGACATCGCCCGCCACGACGCCTTGCCGGATCACCACGATCCGGTCGGCGACCTGGAAGGCCTGCTGCATGATATGGGTGATGATGACGACGCCGATGCCCTGGTTCGCCACCTGGCGGATCATGTCGAGGCCGCGCCGCGTCTGTTCGACGCCGAGGGCGGCAAACGGCTCATCGAGCAGCACCAGCTTGCCGCCCCAATGCACGAAGCGGTTGAGCTCGATGGCCTGCCGCTGGCCGCCCGAAAGGTGCTCGACATTGGTGCGCAGCGAGGGAATGCGGGTGCCGGCACTGGCCAGCGCCTTTCCGACGACGGCTTCCATGGCGCGCTCGTCGAGCACGGGAATGCCAAGAACCTTCCTGGTGATTTCGCGGCCCATGAAGAAATTGGCCACAACGTCGACATTGGTGCACAGCGACAGGTCCTGGTAGACGGTCTCGATGCCCGCCGCCTTGGCCTCGGCGGGTGATCTGGCAAGGAACTCCTTGCCTTCGAACAGCATGCGGCCCGAGGTCGGCTCCAGTCCGCCTGATATGATCTTGACCAGCGTCGATTTGCCGGCGCCGTTGTCGCCCAGCAGCGCCACGACCTCGCCCTTGCCGATCGAGAAGCTGATCCCCTTGAGCGCTTCGATGGCGCCATAATTCTTGGTGACGTTGTCGAGCACCAGCAGGGGTTCGTTCATGCCGCAATCTCCCTGCCTTTGATAAGGTCGCGCTCGCGCTCGCGTTCGGCAGCGAACATCTGCCCGAAGCGGGGTGACAGCACCCCCGAAACCGCAAGGGCGGCGGCGCCGCGCAACACCGAATGTTGCCCGCCGCGCGCGACGATGATTCGAGGCGTCGTGCGGTCCTTCCGCGCGGAAACGGAATTGTGCAGGCCGGCAGCCGAACCGGCAAGCAGTTCGAGTAGATCGGTGGACGCCAGCCCGCCGAGGATGACCGTTTCAGGGTCGAACAGGTTCTCGATGATGGCGACGGCATTGTGGAAGATCGGGGCGACTTCGGCGACCCAATCGGCCTCACTGCCGTTCCAGCGCAGGAGCGCCTCGAGCGAGAGGTATCTTTCGAGACAGCCGCTGTTGCCGCACGGGCAGACCTCACCACCGGGAATGACGGGAATGTGCCCGATCTCGCCGGCATTTCCCCATGCACCGCGCAACGCGCTGCCGTCGTGAACCATCACCCCGCCAAGGCCGACGCCGAAATAGAGATAGTAATATTCGGAAAACTGGGCCCCGAGGCCGTATAGGCGCTCGCCCATGGCCGCGGCCGCCATGTCGGTTTCAAAGAAGGCCGGCAGCCCGGTCGACGCCGCCAGCCGCTCACCCAGCGCCACATCCTTCCAGCCGCTCATGGTGGTCGGACCGACGAAACTCATGGATTCGACGTCGAACGGGCCGGGCAGGGCCATGCCGACGCCCAGAACCCGTCCTCCAGCCCGGAGTCTGGTCAATTCAACCACCATCGCCCCGATCAGATCGAAGGCATGGTCCGGCGTCGCGTTCGGCGCTTCGCGGTAGGTGCTCTCGATCACGTCGCCGCTCAGATTGATCAAGGCGGCATTGATACCAAGCGGGGTGAGGTGGACGCCGACGGCATAGCCACCCTCGGGATTGATCCGCAAGGTCGCCGGAGGCAGGCCGCGCCCCTTCGGCTCTTCGCGCAGCGACAGGATGTAGCCCTGTTCTTCCAGCTCTCGAACGATGGTCGATACCGTCTGGACGGTAAGCCCGACACGCCTGGCGATCTCGCCGCGTGCGATCGGCCCATGGAGGCGGATGGACTCGAGCACGATGCGCCGGTTGTACGGCCGCCCGAACTCCTGATTGGTCCCCCGCAGTGCCATGATTTGCGCCCCTTAGGAGAGGGTAGCTTCGCATCACTTATTTATTCAGTCAAATGGAATTCAAAAATAAATTGATGGCGAAGTCCAGATCGAAAGTCGGCTGTGGAGGACGTATCCGGTCCAGGACCTGCTCACGCGCCGGCCTGGCCGATTGCCGCGATGTCGAAACCGCTTCATGGGTTAGCGAACCCGCGACCGTTGATCCAACAAAGCATGGAGCAAAGATGATCGAATTGCCGTTTGCCCGCGACGAGTACCAGATGCGGCTTCGCAAGATACGCACGGCGATGGCAAAACGCGGTCTCGAGTTGCTGATCGTCAACGACGTTGCCAACCAGCATTACATCACCGGCTACGATGGCTGGTCGTTTTATACGCCGCAGGTGGTGCTGGTTCCAATCGAGGATGTCGAGCCGGTCTGGATCGGGCGCGCCATGGATGCGGCCGGCGGTCTTCTGACAGCCTGGATGAAGCCTGAGAACGTGGTTGGCTTCCCGGAGGACCATGTTCAGCGCGGCGATCGCCATCCCATGGACTGGATCGCGAACTGGATCGTGGCGAAGGGCTGGGGGAACCGCCCTATCGGTATCGAGCTGGAAGCCTACTATTTCTCTCCGAAAGGGCATGCCCGGCTTGTCGCCGGACTTCCCAATGCGAAATGGCATGATGGCGATCTGCTGGTGAACTGGATCCGCGCGGTCAAATCGGCGCCCGAGATCGCCTATTTGCGCAAGGCCTCGACGCTCGCCGAAGCGGCGGTCACGCGGGCCTTCGAGGTGATCGCGCCAGGTGTTCGCGAGTGCGATGCCATCGCGGCCATCCAGGCGGCGCAGATCGGGGGCAGCCCGGACTTCGCGGGCGACATCACCGCGCTTCCGCCGACGATACTCGGCGGCGAGAACGCTTCCGCGCCGCACATCATGTGGAGCGACAGGCGGTTCGGGGACAATGAGACGATTGCCTTGGAGCTTGCCGGTGTCTGCCGTCGCTATGCCGCCGGACTTGCAAGAACCCTGCAACTCGGCAAAACGCCGACAAATGTCTCGGATACGGCAAAAGCGGTGATCGAGGGCATGGACGCGGTGCTCGATGCGGTCAGGCCGGGAACATCAGCCGAAGCCGTCGAGGGCGCCTGGCGCAAGGTCATTCAACGCTACGGACTGAAGAAGGAGTCGCGCATCGGCTATTCCATCGGCGTCGCCTATCCGCCGGATTGGGGCGAACACACGATCAGCCTCAGGCCGGGCGACAAGACTGTGCTTGAACCAGGCAACGTCGTTCATTCCATCCTCGGCATGTGGATGGACGGCTGGGGCATCGAGATCAGCGAGACCATCCTGGTCACCGAAACCGGCAATGAGACGCTGACGAAGTTCCCGCGAGAGATCCATGTTAAATCCTGAGGCTGCGGTTGCCGCTAACGCCGAGGCCTGCATCGACCCGACAATGTTTTCGACACGCCCGGATGGACCATCGCCGACGACTTTGGCTACAACAGCGAGAAGCGCCCGTCGGTCTATTTTCACTAGGAATCCGCAACGAGGCGGTCGGATCGGTCTTTCCGCTCCATCATGCCCGGTTTCGTGTTGACGAGGCCGCGTTGAAAGTTGGCGCGGCCACCCTGGTTTCGGCCGTGACCTCATTTCTGTCGATGCACTCGCGACGGTAAACGGTTTCGAGTTGGCCTGCGTGATGGCGCGGAGTCCGGTCTTCGTTCCGTTCGGCTTCAGGTATCGGCGGAGGGGCTGCCAGGGTAACGCCATTTTCAGCGCGCGCGAAATTGCGGTCCATGGCTCTTCCTCACATCTTTTGCGCAAGGTGGAAGAAGGCAGTGCGAAACTCTAAGGGGCTTGATTTTCACCGTCGCCCGCGCACTCGGATTCTAGTATAGGACCAATTTTGGAGGGGGGGAAATTTTGTGAGCAAAGATTTAAGCAAGGAGTACGGCCCGGCATTCTTTGAATCTCGCAGCCGGGAGGTTGGTATTGCTGAAACGGTCCTGCGCCCTTTGATTAGCCTGCTACGGCCGAAATCCGTCGTCGACTTTGGAACAGCTACAGGATCGTGGCTCGCCGCGTCAAAACGCCTTGGCGTGCAGAAAATAGGAGGTATCGACGGACCTTGGGTGCCCGCAGAGCAGAGGCTCATCGCGCCACACGAATTCACCGAAGCGAATTTTGAAGAAGAGTTGCCCGACCTTGGCCGATTCGATCTGGCGATTTCGGCGGAAGTGCTGGAGCATATCTCGGGCCCGGCATCTCTCAGAGCCGTCGAGTGGCTGTGCCGCAGTGCGCCGGCAGTGCTGTTTTCTGCCGCTATTCCCTTTCAGGGCGGCATGCACCACATCAACGAACAATGGCAAAGCCATTGGGCAAATGCCTTCGAAACATACGGTTTCAAAGCCTATGACATAATCCGACCGGTGATTTGGACTGATACGTCAATCCCCGTTTATTACCGGCAAAACCTGATCTTGCTGGCTGACGACGAGACCGCAAGAAATCATGGTCTCGTCCCGGTCGCCCCTGCGTTCCTTGATCGCGTTCACCCTGAAGAGTACTTTTCAAAGCTGACAAAGCTAAAGCGGCGCACAATCACCGGGCGCATCAAATGGCTGCTTGCCGGAATGCATCGGCCGGAACGGTCCACGCTCCCGCGAAAGAGCTAAGCGGCAAAGACGGCGATGAACACGCCGGGCATATCGACGCCGGTGCCATTTGAGGCTGAGGTGGAACACGTCGGATGCCGACCACTAGATGGGCTTCGACAATCTGCGTTCGCCTTGCAAGGGGAAAGCCCCGCACGGCGACGAGAGTCCGAAAAAGGAATGGGGTCTGCGCGAGATAGAGGTTGTCCGAACGGCTCGGTTGCCTGAGACCGGGATTCAGCTCCCGGCCTGCGCGCTCAGAGATATTGTGCGACCTTCTTGCCGACCGTGAGGAAGCGCAAGGGATCGATCGCTTCGCCATTGTGGCGGACTTCGTAGTGCAGATGCGGGCCGGTCGAGCGGCCGCTGCTGCCGGTCTTGCCGATGACGGCGCCGGCATCCAGTTTCTCGCCCACGGTCACGTCGATCTCGCTGAGATGCCCGTAGCGCGTCGCAAAACCATTGCCGTGGTCGACTTCCACCATGCGGCCATAGCCGCCATTCCAGCCCGCCTTGGTGACGATTCCGGGCGCGGTGACCTTGGCGGCCATGCCGATCGGCGCCCTGAAATCCATGCCGGAATGGAGCGCGGCGGTGCCGAGGAGGGGATCGGTGCGCACGCCGAACGGGCTGGTGACGGAATGACCGGGGGCCGGATTGGTCAACGGGAGCTGGCGTGCTTCCTTCTTGAGGTGGTCGAGCGCGTCCAGCGCCTCGTCGAGTTCCTTGACCTTGCTGTCGAACATCATTGAGGAGTCGAGCGGGATCAGTGGTCCACCGACATCGCTGTTGTCCTTGCCGAAATCGCTGTCGACCGGCAGTCCTGCCGCCTCGAGCGCCTGGGTGATGGCATCGGCGCTCTTGTAGGCGTTGTCGGCAAGCGTGCTGATGCGGGTCAGTTGCTCGTTCTCGATGGATTTCAGCGACTGGTTGATCGAGACGAAGAGCTTGTCGGCACGATCGGCGGCTGAATCGTTGGGCAATGGATCGGAGCGGGTCGACCACAGCGAGAACGGCCTGGTGTCGCCGGCGCCGAGGTCGGCGCTCAGGCTGGCGACCGTATAATTCGGCGCGGGTTCCTTGATGCTGCCGGTCACTTCGGCGCGTTTGTCCGGCTTCGCAACCGCAGCCGGATCTTCGGCCGGCGCCGCGCCGGCTTCGTTCTCGGCGCGTTCGAGCAGCGGGCCAAGCCGACCGTGACGCTGGCTCAGCTGGCTCTGGCGTTCAAGCAGTTCGCTGACCTTGGTTTCCATCACTTGCTGGTCGAGCAACTGGCGGCTGGTGATGCGGTCGACCTGGGCGCGAAGCGCCGAAATGCGATCTTCATAGGCTTGCTGCATGCGCGCCTGCCGCGCCGTGGTGGCGCCGATCAGGTCGTCGCGCAGCACAAGATAGGAGGTGGCCATGAGGTAGCCGATAGCAATGGCGGCCAGCGCCGAGCCGATAAAGGCCGCGAACCAGGGTCGGATCGTAAAGTGCCGGATCTCGTTGCCCCGCGCGATGATGACCGTATGGGGCTCCTTGCGCCTGCCGAAGACTGCTGACTGACCGGTTGCGTTCACGGGACCAAGCTTTCGTTTACGACACAACGACAGCTTGACTACACATTATTAAGGTTAACAAAGGCTTGTGGTGCCGGCTTGCCGGCGGCGATTGCCCGTCAAGCGGGTATAAGGTTGTGGGGGCGCGCCAGCCGTGCCGGTAAACCTTAAAGCGCACGAACGGCCTCGAGCACTTCCTCGGCATGGCCCTTGACCCGAACCTTGCGCCAAATCCCAGCGATCCGCCCGTCGCGGCCGATCAGGAACGTCGCGCGCTCGACGCCCATGTATTTGCGGCCATACATCGATTTCTCGACCCACAGATGATAGGCTTCGATCACCTTGCGCTCCTCGTCGGCGGCAAGGTCGATGGTGAGATCGTATTTCGACTTGAACTTGTCATGCTTCTTGGCGCTGTCGGGCGACAGGCCGATCACCACGGCTCCGGCCTTCTCGAACTCCGGCTTCAGCTGCGAAAAACTGATCGCCTCTTGCGTGCAGCTTGTTGTGTCGTCCTGCGGATAGAAATAGAGCACAATGGGCTTGCCGGAGGATGCGGCAAGGCTGAGTGATCCGCCGCCGTCCCGCGGCAGATCGAATTGCGGCGCAAGATCGCCTACGTCGAGGTCAGCCATACCGATGCCCTTGTTTGTGGTTACGCGCGAAGCCTCACCGATATAGTGTCGAGCGGGGATTCGTCCACGATCGAGTTCGTACAACGGAAAATTGCGTGGATCAGGAGCAACCGCAGCACGAGAAGATCAGGTTCAGGCGTGATGAGATCACCGACCTGGGGGCCTTTCCGTCCGCCTGCCGCGTGCCGCCGCTCGGCCAGGCGCGGATCGGACGCGGCTTTCGTATCCTGGCAAGGGCATTCGCCGGTTTCGCCAGCCTCGTCTTGTTGGCGGCAGTCGTCGTCTATCTCATCGGTGCGTCAGGCGTCGGCTCCGAACGGCTTCGGACGGAAGCGGAAGCGGCTCTCGAGAAACTGGCCGGTGTCGATGTCAATGTCGCGGTCGGGCCTGCCCGCATCACCCTTGACGGATCGAGCTTCATTGCCTTGCAGGTCAGCGACGTCAGCCTGAAGACCTCTGACGGCAAGCCGATGGCCGATGCCGGCCGGGTGCGTTTCGGCGTGCGTCTGTTTCCGCTGCTGTGGGGGGAGGTGCGGCTGACCAGCGCCAGGATTTCCGATGCCCGCATCGTCGTGGCGGCGATGCCATCCGGCGGCGACTGGACCACGACCCTGCGCAATGCGGACGGCCTCATCGATCCGGAGAAGCTGTCCAATGCGGTGTTCGGAAACGTCAACCGCGCACTCGATGCCGTGCGGGAAGATTCGCTGCGCCAGATCGATCTTCGCAATGTCGAATTCGTGCTGCCCGAAACCGGAACGATCAAGCTCGTCAAGATAACCGACGCCACCGTCGTGCAATCGGGACCGGGCGGCATGCAGTTTTCATCCGAGGCGGATGTCGACGGCAGGACGGTTACAGTTGCTGCCTCAGCCACCCGCGATATCGCGGCACACCGCGTCACGGCGCTGGATGCCAGCATCGATCTGGCGGATGCCGGCGACCTCACGGCCGCTGCCGGCAAGTTGGGCGCGGTCGCGCTGAAGCTGACGGGATCGGAAGGATCGGGGGTGAATGCATCGCGGCTGATGGCCCTTTTGTCGTCGACGGGTTCCATCCTCGATCTCGGCACACGCGGGCTGTTGCCGGCTGACGTCGATCTCAATGCTACACTTGTTGCCGGCAGCAACAAGGTCCAGGTCGACAGATTGCTGCTGAAGACCGGCCGGTCGACATTCGATTTCGCCGGTTCGATCGGGCCGAAGCCGGCAACCGGAGCGTCGGGTGAGGAACCCTCCTATCGCTACGACCTGACCAGCGACGGTTCGTCGCTTGCACCTTCGGAGTCGCCTGAGCCGGCGCTCACCTTCCTTGCGCGGATTGCCGGTGTCTACAACACGGTGAGCCACAGACTGGTCGCCGAGCAGATCGCGCTTCGGTCCGCCGCCTCCGGCGAGGTGCTTGGCACCGCTGCCGTGGCCTTCGTCGAGGGCAAGGCGCCGGGGATCAATCTGGCGTTCAACATCCACGATATGCAGGTTTCTCACGTCAAGCAGCTTTGGCCGTGGTTTTCAGCGCGCAACGCCCGGCTGTGGGTGCTGGCCAATCTGTTCGGCGGCCGCGTCGTCGACGCCAACCTCCAGTTCCAGGTCGTGCCGGGCCGCTTGGGCAACGGCGTGCCGCTTTCCGCCGACGAGGTGTTCGGCCGCTTCCAGATCGAGGGATCGCGCTTCGACACGGCCGGCCGCATCCCGCCGATACGCGACGCGGTTGGCGTCGTCGGATTCCACGGCAACGATGTCGACATCTCCCTGTCCTCGGGCACCGTCTATATGCCCAGCGGTCGCACCGTGGCAGCCAGCAACGGCACGCTGACGGTCAAGGCGGCCAACCGCCCGCCGGTCGTCGGCGCGCTCGACATCGACGTCGACGGCGACGCGTCCGCTGTTGCCGAACTTGCATCCTACGAGCCGATCAACGCCATGCGCCATGTCGGCATTCTGCCGGAAGAGCTGTCGGGCAGCGTTACCGGCCACGTCAAGGCGGACATTCCGCTGCAGACCGGCGTCGACTCCTCAAAGCTCGATTGGCTGGTGTCGCTCGACTACACCGGCATGTCCTTGGCCAAGCCGTTCGAGGGGCAGACGGTGACTGATGCCGACGGTTCGATCACCGTCGACCCGGAAAAGGCGGTGATCTCCGCCAAGGCATCGCTGAACGGGATTCCGGCCGAACTCGATCTGATCGAGCCGTTGAGGGACGACGGGCCGGCACGCAGCCGCAAGGTGGCTTTGGTGCTCGACGACAAGATCCGTGCCGCCGCAATGCCCGGCCTGAAGCCGCTGCTCGGCGGAACGGTGAAGGTCGCGATCGACAAGAACGGCAGCGGCGACCAGAACGTCTCGGCCGACCTGACCAATGCCAGGTTGGACATTCCCTGGGCGGGTTGGAGCAAGGGGGCAGGGGTTCCCGCCAATGTCACCTTCGTGATGACCAAGTCCGGCGACACGACGACGCTGTCCGACTTCGACCTCGACGGAAAGACGTTCTCCATCGACGGCAGCATCGTACTGGTCAATGGCGCCTTGTCGTCGGCACGGTTCAGCAAGGTCACCTTGAACAGGGGCGACGACGTCGCGGTGTCGGTGAAGCGATCCGGCAAGGGCTATGCGGTCGACATATCGGGCAACGCGCTGGATGCCCGCTCTCTCATCAAGCAGTTCACCTCGGACGTCGACACGGCGACCAAGACCACCGGTTCCGACGCCATTTCCGTCAGCGCCGATGTCGATCAGCTGACCGGTTTCCACGACGAGCAATTGTCCAACTTGAAGCTCGACTACAGCGCGGCCGGTTCGCGGGTGAACGGGCTGAAAGTCAGCGCCACGGCAAGTTCGGGCGCCGCCATAAGCATCAGCAATACCACCGGTGCCGGCCGACGCGCGCTCAACATGCAGTCCGCGGACGCCGGCGCCATTCTGAGGTTCCTCAACATCTACGAGCAC
Source organism: Mesorhizobium sp. M0496 (assembly GCF_040321205.1). Lineage (NCBI taxonomy): Bacteria > Pseudomonadati > Pseudomonadota > Alphaproteobacteria > Hyphomicrobiales > Phyllobacteriaceae > Mesorhizobium > Mesorhizobium sp. M0496. The sequence continues at coordinate 98,402 of NZ_JAMYRC010000008.1, read as the reverse complement.
ATGGAAGGCGGAACGATCACGCTGGCGCTGGCGGGGCCGAGCGATGGATCGCTGAAGGGCAAGGTCGACACCAGCAACTTTTTCGTGGTCAACGAACCGAAGCTGGCTTCCATCGTCTCGACCACGCCGGCCGGCGACAGCCGCAGCCTCAATCAGGCGGTCAAGGGCAAGCTGGACACGTCGCGGGTGAAGTTCGAACGCGGTTACGCCGAGATCGACAAAGGCAGCGGCTATCTGAAACTGGCCAATGGCGTGTTGCGCGGCCCGCGCATCGGCACGACGTTCCAGGGCACGCTCTACGACCAGAACAACAACATGGACATGACCGGCACATTCATGCCGGTCTATGGCCTCAATCGCATCTTCGGCGAATTGCCCATCGTTGGCGCGCTGCTCGGCAATGGCCGAGACCGCGGCCTGATCGGCGTCACCTACCGGCTCAAGGGCAATGCCAACAAGCCGCTGCTCGACATCAATCCGCTGTCGGTGATCGCGCCTGGAATATTCAGGTCGATCTTCGAGTATCGGTAAGAGGCCTCAAGCTGGCCGCACCAGAATGTGTTTTTTCTTTCCCAAAGAAAGCTTTACGACGTTTTCCGGACTCAAATCCTCTGAAGTCACCAGCCGGCGCTCGTCGCTGACCGGCTCGTCGTTCAGGCGCACGGCACCGCCTTGCACATGCCGCCGCGCCTCGCCGTTCGACGCCGCCAGTCCGGCGGTGACGAGCAGCGACAGGACGCCGACGCCGGCTTCGAGCGCTGCCTTGTCAACCTCGACGCTCGGCAATGTTTCGGCGAGCGCGCCTTCCTCGAACGTCTTGCGTGCCGTGTCGCTGGCTTGCTCAGCGGTTGCGCGGCCGTGCAGCAAGGCGGTGATCTCGGTGGCGAGGATTTTCTTCGCCTCGTTGATTTCGGACCCGCCGAGCCGCTCAAGCCGTGCGACCTCGTCCAGCGGCAATGTCGTGTAGAGTTTCAGGAAGCGGGCAACGTCGGCATCCTCGGTGTTGCGCCAGTACTGCCAGAATTCATAGGGGCTCAGCATCTCCGCATCGAGCCACACCGCGCCCGAGGCAGACTTGCCCATCTTGGCGCCCGACGAGGTGGTAAGCAGCGGCGTGGTCAGCGCATAAAGCTGCGCGTTCTCCATGCGGTGGCCGAGATCGATGCCGTTGATGATATTGCCCCACTGGTCGGAGCCACCCATCTGCAGGCGGCAGCCAAGACGCTTGTAAAGCTCGACGAAATCATAGGCTTGCAGGATCATGTAGTTGAATTCGAGGAACGACAGCGACTGCTCGCGATCGAGCCGGAGCTTGACGGAATCGAAGGCCAGCATGCGGTTGACGGAAAAGTGACGGCCGACGTCCCGTAGGAAATTGACGTAGTTGATCTCCATCAGCCAGTCGGCGTTGTTGACCATGATGGCGTCGATCGGACCGCTGCCGAACTTGAGATACGGCATGAAGTTGCGGCGGATGCCGGCGAGATTGTCGTCGATGTCCTGCGGGGTCAGCAGCTTGCGCGCCTCGTCCTTGAAGGACGGGTCGCCGATCATCGAGGTGCCGCCACCCATCAGCGCGATGGGCCGATGACCGGTCTGCTGCAGCCAGTGCAGCATCATGATCTGGATCAGCGAGCCGGCATGCAGGCTTTTGGCGGTCGCGTCGAAGCCGATATAGGCGGTCACCGTCTCCTTGGCGAAGATATTGTCGAGGCCGGCATCATCCGAAGTCTGGTGGATGAAACCGCGCTCGCTCATCGTGCGCAGGAAATCGGATTTGAAGGCGGACATTGTTTCTTTCCCGAAAGCGCCCGGCCGCTGTGGCTCGGATGTGCATGAACGCGGGCGTTTAGCATCCAAGCGCGATCAGCAAAAGTGGTTTCCGGTTTTGCGTCTGATCGCGCTTCAACAGAGAACTCGCGATCAGCAAAAGTGGTTTCCGGTTTTGTGTCTGATCGCGCTTCAACAGAGAACTCGCGATCAGCAAAAGTGGTTTCCGGTTTTGCGGCCCAAGCGGATGGCGTTGCGAATCCTTGCTTCGCCGTTTTGGCTGGCGTATTGAGGCGCCGCGCAGGGGGCAGGGCCGAAGCGCCGCGACGGGGCCATCCCGCAGATCAGATCCGGAAAGCTCCGCGATGAACAGGAACTATATCTTTCTCTTTCTGTTCAGCGTGCTGATGACTTTCAGCGGACTGGCGAGCCTTCCGCCCGTCGACCGCGACGAATCCCGTTTTGTCCAGGCCACCAAGCAGATGGTCGAAACCTCCGACTATGTCGACATCCGTTTTCAGGATGCCTCGCGCTACAAGAAGCCGATCGGCATCTACTGGCTGCAATCGGCGGCCGTGGCGCTGAGCGGCGAGGGCGCGGCGGCGCCGATCTGGGTCTACCGCCTCGTCTCCATGCTTGGCATTGCCCTGGCCGTCGTCGGCATCGCCTGGACGGGCACGAAGCTCTTCGGGGCCAATGCGGGTCTCGCCGCCGGCCTGATGATGGCGGCGATCTTCGCCACCGCCTTCGAGGGCCGCGACGCCAAGACCGACGCCATGCTGCTGGCCTGCTGCGTGGCGGCCCAAGGCGCGCTCGCCCAGATCTACCTGGCAGCGCGCCGCAAGGAACCGGTAGCCGCCCACCTGCCATGGATCTTCTGGGCAGCTCAAGGGCTGGGAATTCTTATCAAGGGGCCTGTCGCCCCGCTGTTGTCGGTGCTCACGGTTGCCGCGCTGTTCGCCTTCGAGCGCGACTGGCGCTGGCTTCTGAAGCTGAAGCTCGTGCGCGGTGTCGCTCTGGTGCTTCTTATCGTGTTGCCCTGGGTCGCCCTCATCACCTGGAAGAGCGGCGGCGCCTTTCTGCAGGATGCCGTCGGCAAGGACATGGTGGCCAAGGTCGCGTCGGGCGAGGAATCGCATGGCCTGCCGCCCGGTTTCTACATGCTGACCTATTCGCTGTTCATGTGGCCCTTCGGCCTGATCGCGGTCGGCGCCGGGCTCCAGGCCCTTAACCGCTTGCGCGACGATCCCCGGCTGCGCTTCTGCCTCGCCTGGTACATTCCGTTCTGGCTGGTGTTCGAACTGATCCCGACCAAGCTGCCGCACTATGTCCTGCCGGCCTATCCCGGCATGGCGCTGCTGATCGGCTGGCTGCTGACATTGTCGCCGCAGGAGGCGAATGCGCCGCTCAGACGCTGGCAGAATTGGTTGTGGTGGTCGACAGCATTCGGTCTTGCCGTGGTCAGCCTCGGCCTGGCGGCGGTCTGCGTTGGAGCGCCGCTCTACCTCACCGGCACCTTCTCCTGGAGCATCCCGGCCGCCGCGGCAGCACTGGCGGCGGGCTACTTCGCTTTTTCCAGGGAGCTGCAAGTGCCGCTGCGCCGCATCGGCGCCATCGCGGTCTGCGCCGGCATCACCTATGGCTTGCTGTTCGGCGTCATCGCGCCTTCGCTGAAGCCGATCTGGCTGAGCCCGGCAATCGAGGCGGCGGTCCGCGCCAACCGACCTTGCGACACCACGGTGCTCGCCTCGGCGGAATATCACGAGCCGAGCCTGGTGTTCCTTGTCGGCACGAAAACGGTTCTGACCGATGTCGATGGCGTCGCCAGACATCTGCTTGGCGACCCGGCCTGTGCGCTGGCCCTGGCGCAGGTCGGCGACGAGCAGAAATTGAATGGGCTGCTGGCGGCACAAGGCAAGTCGGCGAACCGCGTTGCCCAGATCGACGGGCTCAACTATTCGTCGGGAGACAAACTGTCGCTCGGCCTCTATCGTGTGGCCAAATGATCGCTCGTCGATGCCCATGACGGCAACAATGGGGTCGAATTTCCAATGCTGGTGAAATCGCGCCCCTGCGTTTCCAGCCTGCTCCTTGGGATAGGGCGTCGATCCCTGGACAATTTTCGCGATACGATACAGATCGCCAAGAGGCGCTTTGCCATCCGTCCGGCCAGATACCCGAACATTTTGTGGTCGGTCTGGGTGCTGGTCTGGGTTTTGCTGACGGCAGCAGCGTTTGTTCGCCTCGACACACCGGCTGGATTGCTGCATGGCCAGTGGTCAGCGAGATTTGCTCGTCTTGCCGACTTTTTCACGCAATTCGGCCTGGGCGGCTGGTATCTCATTCCGTCGGCGATTGTGCTCGTCGCCGCCAATTTGACGGATTGGCGAAGCCTTTCAAGGCGCTCGCTGATGCTCGCCTACAACTGGACCTGCCTGGCTTTCCTCGTGCTGAGCGCCGCAGGCCTATCCGGCCTCGCCGTCAATCTGCTGAAATACGCGATCGGTCGGGCTCGTCCGCTCTATTTCGGCGATTTTGGTGTGCTGGCCTTGCATCCTTTCGCCTTTGATGCGCGCTTCGCCGGCTTCCCGTCCGGCCATGCTACGACGATGGGTGCGGTGTTCGGGGTCGCTCTGCTTTTGTTTCCAAGGCGCTGGTACATCGCATTGGCGATCACGGCCTGCATCGCCTCGACGCGGGTCTTCGTCGGCGTGCATTATCCCAGCGACACGGTAGCAGGCTTCGGCCTTGGCTGCGCCTTCGCGCTGGCCTGCGGGCTGGTCTTTGCCCGGCTCGGCTTCATCTTTCGCCCGATGCCATCGGGATTGCCGGCGCGCAAAGCAACGTTTCGGCTGGTCGGGCCGAGACGGAAGGCCTGAGCGCTCGGTTTTGGCCGAAGCTTAATTTCCTTCCAGACCGCCGTAGGATCTCACCAGGCCGGCCATGTCGGGCGACGAGCGCTCTTCGCTTTCGAGCCCCTGCGCAACGCCGACGCGATCGGCCACAGGCCGGTTCTGGCTGACCTTCCACTTGCCGTGGATTTCGCTGATCTCGATTTCCAGCCCGATAATGCCCTTGATCTGCGACTGGATGAACGGCTCCGGCGCGTCGGTCACTGCCCAGGGCGCTTGGCGAGCGCCTTCCTGGGACGCCGTCAGATCGGCGATCTGCTGCGCCAGCCAGTCCTGGTCATCGATAACCTTGACGGTGCCGCGAACCTGCACGGTGGCATAGTTCCAGGTCGGCACCACCTTGCCGGTCTCGCGCTTGGTCTCGTACCAGGACGGCGTCACATAGGCATCGCTGCCCTGGAAGACGATTAGCACCGGTGAATCCGGATTTTCGGCCAACAGGCGCCATTGCGGGTTGGCCCGCGCCAGATGCGCGCGCAGCCTGCCGTTCGGCTCAACGTCGGCGTCGAGCAGGAACGGGATGGCGTTGGCGACCGGCCCCTCGGGCCCGTTGGAAATCAACAGGCCCAGCGGATGCGCCCGGATCAACCCGTGCAGGATCTCCGGCCGCGTTTCCCTGAAATGGGGAGGCTCGTACATCGCCGCTTCGTCCTTTGCTCATCTCAGCCGCTTTGGCCGCGGATCCGACAATTCACCGGCCAGCCGGCGGTCGAGATAATCAGCGCATTCCTCGAGCAACAGGTCGGCGTCATTGGAGAAGAAATGGTTGGCGCCGGGCAGAGTCTTCTGCGTGATGGTGATGCCTTTTTGCGTGTGCAACTTGTCGACCAGGCCCTGCACATCCTTCGGCGGCGCCACCTTGTCGGCATCGCCATGGATGATCAGGCCCGATGACGGGCAGGGCGCCAGGAACGAGAAATCATAGGTGTTGGGCTGCGGCGCGATCGAGATGAAGCCTTCGATCTCCGGCCGGCGCATCAGAAGTTGCATGCCGATCCAGGAGCCGAAGGAGTAGCCGGCGACCCAGCAGCTCTTGGAATCCGGATGCAGCGACTGCACCCAATCCAGCGCCGCGGCGGCATCCGACAACTCGCCGGTGCCGTGATCGAACTCGCCCTGGCTGCGGCCGATGCCGCGGAAATTGAAGCGAAGCGTGGTGAAATCCCGCTTCTGGAACATGTAGAAGAGGTCGTAGACGATCTTGTTGTTCATCGTGCCGCCGAACTGGGGGTGCGGGTGCAGGACGATGGCAATCGGCGCGCTCTTTTCCTTGGAAGGCTGGTAGCGACCCTCCAGGCGGCCGGCAGGACCGGTGAAAATGACCTCAGGCATAAAATACTCCACTTGCGTACGAATGCGCGGCGCCCGGAACGTGTCTTCCTCTGGCCTTGACGCAGGGCGAGCGTCTTCTTAGAAGCTAGTTTAGAATTGTTCAAAACTGAGTGGCAAGACACCGAGCCGGGCCACCCGCGCCGCAAGCCGCGTAAATAGGACGGCTCGCCTTGGAATTTCAAGGAAATAACGCGATACGTCGGCGGAATGGCTTCTAACGGGACCAACTGGACGAAAATGGCCGCAATACGCGCCTATCTCGACTATAATGCCAGTGCGCCGCTGCTTGCCGCGGCGCGCGAGGCTATGGTCGCGGCGCTCGATGTCTCTGCCAACCCGTCGTCGGTTCATGCCGAGGGGCGCGCTGCACGGCGCCTGATCGAGAACGCAAGGCGTGACGTGGCGGCGCTGGTCAACGCCAAGTCAGAGCATGTCGTGTTCACCTCCGGCGCGACGGAAGCCGCGTCGACGCTGCTTTCGCCCGACTGGCAGATGGGACGCGGTGCTGTGCGCATGAGCCGGCTCTACGTGTCCGGGGCCGACCATCCCTGCCTGTTGAACGGCGGGCGCTTCCCGGCAGCACAGGTGACGCGGATCGGTGTCGATGCCAACGGCATCGCCGATCTCGGCCCCTTGGCGGCTGCGCTTGGCGAGCATGACAAGGCCGACGGCCTGCCGCTGGTCGCCATCCACGCCGCCAACAACGAGACCGGCGTCATCCAGCCGATCGATCGTATCGCCGAAATTGTTAAGGCGGCGGGCGGCATCCTCGTCGTCGACGCCGTCCAGGCTGCGGGGCGCGTTTCAATCGACATGTCAGCGGGTTACGCCGATTATCTGATTCTGTCCTCGCACAAGATCGGCGGCCCCAAAGGCGTCGGCGCCATCGTCGCCGCTTCCGACCTGATGATGCCTAGGCCGCTGATCAATGGCGGTGGCCAGGAAAAGGGCCATCGCGGTGGCACCGAAAACCTCGCCGCCATCGCCGGTTTTGGCGCGGCTGCACGCGAGGCGCTTGTCGGATTGCAGGCCATGGATGCGGTGCGACATCGCCGCGACGAGATAGAAACCATCGTGAAAACGCTGGTGCCGGACGCGGAAATCTTCGGAACTGGTGCGCCAAGGCTTGCCAACACGACATTCTTCGCTATTGCGGGCGTCAAGGCCGAAACCGCGCAGATCGCCTTCGATCTGGCGGGTGTGGCGCTATCGGCCGGCTCCGCTTGTTCGTCGGGCAAGGTCGGACCGAGCCATGTGCTGAAAGCCATGGGATACGGTGACAGTTTTGGCGCCTTGCGCGTGTCGATCGGTTCAGCGACCGGCGCGCAGGACATTGAATTGTTCCGCGCCGCGCTTGCGGGAATTGCCGCACGTAGGGCGGATAGAGAACAGGCCGCGTGAGCGGTTGGGAGCATCGGACCGAAAAGTGCGTAGCGGTTTTCGGGAAAATCCGATGCTTCAGGAAAATGTACTTGGGCCATTCGGCCTGGTAGAGCCGTGCGTTTTCATGTTGGCCGGGTGAATTTCCGGTCGCGACGCACTATATGGAACTTACGCTGCCGCGAGCGCTTCCTGGCGTTCATTCGGCGGTGCCATAGTTTGAAAACTGTCGGGCCTTGACCCCGGCGTGGATGGAGAACGCATATGCCTGCTGTGCAGGACACGATCGATCGGGTCCGAAAGATCGACGTCGACCAATACAAATACGGATTCCAGACCGAAATCGCGATGGACAAGGCCCCCAAGGGCCTCAGCGAAGACATCATCCGTTTCATTTCGGCCAAGAAGGACGAGCCGTCCTGGATGCTGGAATGGCGTCTGGAAGCCTATCGCCGTTGGCTGACGCTGGACGAGCCGACCTGGGCGCGCGTCCACTATCCCAAGATCGATTTCCAGGACATCTACTATTACGCGGCGCCCAAGAGCACGCCCGGCCCGACGTCGCTCAGCGATGTCGATCCAGAACTGCTGAAGGTCTACGAGAAGCTCGGCATTCCGTTGAGGGAACAGGAAATCCTCGCTGGCGTGCAGAAGACCGACGCTTCCGAGCTCGAGGAAGTCAGCGACAATGTCTACAAATCGGGCCGCGTCGCCGTCGATGCCGTGTTCGATTCCGTATCGGTCGTCACCACCTTCAAGAAAGAGCTGGCGCAGGCTGGAGTCATCTTCTGCTCCATCTCGGAAGCCATCCGCGAGCATCCCGAGCTGGTGAAGAAATACCTCGGCTCGGTCGTGCCGACCTCCGACAATTACTACGCCACGCTGAACTCCGCCGTGTTCACCGATGGCTCCTTCGTCTTCGTGCCCAAGGGCGTGCGTTGCCCGATGGAGCTGTCGACCTATTTCCGCATGAACGAGAAGAACACCGGTCAGTTCGAGCGCACGCTGATCATCGCCGAGGAGGGGGCTTACGTCTCCTATCTCGAAGGTTGCACGGCGCCGCAGCGCGACGAGAACCAGCTTCACGCTGCCGTCGTCGAACTGGTGGCGCTCGACGATGCCGAGATCAAATATTCGACGGTTCAGAACTGGTATCCCGGCGACGCCGAGGGCAAGGGCGGCATCTACAATTTCGTCACCAAGCGCGGCGACTGCCGTGGCCATCGCTCGAAGATCTCGTGGACGCAGGTCGAGACCGGTTCGGCGATCACCTGGAAATACCCGAGCTGTATCCTGCGCGGCGACGATTCCAGCGGCGAATTCTATTCGATCGCCGTGTCGAACGGCTATCAGCAGGTCGATAGCGGCACCAAGATGATCCATCTCGGCAAGAACACGTCGAGCCGCATCATCTCCAAGGGCATCGCCGCCGGGTTCTCGCAGAACACCTATCGCGGCCAGGTTTCGGCGCACCGCAAGGCGACCAACGCCCGCAACTTCACCAACTGCGACAGTCTGCTGATCGGCGACCAGTGCGGCGCGCACACCGTGCCTTACATGGAAGCCAAGAACTCGACGGCACAGTTCGAGCATGAAGCCACGACCTCGAAGATTTCCGAGGATCAGAAATTCTACGTCATGCAGCGCGGCATCCCCGAAGAAGAGGCGATCGCGCTGATCGTCAACGGCTTCGTCAAGGACGTCATCCAGCAGTTGCCGATGGAATTCGCGGTCGAAGCGCAAAAGCTGATCGGAATTTCGCTTGAGGGCTCGGTCGGCTGACCGGATAAATATTCAGGAAACAAAAGAATGCTTGAAATCAGAAACCTGCATGCCCGCATCGTCGATGACGGCACCGAGATCATCCGCGGCTTGAACCTGACGGTGAAAGCCGGCGAAGTCGCTGCCATCATGGGACCGAACGGCTCGGGCAAATCGACGCTGTCCTACATCCTCGCCGGCCGCGAGGACTATGAGGTCACCGAGGGCGACATCCTCTACAACGGCCAGTCGATCCTCGAAATGGATCCGGCCGAGCGTGCCACGTCGGGCATCTTCCTCGCCTTCCAGTATCCGATGGAGATACCGGGCGTAGCGACCATGGAATTCCTGAAAGTTGCGATGAACGAGCAGCGCAAGGCGCGTGGCGAAGAGCCGCTGAAGATACCCGAATTCCTGAAGCGGGTGAAGGAAGCCGCCGCCTCGCTCAGCATGGACATGGCGATGCTGAAGCGGCCGCTCAATGTCGGCTTCTCCGGCGGCGAGAAGAAGCGCGCCGAGATCCTGCAGATGAAGCTGCTGGAGCCGAAGCTGTGCGTGCTCGACGAGACCGATTCCGGCCTCGACATCGACGCGCTGAAGATCGTGTCCGACGGCGTCAATGCTTTGCGCGCACCGGATCGCGCGTTTCTGGTCATCACCCATTACCAGCGCCTGCTCGAACACATCGTGCCGGACAGCGTGCACGTGCTCTACAAGGGCCAGGTCATCAAGTCGGGCGACAAGTCGCTGGCGCTTGATCTTGAGGCCAATGGCTATGCCGGCGTGATCGGCGAAGCCGCGTGAGATGCCAGAGGGCAGATTGATGAATATGCACACACAACCGCAGCGGACGCAGGCCGAAACAGCGTTGATCGACGCGTTCGGCGACCGGCTGTCGCTGCTGCCGGGCGATGGCGCGGTGATGCTGAAGCGCGACGACGCTATCGAGGCGATCAAGCACGGCCTGCCGACGCGGCGTGTCGAATCCTGGCATTACACCGACCTGCGCCGGCTGTTGAATGCGGTGCCCGACTTCGACCCGGCCGCCATGGCCAAGGCCATTGCACCGATCGTCGACGGTTCTGCTGTGGTGTCGATTCTGAACGGCAAGTCCGACGCGAAGATGCCGGCGGTCGAAGGCGTCGCCTTCCAGCCTCTGTCGGAGAAGCTGCTTGATGGCAGCATCGCGCCAGGGCTCGATCCCTATGGCAGCGATGACGCCATCGGCGCGCTGAACACGGCGTTCGTCGCCGACGGATATTTTGTCGACATCGCCGATGGCACTGAACTGGAAAAGCCGATCGAACTGCAGAATTTGCAGGCTGGTGGCCAGACCCATGTGCGCCTGCCGGTGCGTGTCGGCGCTGGCGCCAAGGCGGTCATCGTCGAGCGTCAGGCGGGTGACGGCGCTGCGCTGGTCAGCTCGGTCAGCCAGCTGGTGCTGGGCGAGGGCGCCGAGGTGACATGGCTGATCGTCCAGGAGCAGCCGGAAACCGCAACGCATCTGGCGCAGTTCAAGGCCCATATCGGCAAGAATGCCAAACTGACCCTGTTCGTCATGAACGCCGGCGGTAAGCTCGTGCGCCAGGAGATCGTGGTCAGGACTATTGGTGAAGGCGCCGATTTCAAGCTGCGCGGCATCAACCTGCTTGCCGGAGACACCCACACCGACGTGACCATGGTGCTCGACCATGCCGTGCCGCATACGACCTCGACGGAAGTGATACGCAACGTGGTGACGGGCAAGGCGCGCGGCGTCTTCCAGGGCCGCATCAACGTCCACCAATACGCGCAGAAGACAAACGCCAAGATGGCCTGCAACACGCTGCTGCTGTCGGACGACGGCGAGTTCTCGACCAAGCCCGAGCTTGAAATCTTCGCCGACGACGTCATCTGCGGCCATGGCGCGACCGTCACCGAGATCGACCACGACCATTTGTTCTACCTGATGGCACGCGGCGTCGACGAGAAGACCGCGCGGGGGTTGCTGGTCAAGGCATTCGTCGCCGAGGTGATCGAGGAACTGGACGACGAGACGATCGTCGAGGCGCTGGAAGCGCGGCTCGACGGCTGGTTTGTGGCACACGGGTGAAGTGATGAACGCGCCGGGCAAGATCGGAGATTTCTACGACGTCGAAGCGATCCGCCGCGATTTCCCGATCCTGTCGCGGGAAGTCTATGGCAAGCCGTTGGTCTATCTCGACAATGGCGCCTCGGCACAGAAGCCGCAGGCGGTGCTGGATACGATCCAGCACGCCTATTCCCAGGAATACGCCAACGTCCATCGCGGCCTGCATTTCCTCTCCAATGCCGCGACTGACGCGTATGAAAAGGCGCGGGAAACGGTGCGCCGTTTCCTCAACGCGCCAAGCACCGACAACATCGTCTTCACCTCGAACACGACCTCGGCCATCAACACGGTCGCCTATGGCTTTGGCATGCCCAACATCGGCGAGGGCGACGAGATCGTGCTGTCGATCATGGAGCACCACTCCAACATCGTTCCCTGGCATTTCATCCGCGAGCGGCAGGGCGCCAAGCTGGTCTGGGCGCCGGTCGACGATCTCGGCGTCTTCCAAATCGAGGAATTCGAGAAGCGGCTGACCAGCAAGACAAAGCTCGTCGCCATCACGCAGATGTCGAATGCGCTGGGCACAGTGACGCCGATCAAGGAGATCGTACGGATCGCCCATTCGCGTGGAATTCCCGTCCTCGTAGACGGCAGCCAGAGCGCCGTGCACATGCCGATTGACGTGCAGGATCTCGACTGCGACTTCTTCGTCTTCACCGGCCACAAGGTCTACGGCCCCTCGGGCATCGGTGTGCTCTACGGCAAGAAGGACATTCTTGCGGGCATGCGCCCCTTCATGGGCGGTGGCGAGATGATCGAGGAGGTGACGGAAGACATCGTCACCTACAACGAGCCGCCACACCGCTTCGAGGCCGGCACGCCGCCGATCGTGCAGGCGATCGGACTGGGCGCCGCGCTCGACTATATGGAAAAGATCGGCCGCGAGCGCATTGCGGCCCATGAGGCCGACCTCAAGAACTATGCGCATGAGCGGCTGCGCGCCATCAACTCGCTGCGCATCTTCGGCGACGCACCGGATAAGGGCGCCATCATCTCGTTCGAATTGCAGGGTATTCACGCGCACGATGTGTCGATGGTCATTGATCGGCAAGGCGTTGCAGTCCGCGCGGGCACCCATTGCGCCCAGCCGCTGTTGAAACGCTTCGGCGTAACCTCCACATGCAGGGCATCGTTCGGCATGTATAACACCAGGGCCGAAGTCGACGCTTTGGCCGAGGCGCTTGAAAAAGCGCGCAAATTCTTCGGATGATGATTTTTTTGGGTGACGACCATGGATGATGTGAGCCACACCACCGAGACCGCACCGGAAGCAGCCATCAATTCGCTGGTTTCCGCCTCGGCGATTCCCGCCGACGAACTGGCGCGGCTGACCGACGATATCGTCTCGGCGCTGAAGACCGTCTACGACCCGGAAATCCCGGCCGATATCTACGAGCTTGGCCTCATCTACAAGATCGACATCGAGGACAATCGCGCGGTCAAGATCGACATGACGCTGACCGCACCGGGCTGCCCGGTGGCCGGCGAAATGCCCGGCTGGGTGGAAAACGCCGTCGGCGCCGTCGAGGGCGTGTCCGGCGTCGAGGTCAACATGACCTTCGATCCGCCCTGGTCGCCCGATCGCATGTCGGAAGAGGCGCAGGTCGCGGTGGGTTGGTACTAGTGTCGAGCCTGGCACACTTGCGCCAGTCATAAAACTTCACCATTTTAGGTGAGGAATCATTCGGCAGGCCTCGAACCTGCATGGAATGGAAGGAAAAAGAATGGGACGCTTCGCCGTCATCACGATGACCGAAAAGGCCGCCGACCGGGTGCGCGAGATCGTTGCCACCCGCGATAACGCGCATGGCATCCGCCTTGGCATCAAGAAGGGCGGCTGCGCCGGCATGGAATACACGGTCGATCTGGTGACCGAACCGAACACCAAGGACGACCATATCGAGCGCGACGGTGCCCATGTCTATGTCGCGCCGGAAGCAGCCCTTTTCCTGTTCGGCACCGAGATGGATTTTGAGCAGACGACGCTGCGCACCGGCTTCACCTTCAGCAACCCAAACCAGAGTTCGGCCTGCGGTTGCGGCGAGTCTGTCGAATTGAAGCCGGCCGATCTGAAGGCGCTGGCAGAGGCACGCGCCTCGGCCTGATGCGCGGCCGAGATTCCGACATCGTTGGATAAATCAAAAGGTCGTGGCGCAATTCACACTAAATAGAGCGTCGCCATTATATAATTTTTCGGTGTCTAGCGCTTGATGACCTTTGAAGCGGAGTCTTTCCGTGAACAGCCAGATCGCACCATTGGTTCTCGCATCGACATTGATTATGTCTTTTGCCATTTTTGCATATTACCGTGTCTATCGGTATGTGAAGGGTAGTCTGGTTTTGCCGATGAATTTAAGCGACCGTCAGATACGGATGTCTCTTGATTTTCATGTATTCGGTAAGTCGATACCGAACAATATAAAGCTACTTTATCTCGCGTTCGAATTTTGCATCCCGGCTGCTGCCGCTTTATTCGGAGTTTGTGCGTTCGAGGTGCATAGAGTCGATATGGTTGTACTCCTTGGTCTTGTAACCATTTTCAGTTTGATGGCCGCCTTTGGCGGAGTTTACAAAATGATCAAAGCGCATCGGGAGTCTGCTCCTTTCGCGTAGCGAAATCGCTAATCCACCCACATACCCGTCCGTTTGTGCCAGTCGGCGATCGATTCCTCGGGATAAACGTCGAAGACCTTGTCGTGCTTGCCAACCACCGGCTCGACCCAGTTCGCCTTGTATTTCAGCATCAAATGCACCCGGCTAGGCGGAATGGGCAGGTCGTTGTCGATCGCCGAAGCGAAGGGATGCACCAGTTCCGGCCAGGTCGGATCGTAGAGCCACAACGCCGATCCGCATTTGCGACAAAAATTGCGTTCGCCCGACGATATCTCGCAATTCGGATGCTCATCGTCCTGGATGCTGGCGCGGTAGACGCCGAGGCTCCTTTTGCCCCTGATGTTCAAGGTCTCGTAGTCGGCGCCGAGATTGATGGCAAAACCGCCGCCGCCTTGCTGCTTGCGGCAGATCGAACAGTAGCACAGCATGAATGGCGCCGGCGTGTGGCTCTCCACCTCGAAACGCACGGCATTGCAGCGGCAGGACCCTTTGAGCAAAAGCGGCATGGCAAAACTCCAACGGATGGCTCTCAACCTGTCAGCATGATTTTGGTTGCGGCGATGACAAGGCCAAATGCCGGTGACATGATCGCGGCATGGACAATGAACGTATCGCCGAACTGTTCGAGGGCCTCGGCCCGGTCAGCATCCGAAAACTGTTCGGCGGCAAGGGCATCTATTTCGACGGCGTCATCGTCGCCATCGTGCTGCGCGGCGAATTGATGCTGAAGGCAGACGACCAAAGCGTGCCCGAATTCGAGGCCGCCGGCTGCACGCAATGGACCTATACCGGCTCCCGCCACGGCAAGCAGGTCTCCATGCCCTATTGGAGCGTTCCCGACAGCGCCTTCGATGATCCCGACGAAATGACGGTCTGGGCAAGGCGGGCGTATGAGGCGGGACGAAGGGCGGGGAAGTGACGCCAGCCTTGGGACGGTCGAGGGACAGCACCCCCCTCTGGCCTGCCGGCCATCTCCCCCGCAAGGAGGGAGATTGGCAGCTTTGGCGCTTCGCTCACTTTCTTCACCGTTGAAGATTTGCGAAGACCGCGATGACATCCAATCTCCCCCCTTGCGGGGGAGATGTCCGGCAGGACAGAGGGGGGTGCTGTCCCGCCGACCTTGGCGGCACTCCCTAAAGCGCCTTGGCAATCCTCGCCGCCAGCCTTGCATTGTTCTCCACCAGCGCGATGTTGGTCTTGAGGCTCCGGCCGCCGGTCAGTTCGAGGATTTTCGACAGCAGGAACGGCGTCACCGCCTTGCCGGTCACGTTGAGCGCTTCCGCTGCCTTCTGCGCGGCTTCGATGTAACCTGCCATCTCTTCGGCCGGTATTTCGTGGTTCTCGGGCACCGGATTGGCGATCAGCATGCCGCCGGTGAGCCCCAGCGAAGCCCGAGTCTGGTAGAAATGCGCGATCTCTTCCGGTTTGTGCAGGGTTAGCGGCGCGCGGAACGGCGAATGCCGCGACCAGAAGGCCGGCATCGTCTCGCAGCCATGGCCGATCACCGGCACGCCGCGCGTTTCCAGCACTTCCAGCGTCTTTTCGATGTCGAGGATGGCCTTGGCGCCGGCCGACACGACGATGACCGGCGTGCGCGCCAGTTCGTCGAGGTCGGCGGAAATGTCAAAGCTCTTTTCGGCACCCTTGTGCACGCCGCCGATGCCGCCGGTGGCAAACACCTTTATGCCGACCATATGCGCCGCGATCATGGTGGCGGCGACCGTGGTGCCGCCGGTGCGCCCTTGCGCGACCGCGAAGCCGAGGTCGGCGCGCGACAGCTTCATGGCGTCGCCGGTCATCGCCAGCGATTCGCGCTCGCCGTCCGAAAGCCCGATCTTGATGCGGCCGCCGACCACGGCGATCGTCGCCGGCACGGCGCCGCCGTCGGTAATGATCTTTTCGACATCGGCCGCCATGGCGCCATTGTCGGGGTAGGGCATGCCATGGGTGATGATGGTGCTTTCCAGCGCCACCACCGGCCGGCCGGCGGCCAGGGCCTGCGCCACCGGCGCGTGGATGTCGATGAAGGGGCGGGCTGTCTCTGGGGTCATCTGGATCTCCAATCCGGAGTGAAGCGCATCTGGTTGGGCGCGCGAAAAAACTCCGGCACTATGAATTTGCCGGTCTCATGCCACTTCCTGCGCATCCGGCACAAGAGCCAACGCTTCCGCGAAGGTCGCCGCGGTGAAATCCGGAACGGCGTCGGCGCTTTCGATGGCCAGCGTCGCCGCGGCAATGCCCTCGCGCAGGGCCACCCGCAGCGGCAGGCCGCGCAGCAAGGCAGCAACCGTTGCGCCCGCCAGCGCATCGCCGGCGCCGGTGACGTCAGCGACCTTTCTTGGCGGCGGCGGCAGGATCGAGAAGACGCCGGCGTCATCGAAGCCCAGCATGGCACCGCCGCCCGCCGTCACCACGCCGCTCTTGAGCCCCGCGCGTTTCAGCCCGGCGACGATGTCTTGCGGGGAAGCCGCCGCGTCCAGGTCTGCCAGCGCGATCGCTTCGCGCCGGTTCATGAAGACGACGGCCAGATTGCCGAGCACCGGCTTCAAACGCACGATCTTGGCCGGCGAAATGGCAATGGCGAAGACGGGTTTGCCGGCAGCAAGCGAAACCAGCCGCTCCAGTGCCGCCGTCGGCAGGTTGGCATCGCAGAAGATGGCATCGGCGGCCGCGATTACCTCGCGCACCCTGGAGCGTCTGATCTGCTTGGGAAACGCCAGGTCATAGAGCGCCATGTCGGCAAAGCCGACGATCAATTCGCCCTCGCTGTCGATCAGCGCCGTATAGCTCGGCGTGGTGCGATCGAGGAACACCGCGGACAGGTCGGCAATGCCTGCCGCGGCGATGGCTCGTGAAACGGTATCGGCAGCGGCATCGCCGCCGCGCACCGAGAGCAGCGACGCGGAGACGCCACGCAGTACGGCACTGCGCAGGGCGTTGAAGACGCCGCCGCCGACATCCTCGCGCATCGTGCCCGGATTGGATGCGGCGGGCACGTAAGCGCCCGACACCTGGCCACGCCGGTCGATATGGGCGCCGCCAACGGCCAGTATTTTCGCGGATCTCAGCATGCCGGCGATATGACCTTTGTTATTCCAGCCGCACAAGCGCTAGACTGCGTGACTGAACTTCGCTTGCAAGGCAGCGATTCGGCAGACCGAAACACTCGAGCCGGCTGGCCCAATGCGGGATGCGGTCCTGCACGAGGTCCTGGTACGAAAAAAGAACAAATCCGGATATTGGTTGTTTTTCAGATATTTGACCCCTCTTGCCAAACGAGAACAAAAAAGGTACAAATAGGCAGGGATTACGGATTGTCCGGCCTTCATTGACGACCAAGGGGTGATGTATCATGGCTCAGAATTCTTTGCGGCTTGTAGAGGACAAAGCGGTGGACAAATCAAAGGCTCTGGATGCGGCGCTGTCGCAAATCGAGCGGGCTTTCGGCAAGGGCTCGATCATGCGGCTCGGCGCGAACGAGCAGGTCGTCGAGATCGAAACGGTGCCGACCGGCTCGCTTGGCCTTGACATCGCGCTTGGCGTCGGTGGCCTGCCGCGCGGCCGCATCGTCGAGATCTACGGGCCGGAAAGCTCGGGCAAGACGACGCTGGCCCTGCACACGGTGGCCGAAGCCCAGAAGAAGGGCGGCATCTGCGCCTTCGTCGATGCCGAGCATGCGCTCGATCCGGTCTATGCCCGCAAGCTTGGCGTCGATCTGGAAAACCTTCTGATCTCGCAGCCCGACACCGGTGAGCAGGCGCTGGAAATCTGCGACACGCTGGTGCGCTCCGGCGCCATCGACGTGCTGGTGGTCGATTCGGTCGCGGCGCTGACGCCACGCGCCGAAATCGAAGGCGAGATGGGCGATTCGCTGCCCGGCCTGCAGGCCCGCCTGATGAGCCAGGCGCTGCGCAAGCTGACCGCCTCGATCTCGCGTTCCAACACCATGGTCATCTTCATCAACCAGATCCGCATGAAGATCGGCGTCATGTTCGGTTCGCCCGAAACCACGACCGGTGGCAACGCGCTGAAATTCTACGCCTCGGTGCGCCTCGACATCCGTCGCATCGGCTCGGTCAAAGACCGCGATGAGGTCGTCGGCAACCAGACCCGCGTCAAGGTGGTCAAGAACAAGCTGGCGCCGCCCTTCAAGGTGGTCGAGTTCGACATCATGTATGGTGAGGGCGTGTCCAAGACCGGCGAACTGGTCGATCTCGGCGTCAAGGCCGGCGTGGTCGAGAAGTCGGGCGCCTGGTTCTCCTACAATTCGCAACGTCTCGGCCAGGGCCGCGAGAATGCAAAGCTGTTCCTGCGCGACAACCCCGACACCGCGCGCGAGATCGAATTGGCTCTCAGGCAGAATGCCGGGCTGATTGCCGAGAAGTTCCTTGAGAATGGCGGCTCCGAAGGTGGCGACGACGGTTTCGAGGAAGAATCCGGCGCGATGTAACAGCTTCGTGCGCGATACCGGCCGGAGTTCGGCCATAATCGCGTTCTATTATCTCGGGCTTATGTAATCGAGTTCCGCGTTTATTGCGTTTTGAAACCGCCGGCCCAGCGCCGGCGGTTTTGCGTTTCGGCTGCGAAGCCAGGCGGGTTCGAACTGCCCGCAAAGGCTGCGCATTGGACCAATTCCGTGTTTCTGGACAGGGTGCGGCGCGGCGGCTAAAAGGCCAAGTCTTATCTTCTAAGACGCAGCCCATTTTCCGCCGGTTTGCCGGCGGCTCTCTCGAAAAGGCAGCATTCATGAGTGGCGTGAACGAAATCCGGTCGACATTTCTCGACTACTTCCGCAAGGAGGGTCACGAGATCGTCGCGTCGAGCCCGCTTGTGCCGCGCAACGATCCGACGCTGATGTTCACCAACGCCGGCATGGTGCAGTTCAAGAACGTCTTCACCGGATTGGAGAAGCGGCCCTATTCGCGCGCCTCGACCGCCCAGAAGAGCGTTCGCGCCGGCGGCAAGCACAACGACCTCGACAATGTCGGCTACACCGCGCGCCATCTGACCTTCTTCGAGATGCTCGGCAATTTCTCCTTTGGCGACTACTTCAAGGAGCGCGCCATCGAGCTTGCCTGGAACCTGATCACCAAGGAGTTCGGGCTGAACAAGGACAAGCTGCTGGTCACCGTCTACCACACGGACGATGAGGCGGCCGGCTTCTGGAAGAAGATCGCCGGGTTTTCCGACGACCGCATCATTCGAATCGCTACCTCGGACAATTTCTGGGCGATGGGCGACACCGGGCCGTGCGGACCGTGCTCGGAGATTTTCATCGACCGCGGCGAGCACATCTGGGGCGGTCCTCCCGGCAGCCCCGAAGAGGACGGCGACCGTTTCCTCGAATTCTGGAACCTGGTTTTCATGCAGTATGAACAGGTGACGAAAGAGGAGCGCATCGATCTGCCGCGCCCGTCGATCGACACCGGCATGGGCCTGGAGCGCATGGCGTCCGTCCTGCAAGGGGTGGAAAGCGTCTTCGAGACCGATCTGTTCCGTCATCTGATCGAGGCGGCGTCGTCCGCTATCGGGCACGGGCCCGACAAGGAGACGGGCGCGTCCTTCCGCGTCATCGCCGATCACCTGCGCTCGTCTTCTTTCCTGGTGGCAGACGGCGTGCTGCCGTCAAACGAAGGCCGCGGCTATGTCCTGCGCCGCATCATGCGCCGCGCCATGCGTCATGCGCAGCTGCTCGGTGCCCGCGATCCCCTGATGTGGCGCTTGGTGCCGGCGCTGGTGCGCGAGATGGGCCAGGCCTATCCGGAACTTGTGCGCGGCGAACAGTTGATCACCGAGACCCTGAAGCTCGAGGAGACCAGGTTCCGCAAGACATTGGTGCGCGGCCTCGGCCTGCTCTCGGAAGCGACGGAAACACTGCATGCCGGCGACATGCTAGACGGCGAGACGGCCTTCAAGCTCTACGACACCTACGGTTTCCCGCTCGATCTGACGCAGGACGCGCTGCGCCAGCGCAGCATCTCGGTCGATCTTGCCGGCTTCACCAATGCCATGGAGCAGCAGAAGGCCGAGGCTCGCAAGCATTGGGCTGGCTCCGGCGATGCGGCCACCGAGACCATCTGGTTTTCGGTACGCGAGAAGGCGGGCGCCACCGAATTTCTGGGCTACGAGACCGAGCAGGCGGAAGGCATCATCCAGGCGCTTGTCCGGGACGGCAAGACCGTCGACAGCGCGGGCAAAGGCGATGCGGTGGCGATCGTCGTCAACCAGACGCCGTTCTATGCAGAGTCCGGCGGCCAGATGGGCGACACCGGCGTCATTTCGGGCGAAGGGTTCTCGATCGAAATCTCCGATACGCAGAAGAAGGCCGATGGACTGTTCGTCCATATCGGCAAGGTGACCAGCGGCACGGTCAAGGCCGGCGCGGCGGTCGAGCTTAAGGTCGACCATAACAGGCGCTCCAGGCTGCGTGCGAACCATTCCGCGACGCATCTGATCCATGAGGCGCTGCGCGAGGTGCTGGGTAGCCATGTCGCGCAGAAGGGCTCGCTGGTCGCGCCGGAGCGTCTGCGCTTCGACATCTCGCACAACAAGCCGATTTCACCGGAGGATATCGAAGAGGTCGAGCGCATGGCCAACGAGATCGTCGTGCAGAACGGCCCGGTGAACACGCGCCTGATGTCGGTCGACGATGCCATCGCCGAAGGCGCCATGGCGCTTTTTGGCGAGAAGTATGGTGACGAAGTGCGCGTCGTTTCGATGGGCACGGGCGTGCATGGCGCCAAGGCCAACCGGCCCTATTCGGTCGAGCTATGCGGCGGCACGCATGTCAGGGCGACCGGCGATATCGGCCTGGTGCGTGTCGTGTCGGACAGCGCGGTCGCCGCCGGCGTGCGCCGCATTGAGGCGCTGACCGGCGAGGCGGCACGCAAGCATCTCGACGAGCAGGATCGGCGTCTGAAATCGGCCGCCGCGACGCTGAAGATATCGCCGGCCGACGTGCCGGCGCGTGTCGAGGCGCTGCTCGACGAGCGCAAGAAGCTCGAAAAGGAACTGACCGAAGCGCGCAAGAAGCTGGCGCTGGGCGGCGGTGCAGGGGCGGGTGCGCCAGCCGAGAACGAGACGGTGGCGGGGGTCGGCTTCCTTGGCAAGGCGGTCTCCGGTGTCTCGCCGAAGGATTTGAAGCCGCTGGCCGATGCCGGCAAGACCTCGCTGGGTTCGGGCGTCGTCGTCTTCGTAGGCGCCGGTGAGGACAACAAGGCGAGCGTCGTGGTTGCCGTCACCGACGATCTCGTCGGCCGTTTCAGCGCCGTCGATCTGGTGCGCGTGGCCTCCGCCGCGCTCGGCGGGCAGGGCGGCGGCGGTCGGCCAGACATGGCCCAGGCCGGTGGTCCGGATGCGTCCAAGGCCAATGATGCGATCGCCGCGGTAAGGGCTGCACTCGAAGCCGCCTGACTAACGGCCGTCACGGCGGGGAGCCCTATCTTGCTGGGTAGTGCTGCCCCTCATCTGGCTGCCGCCATCTTCTTCCCGTGAACGGCAGGGCTAACGCATATGGAATTCGTCAGATGTCTGCCCGGCACGGACCCCCACCCCTAACCCCTCCCCACAAGGGGGAGGGAGACTTCCGTTGGCGCTGACGCAGGAGGATCGCCTGTCTTTTCGGCGCCAAGAGGAATTAAGGCACGCGGCAGCGTTCCCTCCCCCTTGTGGGGAGGGTTAGGGTGGGGGTTCTTCTTCGCAAGAATTCATATGCGATAGCCCTGCCGTGAACGGGGAGAAGGGCGCTTTCGCGCACGATTTCGCTAATTGCCAGTGTTGAAGGGTAGCCGCAGAGATCGCGGCCAGCGCCACATGGGTACGGCGAAACCGAAGATCACTCGGTCTTTTCGGTTCTGACAAAGCTTGAACGAGCTGAAATCCGCTCCCACCAAGCCTGGATCTCGGGAAATTCGGCCAGCAGGCTTTGCCCTTCGGCGACCTTGACGAAATAACCCATGATTGGCGCCGCATAGAAATCGGCCAGGGTCAGCTGGTCGCCCAGCAGCCACGGCCCTGGCGCTTTCAGCGAGGAAAGCGTCTGAAGCGCCTTGCTTGCCTGCGAAAGCCCGCTGGCGATCAGTGCCTCGTCGGGGGCTTCTTTCTCCAGCCGCTCGACGGCGACATCCCAGACCATCGATTTGTAGGCATAAGCGTCAAGCATGCCGAGGATCTGGTTCGTGGTCGCGCGGCCGCGCGGATCCTTCGGCTGAAAGCTCGGCCCGTCAAACGCCTCGTCGATATATCTGGCAATCGCGCTCGTCTCGAACAGCCGAAACCCATCATGCTCGAAGGCCGGGATGCGGCCGAACGGGTGGTGCTCGAAATACCAGGCGGGAATGCCATCAGTGGCAAAGACATCGACCGGCACAAGCGCGTAGTCGATGCCTTTTTCCGCGAGTACGAGGCGGACGATGCGCACATAGACGCTGTAATCCGCCCCGTAGACGACGGGCTTGCCCATGGTAGCCTTCCGGGGCTCGCTCCTCAGGCCATCGCCTTCTGCAGGTTCTCGTCGATCTTGTCGAGGAAGCCGGTGGTCGAAAGCCAGGGCTGGTCGGGGCCGATCAGCAGCGACAGGTCTTTGGTCATGAAGCCGGACTCGACGGTCTGGATGCAGATTTTTTCCAGCGTCTCGGCAAAGCGCTTCAGTTCGGCATTGTCGTCGAGCTTGGCGCGGTGGGCGAGGCCGCGCGTCCAGGCGAAGATCGAGGCGATCGAATTGGTCGAGGTCTCCTCGCCCTTCTGGTGCTGGCGATAGTGGCGTGTGACGGTGCCGTGCGCGGCTTCGGCTTCCACCGTGTTGCCGTCCGGCGTCATCAGCACCGAGGTCATCAGGCCGAGCGAGCCGAAACCCTGCGCCACTGTGTCGGACTGGACGTCGCCGTCATAGTTCTTGCAGGCCCAGACATAACCGCCCGACCATTTCAGGCTGGAAGCCACCATGTCGTCGATCAGCCGGTGCTCGTACCACAGCTTCTTCGCCTTGAACTCGGCTTCGAATTCGGCCTCGTAGACTTCCTGAAAAATGTCCTTGAAGCGGCCGTCATAGGCCTTGAGGATGGTGTTCTTGGTCGACAGATAGACCGGATAGTTGCGCAGCAGGCCGTAGTTCAGCGACGCCCGTGCAAACTCGCGGATCGAGTCGTCCAGATTGTACATGGCCATGGCGACGCCGGCGCCCGGTGCGTCATAGACGTCATGCTCGACCACCTTGCCGTCCTCGCCGACGAATTTGATCGTCAGCTTGCCCTTACCGGGAAAGCGGAAATCGGTGGCGCGGTACTGGTCGCCGAAGGCATGACGGCCGACGATGATCGGCTTGGTCCAGCCGGGCACCAGGCGCGGCACGTTCTTCATGATGATCGGCTCGCGGAAGATCGTGCCGCCGAGGATGTTGCGGATGGTGCCGTTCGGCGACTTCCACATCTTCTTCAGCTTGAATTCCTCGACGCGCTGCTCGTCGGGCGTGATGGTCGCGCATTTCACGCCGACGCCGTATTTTTTGATGGCGTTTGCCGAATCGATGGTCACCTGGTCGTTGGTCGCGTCGCGATGCTCGATGCCGAGGTCGTAATATTCGAGCTTCAGGTCGAGATAAGGGTGGATCAGCTTGTCCTTGATGAACTGCCAGATGATGCGGGTCATCTCGTCGCCGTCGAGTTCGACGACCGGGTTCGCCACCTTGATCTTCGCCATGGAAAAAATGCCTCGTCGTTCAGGGAAATAGGGCTGCCGCGCGAGCGGAAAGAGTCGAGAGGCCTATAGCAAAGGGATTTTTACCGCGCAAACGACATGTTTGTGCGGAGGCGTCATATGCGAATTTCTGGTCTGTATGAATTGGCCGCTAGCCAGTGATACTGTGTCGCGCGGACATTCCGCGCGACACAGCGTGTAGGCTATTTCAGCCCGACTGCTGTCGGCGCGGTTCCGGCAGATACATTGCCGTCGATTTGGTTGTTGCCGTAAGATTCGATTTGGCCGCTGGTGACAGCGCCAAGGGCGGTCCCGTTGCCGCTCACGGTTGAGCTTCCAATGCGGACGATCGAATTTGCATTAGCCGAACGGACCCCCGTATCCGCATTATTTGCCGCCGTGACTCGGTTCAACATCATTCGTAGTGCTCCGGTTCCGGCAGCTGCCGAGAAGCCCTGCGCCCCACCTCCCGCTGCGGAAGTGTCCGTAACAGTGATATCGACAGCACCGGTTGTTGCGGCAGTGGAGCCGCGCACTCCGACAAAGTTGTTCGACAGAACGCTGTCTTTAACGAACAGCATAGAACCCCCGCTGCCACTGGGTTCGATCGAAATGCCATTCCTGGCGTTGCCAGTTATGTTTGTGTTGCTGACGTGAATCTCGGTCACAAGTGAAGTGTTGTTGACAAGGATGCCGTTGCCGTTGGGTGACGCTCCAGTGAAATCGCGGATTATGCAATCCTCGACGATGAGAGATGCACCTTGCAGGAAGCGGATGCCATTGACCCCAGGTAAATTGGGCGGGCTGCCGTCGATATCGAGGCCGCGAAGTACGACATCGATTCCGGCACCGTTAATGATTATGCCGGTAGTGCTAGAAGCCAGCGCCGAGCCTTCGACATGCTTGCATGAAATCGTCATCGACTTGGTTATCGTCACCGTGCCGAAACCGCCGGGGTCGATGCAGTTTATGATGCCGCCTGCCGCCGTCTTGGAAATCGCACCGGCCCAAGTCTTGCAAGGTGCCGTTCGGCTGCACGGATTGGCGTCGTCACCAACGCCGGAAACCCACGTCCGTGTCGCTTGCGCTGAAGCTGGCGCAATCAGCAAGACTGACGCCACAAGCAAGACAGCGATTGAAAGAAAAAACCGTAACACTTTCATTTGCCCCTCCTAGATCATGGCCAACGCCTCGTCGGCCGTTGAACCCGTGTCGAAATGCCTGGGGGACAAATAAATGACGGGCGCATGCAAGACGCACTCCGCCTTCCAATACCATTCGTCGATACACATTGAACCCCAAGCGGGATGGATATTACCTCGTTCTAATTTGATTTTCCAGTGACGCGGTGCATCATCGTAAATAAATAGGCATGCGGATCGTAGATGATTTCCAAGACGGGAAAACATCGTCAATGCTGACAGCGAGCACGGGCCGGTACATTTTGTCGGCGGTTTGGGACACATGGTGGCGCAACAAGGCAATAAATAAGATGGGATGTCTTACGTTATGGGCAGGGAGCGGTCGCGTCTCACCTTTTGTATGCGCGGCGCAGCGATTGGTCTGTGTGGCCGCGCATGCAGCCATTTTGCGAGTCCGCCAGTCAGGTGCATCAAGAGCGCGATCGCCAGATCCTTCACACAAATCAGAGAGGCGGCAGGATTGTGCACGATGGCTATTTGTCAGTCAGGCGGCCTATAACTCTTCAAAAAGCCGTATCGATATGGCAGGACGCTGCGACTCCGCAGCGCAATCATCTGGAACACATGGCAGGAACGGACTTTCAGCGCGGCCCTATGACCGCCGGCCCGGCGATCATCCTCGTCGAGCCGCAACTCGGCGAGAACATCGGCATGGTCGCCCGCGCCATGGCCAATTTCGGCTTGGTCGAGTTGCGCCTGGTCAACCCTCGCGACGGCTGGCCGAGCGAGAAGGCGCGGGCCGCCGCCAGCCGCGCCGACCATGTCATAGACGCAGTCACCGTCTTCGACGATCTGGCCTCGGCGCTGGCCGACCTGAATTTCGTTTTCGCCACCACGGCCAGGCAGCGCGACGGCTTCAAATCCGTGCGTGGGCCAGTGGAGGCGGGCAGGCTGCTGCGGGCGCGTCACGCAATGGGTCAGCGCACCGGCATACTGTTCGGACGAGAGCGCTTCGGCCTCTACAATGACGAGGTCGGCCTTGCCGACGAGATCGTCACTTTTCCGGTCGATCCTGATTTCTCCTCGCTCAACATCGCCCAGGCCGCGCTGCTGATGTCCTACGAATGGATGAAGTCCGGCCTCGAAGACGAGACGAAGACCAATTTTTCGGGCCCGGACATGAAGCCGGCAAGCAAGGAAGAGCTGCACGGCCTGTTCGCCTATCTGGAAGGCGCCTTGGAAGCGCGCGGCTATTTCAGGCCGGCACCGAAGAAGCCGAAGATGGTCGACAATCTGCGCGCAGTGTTGACACGCCCCGGCTTTGCCGAACCGGAGCTCAAGGTGCTGCGCGGCATCATCTCGTCTCTCGACCGGTTTTCGCCGGCGATGCCGCGCGGCGATGGTTCCCCGGGCGACGATCCACGGCGTTTGCCCGCGGCCGCCGCGCGCGCGCACAAGGCGGAAATGGGTCGCCGCGCGCCCGACGCCAATGGCGACGACAATGACACGCCGCCGCTGGGCGGCAAGGGAACCGACAATGACTGAGCGGCCGATCCTGATGTTCGATTCGGGCATAGGCGGGCTGACCGTGCTGCGCGAGGCGCGCGTGCTGATGCCTGATCGCCGCTTTGTCTACGTCGCCGACGACGCCGCGTTCCCCTACGGCGCCTGGGAGGAACCGGCGCTCAACGCTCATATCCTTGGCCTGTTCGGCGCGCTGCTGGATAAATTTCGACCCGAGATTTCGGTTATCCCCTGCAACACGGCATCGACGCTGGTGATCGACGCACTGCGCGAGAAATTCCCCGGCCATCCCTTTGTCGGCACGGTGCCTGCGATCAAGCCGGCGGCGGAGCGTACGCGCTCCGGGCTTGTCTCGGTGCTGGCGACGCCCGGCACGGTCAAGCGTCAATACACGCGCGACCTGATCAGCAAATGGGCGCAGAAATGCCACGTACGGCTTGTCGGTTCGGATCGGCTGGCACCGCTGGCCGAGATTTACATGCGCGAGGGGTTCGTCGACGAGGAGATCGTGCGCCAGGAGATCGCGCCGTGCTTTGTCGAGAAGGACGGCGCCCGCACCGATATCGTCGTGCTCGGCTGCACGCACTATCCGTTCCTGGCCAATCGCATGCGCAAGACCGCACTCTGGCCGGTCGACTGGATCGACCCGGCCGAAGCGATCGCCCGCCGCGCCATGTCGCTGCTTGCACCGGTCGACGGACCGCTGCCGGTGGGTGAGCCTGACATTGCCGTCTTCACCTCCGGCAAGGTGGACTTCGCCACCAGCCGGCTCATGCAGGGTTTTGGCCTGACGGTCGCCTGACATCCGGAACATTGGTTGGCGCGTCGCGTTTTCTCTCAGGCAATCAGGCAATGAAGGAGAAACAGCCATGCCAGCCACCTCGAAAGCCCAGCAGAAGGCCGCCGGCGCAGCCTTGTCGGCCAAGCGCGGCGAGACGAAGAAGAGCGAACTCCAAGGCGCTTCCAAGGGAATGTACGAATCGATGAGCGAAAAGCAGCTCGAGGAATTCGCCGAGACGAAGCGCAAAAGCCTGCCGGAGAAGAAATCGAAACATTAGGGACCAGGGCATCCGCGCTTCGCCATCGATAACAAGCTCGTCCATAAGAAACATGAGCCGGAATGAAAAAGCCCGCGGCCAAAACCGCGGGCTTTGAGATGATGTGGCCGCCTGAGGCCGAACCGGAACTTACCAGCGCCCCCGGCAGTGCCGCACCTTGTAACGAACGACGTGTCTGTGGCCGTGCCGCCAGACCACCTTTTTCTTCACCACGATGCGGCAAACCTGGTGGTACCGGTGTCCTTGCCAATGCCTGGCCTCCGCCGGCTCTGGTGCAACTGCCATCGATCCGGCTAGTACCGCCGCACCTGCCAACGTAAGGAAGAATTTCTTCATGTAGTCATGCTCCTCTAGCTCCGGTCACTTCCTGGTGCCGTTGGCGCACAACCTCCCACCACATCCGGCATCGCATCGACATCGGGAACGGTATACAGTCGCGTTCCGCCGCGCCATGCAAAAGCTTGACACCGGTTAAATCTCAGTTTAACCAGCCGCCACCACCGGGCAGCGATGTCCGGTGTTTGTTTTGTATGCGCAAGATCAGGCAGCCTAATCGTTTCCGATCTTGTTTGAAATGACGTGTCCCGTGGGTTTTCCGCCGCGTTGCGTGGGAAAACCCTGTCAGGTCTCGAAAACGGAGGCCAGAGGAGGGCGCGTTTCCTTCACCCGGACCATGAGGTTCCGGGTGTGTTGTTTTGAAAAGGGAATGCGATGAGCAAGCGCGAATCCGCGAAGTACAAGATCGACCGCCGTCTCGGCGAAAACATCTGGGGCCGCCCGAAGTCCCCGGTCAACAAGCGTGAATACGGCCCCGGCCAGCATGGTCAGCGCCGCAAGGGCAAGCTTTCCGATTTCGGCCTGCAGCTGCGCGCCAAGCAGAAGCTGAAGGGTCACTATGGCGACGTTTCGGAAAAGCAGTTCCGCAAGGTTTATGAAGAGGCGGACCGCCGCAAGGGCGACACCTCGGAGAACCTGATCGGCCTGCTCGAGTCGCGTCTCGACGCGGTCGTCTACCGCGCCAAGTTCGTGCCGACCATTTTCGCCGCCCGTCAGTTCGTCAACCACGGCCACGTCAACGTCAACGGCAAGCGCGTCAACATCGGCTCGTATCGCTGCAAGCCGGGCGATGTCGTCGAAGTGCGCGAAAAGTCGAAGCAGCTGGTCATCGTTCTCGAAGCGGTCGGCTTGGCCGAACGCGACGTGCCGGACTACATCGAAGCCGATCACAACAAGATGGTCGCGACCTTCTCGCGCATCCCCGGCCTGGCTGACGTTCCGTTCGCCGTGCAGATGGAACCGAACCTGGTCGTCGAATTCTATTCGCGCTAAGCGACGAATTCCATTCGCGCTGAGCGAACGCGTTTTGCGATACCAAGCAAAGGCCGCCCGTCGAGGCGGCCTTTTCTTTGTCTGCCTTTTCTTTGTCGGCCATCTCCGCTAATCCCGGGCGCAACGAAGTGCCGAACCGTCGTTGCTCCCGGATTTTGGAACCGACGCCATGAACATGCTGCCGGACGCCGAATCGCTCGAACCAGCCAGCGAAATCGAAGGCGGCTTTCATCCGCTGTTTGCCGATGTGCCGTCGTCGGTCGAGTTCAACAAATTGCGCAAGCGGCTGCTGCGGCTGACCCGACAGGCGATCGAGGATTTCTCGATGGTGAAGCCCGGCCAGCGCTTGCTCGTGGCGCTGTCGGGCGGCAAGGATTCCTACGGTCTGCTCGCCGTGCTGCTCGACCTCAAATGGCGTGGACTGCTGCCGGTCGAATTGCTGGCCTGCAATCTCGATCAGGGCCAGCCGAATTTCCCCAAACACATCCTGCCGGATTATCTCGACAGATACGGTATTGCGCACCGGATCGAATATCAGGACACCTATTCCGTCGTCACCGACAAGCTGCCTCAGGGCAGCACCTATTGCTCGCTGTGTTCGCGTCTCAGGCGCGGCCATCTCTACCGCATTGCGCGCGAAGAGGGATGCTCGGCGCTGGTGCTCGGCCACCATCGCGAGGACATTCTCGAAACCTTCTTCATGAACCTGTTCCATGGCGGCCGTCTCGCCGCCATGCCGCCAAAACTGCTCAACGACGACGGTGACGTCATGGTGCTGCGGCCACTGAGCTACTGCGCCGAGGTCGATCTCGAAAAATTCGCTGCGGCGATGCAATTCCCGATCATTCCCTGCGATCTCTGCGGCAGCCAGGAAGGTCTTCAGCGCAACGCCATGAAGGCCATGCTCGAGGATTTGGAAAAGCGCATGCCCGGCCGCAAGGACACGATGCTGCGCGCATTGTCCAACAGCAGGCCATCGCATCTGCTCGACAGAAACCTGTTCGATTTCGCGGCGCTCAATGAGGCCCTCAGCACAAGGCAAGCCGATGACATTTGACGACACCGCGATCGACTGGCTCGCTGGCCTTCTGTCCGACGCCGCAAAAGCCGAAATCATGCCGCGCTTTCGCCGGCTGGGCGAAGGCGACATCCGCCAGAAGACCTCTGCCGCCGACCTGGTGACGGAAGCCGACGTCAGTGCCGAGCGGCTCATCACCGCGCGGCTGCGCGAGCGTTATCCCCAGGCGATGGTCGTCGGCGAGGAGGCCTGTTCCGACGATCCAGCGCTGCTAGAGGGTCTGGGCGAGGCCGATCTGGCTTTCGTCATCGACCCGGTGGACGGCACTTTCAACTTCGCCTCCGGTGTGCCGCTGTTCGGCGTCATGCTGGCGGTCGTGGTCAAGGGCGAGACCGTCGCCGGCATCATCCACGATCCGGTCGGCAAGGACTGGCTGATCGGCGCCAGGGGGGCCGGCAGCCATATCAGGCACGCGCATGGCAGCGTCGAGAGAGTACATGTCGCGGCACCCGTGCCGATCTCGGAAATGACCGGCTCGGTCTCCTGGCAATACATGCCCGAGCCGGAGCGGTCGCGGCTGGCGCGCAACCAGACGAAGATCCTGTCGCAATTTGCCTATCGCTGCGCGGCGCACGAATACCGCCTGCTGGCCAGCGGCCATGCCCACTTCGTCGTCTACAACAAGCTGATGCCGTGGGATCATCTGGCCGGCGTGCTGATCCATACCGAGGCCGGTGGTCATGCCGCGCGTTTCGATGGCAGCGCCTATCTGCCCTCGCATGTCGGCGGCGGCCTGCTTGTCGCGCCCGATCGGGAAAGCTGGCAGGAATTGCGCCGCGAGCTTTGGGCGCAATAGGATCAGGTCCTGCGGCCAGTGTCCGAACCGGCGGTGTCCGGCTGAAGGAACTTTGCAATCTCACGCAGATCCGGAGGCTCTCGAATGAAACTTCGGTTCGCAATCGTCGCGGCGGCTCTTGCCGCCGCCTTGTTTGCCAGCTCCCACGAAGCAAGATCGCAAGAGCGCAGCTGTCGCAGTCCCGATCCCGTCGACACGATAAAAGAGATGTCCGACGCAATCTACGCCTGTTGGAAGCCGCCGCCCGGAACCGCCGGCATGTCCCTGACGCTGCGGTTCTCGCTTCGTCGCAACGGCACACTGATCGGCAAGCCTCGCGCCACATATTCCGATCTGGGGACCGATGCCCGGCTCAGCCGGGCCTTCGTGACTTCAATCCTCAGGGCACTCGACGACGCCCTGCCATTGCCCTTTTCGGACAGCATGGGCGAAGCCATCGCGGGGCGTATGCTTGCCCCTCGCTTCACGGCAGCCCTTGAAGGTGCGTCCTGATGCATGTCGCCCAAAAGTGGTTCCGGTTTTGGGACAACGACATGCGCAAAAACAACAAATTAGTGCAAGTCGGTGATGTGCCCTGAAACGGGTGGATTCTGCGGCTGGAACATCTTGCCGCGCTCGGCGATGAAAATCATCAGCAGCGCCGCGACCGAGACGCTGCAGAAGCCGGCGGCCAGCGGCGTCACCGTGCCATTGAAAGCCTGGCCGATCAGCGTGCCAAGAATGCCGCCGAGAAACGTCTGCATGAATCCCAGGATTGACGACGCCGTGCCGGCCAGTTGGCCGAGCGGCTCCATGGCCAACGCATTGAAATTCGCGCCAAGCGCGCCAAACGGAAGCATGGCGCAGGCAAAGAAGGTGATGAACAGCCAGAGCGGCATCTTCATTTCCAGCGAAACGACCAGCCAGGCAAGGCTAATGACCAGGAACAACAGCAGCGCGCTCTGCGACAGGCGGCGCATGCCGATACGGCCGACAAGGCGCGAGTTCAGAAAGTTGGAGAAGGCAAGCACGCCCGCAACCCCGGCGAAGATGACCGGGAACATCTCGCCGACATTGAATATGTCGACATAGATCTGCTGCGCCGAGGCGATGAAGCCGAACATGGCGCCGAAAATGAAGGTGCTGGCGAAGGCATAGCAGATTGCAATGCGGTTGGTGAGCACGATGCGAAACCCGCCGACAATGGAGTTGACGGTCAACGGCCGGCGATGTTCGGGATGCAATGTTTCAGGCAGGCGCAGCAGCGACCAGGCCGAGACAATGAGCGCACCGACGGCCATGGTGACGAAGATCCAGTGCCAGGTTGCAAACAGCATGATGAACTGGCCGATGCCGGGAGCAATGACCGGGATCGCCATGAACACCATGAAGATCAGCGACATCACCTCGGCCATGCGCCGGCCGTCGAATGTATCGCGCACGATCGAGACGGCAATGACGCGGGTGGCGGCAGCACCGATGCCTTGCACGGCCCGGCACAAGAGAAGTGTTTCAAAGCTTGGTGCAACGGCGGCCGCCGCAGCCGCGGCGACATAGATCACCAGCCCGGCGACAAGCGGTGCGCGACGGCCGAAGCGATCCGAGATCGGCCCGAAGAACAGCTGGCCGCCGCCGAAGCCCAGAATGTAGGCCGTTATGACGTACTGCCGGTGGTTTTCATTTTCGACGCCAAGCGACGCGCCGATCTGCTGCAGAGCCGGCAGCATGATGTCGATGGCCAGCGAGTTCAGCGCCATCAGCGCGGCGCACAGCGCGATGAACTCCCAGCGTGGAATGGGCAGTTTGCTTGCCGATTGCGGCGCTGATTTTGGCTGGTCCACGGCAAGTCCGATCTCTCAAACGAAAATGCGCCGGCGGGCCGGCGCATTGGCTCGTCTCGGTCCTGAGTTCAGGACATAAAAATTGCCGAGGTGGGGCCGCCCTGGCGTTTCATGCACGTCGCCCAAAACTGTGCGGCGGTCTTAGCGGGCGACAAGCACGAAAACAGAAGTCAGGCGGCGCCTTTGACGCTGACGCCCTTTTCGACGAGGAATGTCTGGAGTTCGCCCGCCTGGAACATCTCGCGGATGATATCGCAGCCGCCGACGAATTCGCCCTTGACGTAGAGCTGTGGGATCGTCGGCCAGTTGGAATATTCCTTGATGCCCTGGCGCAGCTCGGCGGAGTCCAGAACATTCACGCCTTTGTAGTCGGCGCCGATATAGTCAAGAATCTGGACGACCTGGCCGGAAAATCCGCATTGCGGGAAACCGGGCGTGCCCTTCATGAAAAGGACGACGTCGTTGCCCTTCACTTCGTTGTCGATGTAGTCGTTGATACCGCTCATGGAATATCCTTTCCCGCCTGTGGGAGTCAGGCTCGAAACATTTCCCTTCAAATAAACCCAACGATTGCTCGAAACAAGACTTTAGCCGTGCCGTGGCTGAAATGGCGCAAAGGATGGGCTGTGTTGGGCCAAGCGGCTTGAGGCGCGTCCTGGCCGTCCCTACGTGTCGGGTGGACTGCCTTAGTCCGGAACGCTGGTCTGTAGCGCCAGCGCGTGCAGCACGCCGCCCATATTGCCCTTCAGCGCGTCATAGACCATCTGGTGCTGCTGCACGCGGCTTTTTCCCCGAAAGCTTTCGGCCACCACCTCGGCCGCATAATGGTCGCCATCGCCGGCAAGATCGCGAATCGTCACCTTGGCGTCCGGAATGCCGTCCTTGATCAGTTTTTCGATGTCGT
Organism: Mesorhizobium sp. M0496; assembly: GCF_040321205.1. Classification (NCBI taxonomy): domain Bacteria; kingdom Pseudomonadati; phylum Pseudomonadota; class Alphaproteobacteria; order Hyphomicrobiales; family Phyllobacteriaceae; genus Mesorhizobium; species Mesorhizobium sp. M0496. The sequence continues at coordinate 65,159 of NZ_JAMYRC010000008.1, read as the reverse complement.
GGGCATCCATTGCCATGGCAGAATCCTGTTTCGAGCAGCCGGTAGCCGGCCATGAGATGAGAGTCGGGCGAGCCTAAAGCCTTTCCGGTCCGGATTGAAGCCGTTCTGTCCCGCCAAGGGCAAGACGGTCCGAGAACCACAGGGAAGACCTAGGCCGGTGTGCTTGGTCCGTCCCCCTGGATGTCGTCACGCGTCGAAAACGCGCGGCCAAGGCTGAAGGCCAGCACATAGAGGGGAACGTTGATAACCAGGCTGACAATGGGAAGATAACTCGTCATTCGCCAGAGCGGCGAGAAGAACGGTTGGCCGTAACCGTCGCAGACAAGCGACGAGCCGTACTCCCACGCCGCCCCTATGACGACCGCGCAGGCAAAAAGCTTGATGCAATTGACGATATGTCTTGCCCGTGCCGGATCCGGCGCAAGGCGGCCCCACAGCACCAGGCAGATGATCGGGATCGCGTAGATGAGGTTCTGCGCGACGAGCATCGGGATGGCGCCGTTGGCCGCGGCAAGAAACTGCGAGCGCGTTTCCAGCCGGGCGCAAATCTCGCTCGAGGTCGTCGACAGCAGGAAAAAGACGAACGGCCCGAGGAACCAGAAGAAGAACAGCGACGGCCAGAAGACGACTGCAAGCAGCGCCCGGGCAGCCAGTTTGCTCAAATGGCCTGATCCATGAAGCGGGGGAACCAGCCTTCGTGGGCCCCGGTCAATTCGCTGACCGGGATTGCCCGCGCCTCGCCAAGCTTCAACGCGCTGCCGCCGGTCGAGCCGATCCATGGCGCGAAAATGCCGAGTTCGCCCTGCTGCTTGCGGATGGCGTCCCATTCATCGCCATGCGGGTCGATCGACAGCGTCAGGAGATAGCGGCCCTGATCCTCGCCGAACCAGACCGGAATGGGATCGGTGCCGACAAGCCCGGGGACGGAGGCACCGATGCCTGATGCCATCGCCATTTCGGCGAGTGCAACGGCGATACCGCCATCGGACACGTCATGGGCCGCCGTGACGATGCCGGATGCGATGAGAGCGCGCACATGGTCACCGACGCGCTTTTCATGATCGAGGTCGACCGGCGGCGGCGGGCCATCCGTGCGGCCGTGGATGTCCCTGAAATAGACCGACTGGCCGAGATGCGTTCCCCAGGCTGCCGGCGCGCCGACCAGCAGGATCATCTGGCCTTGCGCGGCAAAGCCGGTCCGCACCATCTTCGACCAGTCGGCGATCAGTCCGACGCCGCCGATGGTCGGTGTCGGCAAAATGCCCTGGCCATTGGTTTCGTTGTAGAGCGAAACATTGCCGGAGACGATCGGGAAGCCGAGCGCGCGGCAGGCCTCGCCGATGCCTTTCACCGCGCCAACCAGCTGGCCCATGATCTCGGGCCGCTCCGGGTTGCCGAAATTGAGATTGTCGGTGGCAGCCAGCGGCAGGGCGCCGGTGGCAGTCAAATTGCGCCAGCATTCGGCCACCGCTTGCTTGCCGCCCTCATAGGGGTCCGCCTCGCAATAGCGCGGCGTCACGTCCGACGAGAAGGCGAGCGCCTTGGTGGCATGGCCTTCGACCCGGACCACGCCGGCATCACCGCCGGGAAGCTGCAGCGAATTGCCCTGGATCAGCGTGTCGTATTGCTCCCAGACCCAACGGCGCGAGGAAAGATCCGGTCCGCCAAGCAGCTTCAACAGCGCATCGGCCACATCGGCCTGCGGAATGTCATTGGCGCCCAGCGGTGCCGGCTTCTTCGGCTCGACCCATGGCCGGTCATATTCCGGTGCCTTGTCGCCAAGATCCTTGATCGGCAGGTCGGCGACCTGATCCCCTTGGTGCAGCACGCGAAAACGCAGATCGTCGGTGGTCTTGCCGACGATGGCGAAGTCGAGCCCCCATTTGTGAAAGATCGCTTCGGCTTCCTTTTCCTTCTCGGGGCGCAGCACCATCAGCATGCGCTCCTGGCTTTCCGAAAGCATCATTTCATAGGCGCTCATGCGCTCTTCGCGCACCGGCACCTTATCGAGATCGAGTTCGATGCCGAGATCGCCCTTGGCGCCCATCTCGACCGCCGAGCAGGTGAGGCCGGCAGCACCCATGTCCTGGATGGCGATGACGGCGCCCGAGGCCATCAGTTCGAGGCAGGCCTCCAGCAGGCATTTTTCGGTGAAGGGGTCGCCGACCTGCACGGTCGGGCGCTTCTCGTCGATCTTGTCGTCGAATTCAGCCGACGCCATCGTGGCGCCGCCGACGCCGTCGCGGCCGGTCTTGGCGCCGAGATAGACGACCGGCAGGCCGACCCCCTTGGCCTCGGACAGGAAGATCGCGTCTGTCTTGGCTATGCCGGCCGCAAAAGCGTTGACCAGGATGTTGCCGTTGTAGCGGGCGTCGAAATTGACCTCGCCGCCGACCGTCGGCACGCCGAAGGCGTTGCCATAACCGCCGACGCCGGAAACCACGCCGGAGACGAGGTGCCTGGTCTTGGGATGGTCAGGTGAACCAAAGCGCAGTGCATTCATTGCCGCGATCGGCCGCGCGCCCATGGTGAAGACGTCGCGCAATATGCCGCCGACGCCGGTCGCCGCACCCTGGTAGGGCTCGATGTAGGACGGGTGGTTATGGCTCTCCATCTTGAAGACGACGCAGTCGCCGTCACCGATGTCGACCACGCCGGCATTCTCGCCCGGGCCCTGGATGACTTGTGGACCGGTGGTTGGCAGCGTGCGCAGCCACTTCTTCGAGGATTTGTAGGAGCAGTGCTCGTTCCACATCGCCGAGAAGATGCCGAGTTCGGTAAAACTCGGCTCGCGCCCGACAAGATCGAGAATGCGCTGATACTCGTCGGGCTTCAGCCCGTGCGCGGCGATGAGTTCGGCGGTGATCGGCACGGAATTGGAAATGGTCATGGGCGGCGATTTTTATCCGGGGCGCGTTGGGATTTTGAGTTTCGTCTTATCGCAAGCTTGGGAGCCAATACACCCCATCGGATGCTGAAAAACAGCGGAAAGCTACAAGGTGACGACGGGTGCGACGAGATCGCGGCTTTGGCGCGCCCATCGATCGGCACGTAGCGGCAGTGGGGAACGTTGTTGTTCGTTCGTGAACCGCTTCTGCACCGCCATTTGGGAACGGGATGACATCCCGGCCGTTAGGTCTCCAACCAATCAGGAGATTTGGACATGGCCACCAAGCAAGGCAAGAAAGACAATCGCCTCTCGGACAAGGAGGCTATGCATATCGCGGAGACCACCGACGTTTCGCCTGGGCAGGCCAAGGAGTTGGCTGAGAAGCACGGGAAAGAAAAGGCCGAGAAGGAAGCCAAGAACTTCAAGGCAGAGGGCTGATCCGAGCTAGGATTTAGGGGCCGCTCGGCGCCAAGCCGACGCTTCAGAAATGAAGGGCGCGTCAGTCGCGAATTGGCTCAGGAGAAGCTGTCGTAGCCGGCACGGCCTTCCTCGAGAAGTCGCCGGATGACCGCAACGCCTTCGGCGATGTCCTTGCGTTGTCTTGGCTGCGAAACGCCGAAGCGAACGCCGTGGAAAACCTGCTCGGAACGGCCGGCCTTGAATTCGTCCTCGTCGTCGATCAGCACGCCATGCTCCAGGCAGGCATTCTTGAAGGTGCCGGAGAGCCAGGGGTCGGGCAGGGTCAGCCAGACAAAGGGCACGCTGTCGTGTGACTTGAACGCGAAACCGGCCAAAGTCTCGCGCACGATGGCGATGCGGGCGCGGATTTCGGCGATGCTGCGCTTGCGTATCTCATCCGCCTGACCCGACAGCACCAGCCTTGTATTCACCTCCGCCAGCAGGAAGGGCATGCCGCCGGTCATCATCTTGTGGGCGACGCGGATGCGGTGGCGGTAGGCGGGCGGGCAGGAAAGCCAGCCGCCGCGCACACCGGCTGCGACCGACTTCGACAGGCCGCCGGCGACGATGGTGCGTTCTGGGGCATATTCGGCCAGCAACGGCGTCGGATCATCGGTCAAATTGCCGTAGAGATCGTCTTCGATGAGGACGACATTGTATTCGCGTGCGACACGCGCGATTGCTTCGCGGCGCGCCGCCGACAAGGTCACCAGCGTCGGATTTTGCGCCGTCGGCATCAGGAAGATCATCCTGGGATGCTTTTGCGCGCAGACGCGCTCGAAATCCTGCGGGTCGAGGCCCTCGTCGTCAGACGCCACCAGCGCGGTGCGCCGTCCGATCAGGCCGGCGCTGCGGGAAATCTGCGAGTAGGTGAGGTGCTCGAAGGCGACATAGTCGCCAGGGGTGGTGAGCGCGGCGATCGCCGCCATCACAGCGGCATGGGTGCCGAGCGTGGGGACGATGGCGTCGGCATTCGGGCGAAACGAATTGCGCGACAGCCAGCGGGCCCCGGCTTCGTACCAGCGGTCGGGGAAATCCCGCGTGTAGCTCGAAATCTCATGCGGATGGTCCTGCGCCGTGCGCGACAGAACATCGGCGACATCAGCGCCCTGGCCGATATCTGGTGCTGCCGTGCTGTCGAAACGCAGTTTGCCGCGCGGCGCGTCGATATGGCGTGTGCCTTCCGCGCTGAGGTCTGGAGCCAGCAAGCTCGGTTTCGCCCCATCGGCGCGTTGGCCGAGCACATAGGTTCCACGCCCGACTTCGCCGCTCACCAGCCCGCGCTCGCGCAGCAATTGATAGGCCCGGCCGACCGTGCCGACAGTGGTGCCGATGTCGTAGGCGAGGTCGCGTTGCGGCGGCAGCTTGGCGCCGACGTCGATCACCCCCCGGTCGATGTCCGTTTCGATGGAATCCGCCAGGCGCTGATACAGCGGGCCGGAGCCGGAACTGAGATCTGGAAGCCAAGTTGTCATGGTGACAATTTTCTATATTGCACCGAATTGTGAGTCAATACATATCAGCATTGCGCCAAAAAAGGTTCAATTTGGAATTCTGGCAGAAATAAAATGAACACAATCGCTACAATCCGTCATTCGAGCGCCAAACTATCAGGCCAATCGGCACGCCCATCGGACCGGAGCGGCTTTGTCAGCCGCCTGGTACGCGTGCTCAGGTCGCTGGCAAAATGGATCGACCATCTGCTGGAGCGCCGCCGTAGTCGGTTGGTGCTGCTGGAGATGACCGACGATCAGCTCAAGGATATCGGCGTCTCGCGCTGCGATGCCCACCGCGAGGGTATCAGGCCGTTCTGGGACTGACCCGGTTTTTGGGAAGATCATGGCCCAAAAAGGAAATGCGGACCGTAGGTCCGCATAGCCCTATCGGACGCTTGATGCCCTGGTGCGCGCAATGCCTTGGTCGGCAAGGACGACGATCATGCACAGCACGAGAAAAAGCCCGGTGACGGCCGCCGCCGAGATGGCGACGCTGGCTGCGCCGTTCCTGGCGACATCCAGGAACGGGTAGGGCACCTCGCCGGCAAGCGGCGCCCGTATCAGCGCATAGATCAGATAGGCTACGGGATAAAGCACCCACCAGGAAATGTCGCTCCACCGCGTCCGACCGTCGGCGCCTGATATCAGCCACCACAGTACGAACAGCGCCGGCGTCACATAGTGCAGCAGGACGTCGCAGAGCAGGAACAGTCCCTGCGGCTGCCAAAGCTGTGCCAGAACCGTGGCGTAGATGATGAAGACCAGGGCGATCGAAACAGCAACGCCGGCCCGTATGCGCGTCCCGGCGAATGCCGGCAGCCACGCATAGCCGGTGGGCGACAGCAGCGAGGTGTACACCAGCACCGCGCCGATATTGGTCAGGATGGTGAAGAAGCTGAAAACGAAAATGATGGAGCCGAGCAGGCTGCGGCCCGCTTCCATCGACGCCGGAATGCTGATGCAGAACTGCAGGACGAGCCCGGCCAGACCAATGACCAGACCCGCGACCTGCAGGAAACGGCCCATGGCCCTATGCGGTCGCCGCGCAGGCCGGATTGCCAGCTTGCCAGCGGGCAATGTCCGAACCGATGCGCGCGCCGAGCGGATCGTTCATCAGCGGGCCGAACACGTCGACGCGGCTCGAATTGCCTTGCGCCTGCACGACCAGCAACGGTTTGCCGCCGTAGTGCTTGGCCGGCACCAGCAGGAAACGCGGCGTGCCGCTGAACGAATTCAGTTCATTGGCCATCTGATACTGTTTGAAGGCCGGATCCTTGCTGGCGATCCAGCATTTATGGGCTGATATCGCCACCTGTTCCATGGCCAGCAGCGCTGCACTCTTGCCCGAGGGCACAGGCGTGCTCTTCGGGGTCGATTGGCAGGATGTGAGAGCGAAAGCCGCCGCGGCAACCAGCGCGATCGTCTGGCCCCTGGTCAAGCGGCACCCATCTCAAGCTCGGACAGAAATATCTTCAGGCCGTCGGTCATCTCGCCCCACACCCGCGACAATGCCGGATGCTGCGAGGCGATCTGCTCATAGGCGTCGAATTTGGGATAGGCGTCGAGCAGGTCGTGGCGTCCTGTCATGGCGCGGAAATTGTTGAAGATGAACCGCGTCGGCGTCAGCCAGGCGTCGGCGAAACTGATATCGTCACCAAGCGCGAAGGGCCCTTGCGCCATTCGGGCTTCGATCGCTGCCAGCCCGCGGTGCAGGCGGATGAATTGGGCGTCGATCTCGGCACTGTTTCGCTTCGGCATGGAATGAAGCTCGAAAAGCTTCATCATCGGGGTCAGCACATCGAGATCGGTGATGCGGGCGAACATGCGCACCAGCGCGCGGTCCTTGGAATCGGGCGGCAGCAGTGCCGGTTCCGGAAACCGTTCTTCGAGATACTCGGCGATGACCACCGATTCGACGATCGTTTCGCCCGAGCCGGTGATCAGCACCGGAATCCGGTTCATCGGTGAGATGGCGCGAAATTCTTCCGGGATGGGAAAGCCGGGCGGCGGCGCGATGATCTTGAGCGGCACGTCCTTGATGTAGGCCAGCGCCCGCACGATCGACGAGTAGGGCGACAACGGTCGCGAATAGAGTTTCATGACCGTTTTTCTCCCCCATAAAGCGGACTTGCCCCAAAGAGACAGGAATGTCCGGCTGTTTTCAAGACGCCCGCCTCGATTTCAGGCGGCAATGCCAAGCGCACTTTCGAACAGTCCACGGCCGTCAGTACCGCCATGGGCTGCTTCGATCAGGTTTTCCGGGTGCGGCATCAGGCCAAGCACATTGCCGCGGTCGTTGATGATGCCGGCAATGTCGTTGATCGAGCCGTTGGGATTGGTGCCGTCCGCATAGCGGAACACCACCTGGCCTTCGCCTTCGAGACGGGCAAGCGTGTCGGCGTCGGCGAAATAGTTGCCGTCATGATGCGCAACCGGCGTGCGGATGATCTGGCCTGGCTGATAGCGGCGGGTGAACATGGTGTTGGCGTTGGTGATCTCAAGCTTCACCTGACGGCAGACGAATTTCAGCGAGGTGTTGCGCATCAAGGCGCCCGGCAGCAGGCCGGCCTCGACCAGGATCTGGAAACCGTTGCAGACGCCGATGACCGTCACGCCCGCGGCTGCCTTTTCGGCCACCGCCCGCATGACCGGCATGCGCGCGGCGATAGCGCCGCAGCGCAGATAATCGCCAAAGGAAAAACCGCCTGGAATGGCGATCAGGTCGACATCGGGGATTTCGGTGTCGGTCTGCCAGACAGTGACCGGTGGCTTTCCCGAAATCTTGGTCAGCGCCGCGATCATGTCGCGGTCGCGGTTGAGGCCGGGCAGAAGGACGACAGCTGATTTCATTTCGGTTCGTAAGGCCTCTGTGCTTCGGCAAGTTCTCGCAGGTCGAGACGACGTTCTATGCGTTCGAGGCGGTCGTCGTGACGGGCGAGAATGCCATAGATGTTATGAATATCGCTTTGTATTGCGACCATATGGCCTCGAAGCACGTTCAACTCACGCTTCACCTCGGACACATCCTGACGAAGTTCACCAATTTCATGATGCACGCGCTTCAGAAGCTCGAACATCAAGTCATTCGTGGCTTCCGACATAGTGCCTCCGACACAACCTCAGGTAAGCGTCACACTATAATTCTCAATTACCGTGTTCGCCAGCAGCTTGTCGCACATCGCCTTGAGGTCCGCCTCCGCCTTGGCCTTGTCGCTTTCCGCCAGCTCGACGTCGAACACCTTGCCCTGCCGCACCGCGCCCACGCCGCCAAAGCCCAGGCCCGACAGCGCGTGTTCGATCGCCTTGCCTTGCGGGTCGAGCACGCCGTTCTTGAGTGTGACGGTAATGCGGGCCTTGATCACGCTGGACATGCTCCTGTTCTGACTATCGGGTTGCAAGCCGCTATTCAGTGCGGCTTGCCTTTGAGGCCGTCGGTCGAGGCGACAAGCACCGGGCCGGTGGGGCGCGGCGGCTCGTTCTCGTTCATGATGCCGAGGCGGCGGGCAACTTCCTGATAGGCTTCGACGAGGCCGCCCATGTCGCGGCGGAAACGGTCCTTGTCGAGCTTGTCATGCGTCGCCACGTCCCACAGGCGGCAGGAATCCGGCGAAATCTCGTCGGCGACGACGATACGCATCATGTCGCCCTCGAACAGGCGGCCGCATTCGATCTTGAAGTCGACGAGCTGGATGCCGACGCCCATGAACAGGCCGGAGAGGAAGTCGTTGACGCGGATGGCCAGCGCCATGACGTCGTCGATCTCCTGCGGGCTCGCCCAGCCGAACGCGGTGATGTGCTCTTCCGACACCATCGGATCGTCGAGCGCGTCTGCCTTGTAGTAGAATTCGATGATCGAACGCGGCAAAACGGTGCCTTCATCGATGCCGAGGCGCTTGGACAGCGAACCGGCGGCGACATTGCGCACGACGATTTCGAGCGGAATGATCTCGACTTCCTTGATCAGCTGCTCGCGCATGTTGAGCCGGCGGATGAAATGGGTCGGGATGCCCATGCGGTTGAGATGGTTGAATATGTGCTCGGAAATACGGTTGTTGAGCACACCCTTGCCGTCGACGACTTCATGCTTCTTCTTGTTGAACGCGGTTGCGTCGTCCTTGAAGAACTGGATGAGCGTACCCGGCTCGGGTCCCTCATAGAGGATCTTGGCCTTGCCTTCATAAATGCGGCGGCGATTTTTCATCTGATTTTTTCTCTGGGGTTCCGGACAGGCGGTATCAGACCATTTCCTGTCCGTCTGCCTGAAATAGTGCGGCTACGGTAGGGTTCAATGCCGGGTCTATCCCAATCACATCGTTTGCTCAATCGGCAAATCCTTCCAATCAACCGCTTTCGGGACTGAAATGCCGCAGCGCAGCATGCAACGAAGCGTATTGACCGGCCCGCGACCTTTTGGTTTGTGCATCTGCAACACACATATTCACTGCCGACGAATCGAATTTGACCCGGAGGGACGCCATGAACAGCATGAAAGACCGCGAAGAGGGCTTCGAGCGCAAGTTTGCTTTCGACGAGGAACTTCGGTTCAAGGCCTCGGCGCGCCGCAACAAGGCGCTCGGCCTGTGGGCCGCCGAAAAGCTCGGAAAGTCCGGCACCGACGCTGACGCCTATGCCAGGGAAGTGGTTGTTTCCGACATCGAGGAAGCCGGCGATCACGACGTGTTCCGCAAGATCCGCAAGGATTTCGATGCGGCCGGCATCGACCAGTCGGACCATCAGATCCGCCGTACCATGGACGAGCTGATGGCGCAGGCGATCGAGCAGATCAAGAACACCTGATCCGACCGAAGCAGGTTCCGCAAAAGTGTCCCACGGTTTTGCGATAAAGAAGCTGCGACAGACGAAAGAATGATTGGACCAATCGACCGCCCGGCCTATCCGGGCGGTTTTTCTTTGCCTTTGCCGCGGTTTCCGGCTGAACTGCGATCGTTAACAAGGAAAGTGTCATGTCCCTGAAGTCCCGCCTCGCGGCCGATGAAACGCTGTTCACCGCATGGTCCGGCGTACCGGATGCCTTGACCGTCGAAATCGTCGCCAAGCAGGGCTTTGATGCCGTCACGCTCGACATGCAGCATGGCGGCCATCACGAGGACAGCGTGCTGCGCGGTCTGGTGCCGGTGCTCGCTGCCGGCAAGCCGGCGCTGGTGCGCATTCCCGTCGGCCGTTTCGACATGGCAAGCCGCGCGCTCGATTTTGGCGCCGAGGCGGTCATTGCGCCGATGGTGAATTCGGTGGCTGACGCAAAACTGTTCGCCGCCGCCATGAAATACCCGCCGCTCGGTGAGCGTTCCTGGGGCCCGACCTACGCTTTTCCACGCCACGGCAAGGGCGACCAGGCCGAATGGCTGCGCGACACCAACCAGCGCACCATGGCCTTCGCCATGGTCGAGACGCGCGCCGCCCTCGATGCCCTCGACGGCATTCTCGACACGCCCGGCATCGACGGCATCTTCCTTGGCCCGTCGGATTTCTCGATCGCCTGGAGCAATGGCGCCACGGTCAATTCGACGCTGGAAAGCATGATGGAGACGGTGGCGTCGGTCGCCGTGCGCACACGCAAGGCCGGCAAACATGCGGCGATCTATGTTGTCGACCCGGCAATTGCCGGTCGTGTCGTGGCGATGGGCTACCGCCTGCTGGCCATGGGCTCGGAACACGCGCTGATCGGGCTTGGTGCAAAAACCCTGATCAACAGCGTCAGGGATTCGATCGGGTCCTGAGGGAGCTCAGGCCTTCAGGTCCGTCAGGAATTTGGCGAAGGTCATCGAGCCTTCGGGCCACGGACCAAAGCCCGAATCCGCGTTGAGGTGACCGGTTTCGCCGGCATCGACGAACAGCGAACCCCACGCTCCGGCAATGTCCTCGGCGACATCGAAAGCGCAGAACGGATCGTTGCGGCTGGCGATCACGATGGACGGAAAAGGCAGCGGCTCGCGCGGGTAGGGGCCGAAGGTCATCAGATGCCTCGGCCTGATCTCCGGATTGGCGACATCGGGCGGCGCCACGAAGAAGGCTCCGGCAACCGGCTTGCGGAACTGTGGGATGGCTTGCACCGCCGTGGCCACGCCGAGCGAGTGCGCGACGATGACGACCGGACGCTCCGCTTCGTTGACCGCCTTGGCAACATTGTCCGTCCAGTCCTCGCGCACCGGCTTCGACCACTCCGCCTGCTCGACCCTGCGCGCCGTCGACAGCTTCGACTGCCAGCGACTCTGCCAATGGTCGGGGCCGGAGTTGGTGTAGCCCGGCACGATGAGAATATCTGCTTCCTTGACCTTCATGGCGCTGAGATAGCGAGGGGCGTCGCTTCATGCAATGGCCATGAACGGCGTTCTTGATAGTGAACACGATGTTCGCTTCTTCGCGTCTTGTGTGAACGATGCCGATGGACGATCTGTGGTCACGAAAAGAAACAGCCGTGTGCGGGAACCCTGACTTTGGAACTGACACGACGTATGATGATTGGCGGCGCGGGGCTTCTCACCTTGGGAGCTTCATCACAGGCCGGTCGAACGGAGCATTTGATGAGTGAACTGCCCTTTGCCGCCACCACGCCGGTCAGCGTTGCCCGCGTTGGGTTGAAAGCGCGCGATGCCGAAAGTCTTGCCGCATATTACCGCAGCGTCGTCGGTCTGCAGGAATTGAGCCGTGCCGACGGTGCGATTACGCTGGGCGCCGCCAACCGTCCCTTGCTGGTCATCGAGGCCGATCCTTCGGCAAAGCCGGATGATCCGCGCAGCGCCGGGCTGTTCCACACCGCCTTCCTGCTGCCCAGCCGCGCCGATCTCGGTCGCTGGATCAACCATGCCATCGCCGACAAGATCGCTATCGAGGGTGCCTCCGACCATCTGGTCAGCGAAGCGCTGTATCTGACCGATCCCGAGGGCAACGGCATCGAGATCTATGCCGACCGCCGCTCGCAGGATTGGAAGTGGAATGGCGACAAGATCGCGATGGCGACCGAACGGCTGAACATTCCGTCTGTCGTTGCCGAAGTGCCGGCGGGCGACGCCGGCTGGCAGGGAGCGCCGGAAAACAGCATTGTCGGCCATGTTCACCTGCGTGTCGGCAGGCCGGAAGACGCCGAAGCCTGGTGGAACCAGGAATTCGGCTTCGACACGGTGGCGAAATATGGCGGCCAGGCGGTGTTCCTGTCGTCCGGCGGCTATCACCACCACATCGGCGCCAACGCCTGGCAGAGTTCGGGCGCCGGCCGCCGCGATTCCACGCGGTCGGGCCTGGCCTGGGTTGAAATGCGCTCGGACAATGTGACCAGCCCGGTAACCCGCGAAGATCCCTGGGGCACGGTCATCAGGACTGTTCCCGGCAAGGCTGGCCGATAGGATCGGAGGCTTGTCGCCGGTTCAGATGCCGCTAGGTGGTTCATAGCTGGATCCGGCAGCGTGACCCGTCAGCAATCCGTGCGACCAACTGGTGAACCCAGTTGCCGCCGTACGCACGGCGGACTGCGCCCAGTCATAACCAATCACGTGCTGGCTGAAAGACCATTCGCCGTTGTTGCGCGTGGCGATTGCGAAGCGCGCATGCGGGCTGCCGGTCACGGTGAGGCCGGGGAAGGCCTGGACGCCCACGCTGCCGGGATTGAGTATCAGCCGACTGTCGGACAGATGCACGAGGCGTGGCGTGTGGGTATGGCCGCACAAGATTAGGCTGGCATCGGTATTTCCGAGCTTGCTCCTGATCTGATTTTCTCCGGACGGATAAAAGTGGTCGACGCCGTCTTCTTCAAGCAGGAACGCCTCGTCGTCGCTGGGGCTGCCGTGGCAGAGCAGGATTTCAGGAGCGAGTGGCAAGGTGATCGGCAATGCCGAAAGCCATGCCAGGGACGCCGGTGAGAGGCATTGACGGGTAAACGCGTCAACATCTTCCAACCCGGAAACAGGGGGCTCGACAAGCACGCGGTCGTGATTCCCGCGCACGGTTGGCCAGTTCTCGGCGACCAGATATTGCGCGGTTTCCTCGGGCCATAACGGGCCGGAGACACAGTCGCCTAAATTGACAATGATATCCGGAGAACTTTCCCTGATGCGCGCATGAGCTGCCTCCAACGCGCGCAGATTCCCATGGACGTCTGAAATAACAGCCAGTCGCATTGAATATTCTATCCAAACACCCGTTTGAAGATCGTGTCGACATGCTTGGTGTGATAGCCCAGGTCGAATTTCTCGCGGATTTCTGCTTCCGGCAGCGCTGCGGTCACTTCCTTGTCGGCGAGCAGTTCTTCAAGGAAATCAGCGCCTTGCTCCCACACCTTCATGGCGTTGCGCTGCACCAGTCGGTAGGAGTCTTCACGCGACAGGCCGGCCTGCGTCAGCGCCAGCATGACGCGCTGCGAATGCACGAGGCCGCGGAACTTGTTCATGTTCTTCAGCATGTTGTCGGGATAGACAAGCAGCTTGTCGATGACGGTGGTCAGCCGTGACAGCGCGAAATCGAGCGTCACCGTGGCGTCCGGCCCGATCATGCGCTCGACCGACGAGTGCGAAATGTCGCGCTCGTGCCAGAGCGCCACATTCTCCATCGCCGGCAGCGCCATCGACCGCACCATGCGGGCAAGGCCGGTGAGGTTTTCGGTCAGCACCGGGTTGCGCTTGTGCGGCATTGCCGAGGAGCCTTTCTGGCCCGGCGAAAAATACTCTTCCGCTTCCAGCACTTCGGTGCGCTGCAGATGCCGGATCTCGATCGACAGCCGCTCGATCGACGAGGCGATGACGCCCAGCGTGGCGAAGAACATGGCATGGCGGTCGCGGGGGATCACTTGAGTCGACACCGGCTCGGGCTTCAGGCCGAGCTTTGCCGCCACATGTTCCTCGACATAGGGGTCGATGTTGGCGAAGGTGCCGACCGCGCCAGAAATCGCGCAGGTGGCAATGTCTTCGCGCGCATGCACCAGGCGCTCGCGGCAGCGCGAGAACTCAGCATAGGCTTGCGCCAGCTTGACGCCGAAGGTCGTCGGCTCGGCATGGATGCCGTGGCTACGGCCGATGGTGACGGTGTCCTTGTGCTCGAAAGCACGGCGCTTGAGCGCTGCAAGCAGGCCGTCGATGTCGGCGAGCAGGATGTCGCTGGCGCGGGTAAGCTGCACGGCAAAGCAGGTGTCGAGCACGTCCGACGACGTCATTCCCTGGTGGATGAAACGGGCGTCCGGCCCAACGAATTCGGCGAGATGGGTCAGGAAGGCGATGACGTCGTGCTTGGTGACGCGCTCGATCTCGTCGATCGCCTCGACATCGAATTTTGCCGCACTGCCCTTTTCCCAGATGGTTTTGGCCGCTTCCCTGGGGATGACGCCGAGTTCGGCCAGCGCATCGCACGCATAGGCTTCGATTTCGAACCAGATGCGAAACCGGGTTTCGGGCGACCAGATGGCGACCATTTCCGGTCGGGAGTAGCGAGGGATCATCGGTCAGTCCTGACGTATCGAGAGGTTTGCCCGCGTCCTAACAGAGGCGAGCAAAATGCTCAACGCTGCTGGCGCGCAAACCAGACGCTCGCGGCAAACAAGGCCACGAAACCAAGCGGAAAATAAAGCCGGATGCCCAGCACCACGAACTGGTAGAGCGCAATCAAGGTCGTGAAGACGAACTGGAGGGCCCAGGTGTGGGTAAAGGCAGGTGCATGCCACTCTGCATAGTAGGAGCGGTACTGCAGCGCAAACAGCCCAGAGGTCAGGCCGACCGTTGCTGCGGCAAGGCACACAAAGGCTGCTGCGAAGGCGACCTCCCAGCGCCTGCCCTGCGAGACCAGCTTCGCGGCAAACAGGCCAATCGGAAAGGCCAGCGCAGCTCCCACCGCGAACAGCAGGGTGACAATGCGGATTTTCGCCGGGGTCTCCCAGTTGTTCAAGAACAGGTTGACCAGCGCGCTGGCCCCCATCGTCACCGCCCACAACAAGGCGCCGAAAAACGCTATGCGCGGCGTCGGTACCGCGCGGCAAAGGCGGTTCAGCGCACGATCGCGCCTGGCGGGTTGAACAACAAAAGGTGTCACAGGCGGCCGGTCACCGCGATCCAGCGAAAGTCCGGCCCCTCGAAGCCGTATTGGCGCACCGCGATCAGCACCGCGTAGGCGCTGAGACTGTCCATTGAAAAGGTCTGCACGGCGCCGATGCTATAGCCGTTCGGGCAACCCCGGCTTTTCGGTATCGCCTTGTCCTCGTGCAGCAGCTTGGTGGTGCCGCCATCCTGGGCCTCGATACGCAGCAAGCGAAAACCGTTGATCTCGCCCTGGCTCTCGCAGCCTTCGGTGTTGTTCATGCCCAGCTCGTCCAGCCGGAATTCGAGCGGCTGATCGACCGGAGAGAAGATCGGGCGCGGGTTGACCGCCATCCGGTGCGGATCGGCTGAAAGTTCGGTCACCGGGTTGAAACCCGCGGTGATGCCGCGGTTGGCGCTCAGCTCGGCCTGACTGACGATGGCTTCACCTTTTTGCCGGGCCTGAAGGCGCGCCGCGTCCAGCTTGGCATTCTCGTCCTCAAGCCGCACCCGGATCGGCGTGCCCTTGAGAAAGCTGTCGGTGCTGGTGTCGATGTAGTAGCGGTTGGCATAGGGAAAGCCCGATCCATCCTGCACGCCATATTCCTCGAAAGCGAAGACACTGCCGTCCTTGGCGAAGCCGAGGATTTCAAGTTCAGCGACATCGCCGGCACGTGCGGCGATCGAGGTCGCAAACTGTGCAAGCAGGGCAACTGCAAACAGAAATAGCATTCGCATCGGTCTTCACCCCCCGTGATCGTTTCAATCCACTAGCACGACAGAATCAAAACGTCGTGCGGTGCGAAAGCCGATGCATCCAATCGGCCCCTCATTTGTTAATGTCGGCAGTCCCAATGGAGAACCACCATGACCGACACCAGCAAAATTCGCGAGCATATGGAAGTCGTCGGCGCCGATGGCGTGCATGTCGGCACCGTCGACAAGGTCGACGGCCAGCGCATCAAGCTGACCAAGGCCGATAGCGGTCAGGGCGCTCACAAGGGCCATCACCATTATGTTCCCGTGAGCCTGATTGCCGAGGTCGACGGCAACAAGGTGTGGCTGTCCGCGAATTCCGATGTCGCGGTGACCTTCGAGGAAGAAAAATCCGATCGAGTATGATCGAGGGCCTCTGTTTATCCCAGGCGCGATGACCAGACCGGAAACAGATCGTTTTCGGCCGGCGTCGCGGCAAACACGCCGCGGCTGATGGCGCGCGCCATCGTGGCGCCGGCCGCGGCATAGAGGTCGATTGCCGCGTCGGCGGTGAGTTCGATGCCGCTCGTGCCGGTTGCCAGCGCGAATACCAGGTCGCCATCGGCCGGCGTGTGTGTCGGCCAGATGGCGCGCACGAAGCCGTCATGCGCTGAGATTGCCAGGCGCTTTGCAGCGGCCTTGGTGAGAACCGCGTCGGTGGCGATGACGGCGATCGTGGTGTTGCCGCCGGCCTGTCTGCCCATATGCTTGTCGCGGTATTTCAGCAGGATCGTTTTCGCGTCGTCCGGCATCGGCGAGGGATAACCAAGTCCTCCGAATTCGTCGCCGATTTCGAACGGTGCCGCCCAGAAATGGCGAGTTCGGCTGATGGTTGCTGAGCCGGTCGGATTGACGGCGGCCAGTGCGCCGATGGTGACGCCATTGTCCAGCAGCGTCGAGGCCGAGCCGAGGCCGCCCTTCAGCCCCGAGGTCAACGTACCGGTGCCGGCGCCGATGGTGCCGAGTTCGAAATCGGCAGCGGCCTTTTGCGCTGCTTCATAGCCAAGCTCGCGGTAGGGCGGATAACGGCCCCAATCCTTGTCGCCGCCATTGCGCAGGTCGAACAGGATCGCCGACGGCACGATCGGCACGCGAAAGCCTCCGACCTCCAGGCCGATGCCGCGTTCGCGCAGCGCCGCCTGCACGCCGGATGCAGCGTCGAGGCCGAAAGCCGAACCGCCCGAAAGCACCACGGCGTGCACCACATCGACCGAATTGTGCGGTTCGAGCAGGTCGGTCTCACGGGTGCCCGGCGCGCCGCCCAGGATCTGAACGCCGGCCACCGTCGGTCCGTCGCAGAGCACGGTCGTCACGCCGGACTTCAGCTTGGCATCGGACGCGTTGCCGACGCGCAGTCCGGCAACGTCGGTGATCAGGTTGCGCGGGCCGGTGCGAAACATCAGTTGCTTTCCAAAGGCGCAAAGCGCGTGCCGTCGAATCGGAAGACGCGGTAGGGGCTCTGGCTGAGGTCGCCTTTTGCATCAAAGCGGATCGGCCCGATCGCAGTGGTGAAATCCTGTCCGGTCAGGGCCTCGGTCAGTGGCTTGCCCGAGCCCTCGGACAAGGTTGACGCCGTTTTGGCGATCTCGATAGCCGCGTAGGCGGGCAGCGTATAACCGTCGGGCACGACCTTCTGCGTGGCAAAGGCCGACAATAGTTTGGGGTCGGCGACATCGGCCCATTCCGGCGGTGCGATCATCAATGTTCCCACGGCATAGGGCACGTCTCCGGTCGGTGTGCGGAGGTTCTCCCCGCCGGCAAAGACGATGCCGGCCTGGAGCTGTGCTGCATCCCGGCCCATGATGGCTATGTCGTCGCCGTCGCCGCCGGCAAACACATGCGTGGCGCCGGCCTTCTTCAGCCGGCCGATCATGCCGATCTGATTGTCGAGCTGCGGCCGGAACGTGTCGACGAATACCGGTTTCAGCGCTGCCTGCTCGGCGGCCGCCCGCAACGTCTCGGCGATTTCGCGGCCATAGATGGTGCCGTCGTCGATGACGGCGAACAGCTCGCTTTGCCACAGATGGGTGAGGGTGGAGGCGACGGCGTTACGCTCATCGTCGCCGCGTGGCCCGAGACGATAGACCGGCCAGCCGGTCTTGACGCGGCGGTCGGTCAGGCTTTCGGTTCGCACGCCAACGGTAATGACTGGAATGTTGGCATCCTTCAGGATCGGCATCGCCGCCTCGATCGCCTCGGTGCAAAGGAATCCGACCACGACATTGACCTTGGCTGCGACGAATTCCCTGGCCGCCGCAGCGCCTCCGTCCGCAGTGCAGGCGTCATCCACGATCTTGAGTTCTATGCCGTTTGCTAGGGCCGCCTGACCGGTGCCGGCCTCGATCTGTTTGCCGAGAATGGCCGATGGTCCAGAGAGAGACGCTGAGACGCCGACCACCAGCGTCTGGGCATTCGCATCACTGGCCAGAAACAGCCAGAACAGCGCCGCTATCGTTCTTGTCCTGGGTCGCATTCGAGCGATGAGGTCCTCTGTGCCGGTCTTATGCTGCTGGCACCTATTTATCGCCAAGACCTAAAGCCTGCCCGACCTTGGTGCAACACGCGAATTTCGGGATATGGCTCAAGCACTTCGCTTGTGGCAGGCTATGTATGGCCATATATGTCGGTAGGATCCTGACCATGGAAAATATACGGTGCTGAAGAAGAACGAAATTGGGCCGCAGGCCTACCGCGACGCCATGAGCCATTTTGCCGGCCACGTCCATGTTGTCACCACCGATGGGCCGGCCGGCAAGCGCGGTGCGACGGTGATTGCGGCCTGTTCCGTGTCGGATACACCGCCGACCATTCTGGTCTGTCTCAACCGTGAAAATCCCAAGAATGAGCCGTTCGTAAAAAACGGCAAATTTGCCTTGAACACGCTGGCCTCGCACCAGGAGCCGCTGTCGATCGGGTTTTCCGGCATCACCGGCCTGCCGGTCGAGGAGCGCTTCGCGCTTGGCGAATGGGACGAGATCTCCACCGGCGCGCCAACTCTGAAGGGCGCGCTCGCCGTGTTCGACTGCGAATTGATCGACACCAAGGACCTGGCCACGCATCGTGTGCTTTTTGGCAAGGTGACAGGCCTTCGGATGGGCGATAATTTGCGGCCGCTGATCTACCACGCCCGCGGCTACCACGTTCTGGAAAGCGGAGCGGCGGCGTTCACGGAGAAAGAATGACCGAGCTGAAACCGCGCGCCGCGCCGCGGACGATCGACGAGACGCTCGATCTCCTGACCGGCGCGGACTATGTAGCGGACCGGTCGCTGGCGACCGTGCTGTTCCTGTCGCTGCGCATGAAGCGGCCGCTGTTCCTCGAGGGCGAGGCCGGCGTCGGCAAGACCGAAATCGCCAAGGTATTGGCGCAGGCGCTCGGCCGTCGGCTGATCCGCCTGCAGTGCTATGAAGGCCTCGACGTCTCGTCCGCCGTCTATGAGTGGAACTACGCCGCGCAGATGATCGAGATCCGCATGGAGGAGGCGGTCGGCAAGGTCGAGCGCTCCGCGATGGAGCGCAACGTCTTCTCCGAAAAATATCTGATCCGCCGCCCGGTGCTCGATGCGCTGACCGGCAAGGCCGGGGCTGCTCCGGTCTTCCTGATCGACGAGCTCGATCGCACCGACGAGGCGTTCGAAGCCTTCCTGCTCGAAATCCTGTCGGACTTCCAGGTGACGGTGCCTGAACTCGGCACCATCAAGGCGGACGAGCCGCCGATCGTCATCATCACCACCAACCGCACCCGCGAGATCCACGATGCGCTGAAGCGGCGCTGCCTCTATCACTGGGTCGACTATCCCAATGCTGAGCGCGAACTGGAGATCGTGCGCCGCAAGGTGCCGCAAGCCAACCAGCGGCTTTCGGCCGAAGTGGTCTCCTTCATCCAGAAGCTGCGCCAGATCGAGCTGTTCAAGGTGCCGGGCGTTGCCGAAACCATTGACTGGGCCGGCGCGCTGACCGAGCTCGACAAGGTGGCGCTCGATCCTGAAACCGTCTCCGACACGATCGGCGTGCTGTTGAAATACCAGGACGACATTGCCCGCATCGAACAGGGCGAAGGCCGGCGCATCCTCAACGAGGTGAAGGCCGAGCTTTCGGCGGCGGAGTAGGCGATGCCGATCCAGGAACCGAAACAAGCGAAGGCCGACGGGCGGATCGCCGACAATATCGTTTATTTCGCCCGCACTCTGCGCAAGGCCGGCATGCGGGTCGGGCCCGCCTCGGTCAAGGATGCCATCGAAGCGGTGCTCGTCGCCGGCATCGGTTCGCGCGACGATTTCTACTGGACGCTGCACGCCGTGCTGGTGTCCAGACATGAGGATCACGCCACTTTCGACGAAACCTTCCGGCTGTTCTGGAAGTCGCGCGAGCTGATCGAAAAGATGCTGGCGATGTTTTCGCCCGTGGCGCCCGACAACAGGGAAAAGCAGAAGCCCCGCACAGCCGAAAACCGTGTCAGCCAGGCGATGTTCGAAGGCCACCAGAAGAACCAGCCGGCTCAGGAAATCCCTGAGATCGAGGTCGACGCCCGCTTCACCTTTTCCGGCAACGAGGTGCTGCGCGGCAAGGACTTTGCCCAGATGAACGCGACCGAGATGGCCGACGCAAAGAAGGCGATCGCGCAGTTGCGGCTGCCTTTCGACATGGTGCGGACGCGGCGCTTCAAGGCTGATGCGCATGGCCGCCGCATCGATCCGCGCGCCATGATGCGTTCGGCAGCGCGCACAGGCGGCGAATTGATCCTGCCGAAATTCCGTTCAGCCCGCGAAGTCCATCCGCCGCTGGTGGTGCTGGCCGACATTTCCGGCTCGATGAGCCAGTACACACGCATCTTCCTGCATTTCCTGCATGCGCTGACCGAAAAACGCCGGCGCGTGCACACTTTTGTTTTCGGCACCCGGCTCACCAACCTGACCCGGCAGATGCGCCATCGCGACCCCGATGCCGCCCTTGCCGACTGCTCGGCGGCGGTCAAGGACTGGTCAGGCGGCACCCGCATCGGCGATACGCTGGCCGAGTTCAACCTGATATGGTCGCGCCGCGTGCTGGGGCAGGGCGCGGTGGTGCTTCTGATCACCGACGGGCTGGAGCGCGACGATGTCGCCGGCCTGTCGGAGGAAATGGAGCGTCTGCACAAATCCTGCCGGCGGCTGATCTGGCTGAACCCATTGCTGCGTTTCGACGGTTTTCAGGCGCGCGCCCGTGGCGTCATGGCGATGCTGCCGCATGTCGACGAATTCCGCTCGGTGCACAATCTCGATGCGCTCGCCGATCTCTGCGCGTCGCTGGACAAGAAATCGGCACAGTCGGTCGATCCGCGCCGATGGCTGGAGGCTGGCGCGAGGCACGCCGCATAACCATATCTTTCTCATCCGAAAAACAGATCCTCGAGAAAAACAGACTTCTGGAAAAACGGTCATGGAAAACAGCATTTATCTGGATGAGGCCCGCGACCCCTTGATCATCGCAGAGGGCTGGATGAAGGACGGCAAGGACGTGGCCATCGCGACAGTGGTCGAGACCTGGGGTTCCGCGCCCCGACCCGCAGGCAGCCATCTGGTCATCGACGCCGACGGCAATTTCCACGGCTCCGTCTCGGGCGGCTGCGTCGAAGGCGCTGTTGTCACCGAGGCGATCGACGTCATCGACAGCGGCAAGGCAAAAATGCTTGAGTTCGGTGTTGCCGACGAAACCGCCTGGCAGGTCGGCCTGTCCTGTGGCGGCCGCATCAAGGTGTATGTCGAAAGGCTCGGCTGATCTCGGATGGATCCCTATGCGCTGAAAACGCTCAACGCCGAACGCCGCGCTCGCCGCGCGGCGATCCTGGTCACTGATCTCGGTGACGGTCGCAACCGCATCGTGCGTGAGGGCGATCAGGTCGCTGGCGATCTCGGCGCCGCGATCGCCAGGGCGTTTCGCACTGGCAATTCCGGTTCGGTCGAGGCCGAGGGGCGGACCTTCTTTCTCAATGCGCATCTGCCGCAGCCGCGTCTGGTCGTGATTGGCGCTGTCCATATCAGCCAGGCGCTGGCGCCGATGGCGAAAATCGCCGGTTACCCCGTAGAGATCATCGACCCCCGCACCGCTTTCGCCACGCCGGACCGATTTCCAGACGTCGCGCTCCATGCCGAATGGCCCGAGGACGTGCTGAAGCGTCAGCCACTCGACAGCTATACAGCGCTGGCCGCCGTTACCCATGATCCGAAGATCGACGATTTCGCCCTGAAGATCGCGCTCGACGCCAACTGTTTCTATGTTGGCGCCCTTGGCAGCCGGAAGACGCATGCCAAGCGGGTCGAACGCCTGCTGGCGCTGGGCGCGAGCGCCGACCAGATTGCGCGTATTCATGCGCCGATCGGGCTTGATATTGGTGCAGCCAGCCCGGCCGAGATCGCCGTTGCGGTCCTTGCGCAAGCGATCCATGCCTTTCGCTCGCGCGGTGTGGAAGTTAAAGGCGCGGCAGCGTGAAGTTCGGGCCGATCCCGATCGATACGGCCGAAGGCGCGGTGCTGGCGCATGCCACCACGGCTGGTGAACGCCGCTTTCGCAAGGCGCACAGGTTGAGCGCCGAAGATGTCGCGCTGCTGCGGGCCGCCGGCATTTCTGAAGTCGTTGCGGCGGTGCTGGCCGCCGACGACCTCGGCGAGGATGCCGCCGCGCAGGCGATCGCTGACAGCATGGCCTTTCGCGGCATCGAGGCCAGGTCGGCCGCGACCGGGCGGGTCAATCTCCATGCCCAAGCGTCGGGCATCTTCACTGTCGATAATGCTGTCATCGACGCTATCAATGCCATCGATCCGGCCATCACCATCGCCACGCTGGCGCAGCATGCGCCGGTCGAGAAAGGCCAAATGGTCGCGACCGTGAAGATCATCCCCTTCGCGGTCAGTTCGGCACTGGTCGACGCCGCGACAAAAATCTGCGCCGGTGGTGAGATCTTTGCCGTCAATGCCTACCAGCCGGTCCGTGTCGGCGTCATCCAGACGGTTCTGCCCGGCATCAAGCCTTCCGTACTCGACAAGACGCTGCGCGTCACCGAAGCCCGGCTCGGCCGCACCGGCGGCAGGCTGACGGCGGAGCGCCGCACGCCGCATGAGATCGCACCGGTGGCGGAAGCCGCGGCCTCCCTGGCGCGCGACAACGACATGGTGGTGATCTTCGGCGCCTCGGCGATGAGCGATTTCGCCGATGTCGTTCCGGCGGCGATCGAGAGGGCGGGCGGTACCGTTATCCGCGCCGGCATGCCTGTCGACCCCGGCAACCTGCTGGTGCTGGGCACGCTCGACGGCAAGCGCGTCATTGGTGCACCCGGTTGCGCCCGCAGCCCCAAGGAGAACGGCTTCGATTGGGTATTGGACCGGTTGATCGCTGGCCTTGATGTGACCGCCAAGGACATTGCCGGCATGGGCGTCGGCGGGCTGCTGATGGAAATTCCGACACGGCCGCAGCCGCGCGAACCGCTGCCGGCCAAAAGTCAGCTCAAGGTCGGCATCGTGCTGCTGGCGGCCGGCCGGTCGAGCCGCATGGGGGGGCCGAACAAGCTCCTGGCGCTGTTCGACGGCAAGCCTCTGGTGCGCCGCACTGCTGAGCGGGCGCTCGGCTCGAAGGCATCGGGCACAATTGTCGTCACCGGCCACCAGCGCGAGCGGGTGCGCGCCGCGCTGGCGGGCCTCGACGTGACCTTCGCCGACAACCCCGACTTTGCTGAGGGCCTGTCCACCTCGCTGAAAGCCGGCATTGCGTACCTGCCGGAAGACTCCGCCGGCGTGATGATCGTTCTCGGCGACATGCCGGGTATTGCGTCCGACGACCTCGACAGGTTGATCGAAGCTTTCCGCAAGGCCGGCGGCAATTCGGTGGTTCGCGCCTCGCATGACGGCAAGCGCGGCAACCCGGTGCTGTTGCCGCGCTCGCTGTTTCCGGCGATCGCCCATCTGGAAGGCGACACCGGCGCACGCCATCTGGTCGAGACCGAAGGGCTCGATGTCATCGATGTTGAGATCGGCGCGGCGGCGTCTGTCGATGTCGATACCCGCGAGGCGCTGGAAGGCGCCGGCGGCGTGCTGCAGGATTGACAAACCCAAGCCGAAAAACGCATGCCTTGGCCATGTCTTTTCGTTTCTTTCCCTCTGCGTTTGCGCATTTACCCCCCTCTGGCCTGCCGGCCATCTCCCCCTCAAGGGGGGAGATCGGCAGTTTCGATGGAAGCGTCCATCCTGCGGCCTTGGAAATTGGCGAAAACCGAAAGCGCATCCAATCTCCCCCCTTGAGGGGGAGATGGCCGGCAGGCCAGAGGGGGGCGTGCCGCGCGTTCCTCACAGCAATGCTTTTCTTGGTTTCTTCAGCCACCCACGCCAATGCTCTCGAATTAAAACCCTTCAAGGACGATCTCTTCGCCTATCCGACCACGCTGTCGTCCGACACCAATGGTGCCTACATCGTCATCGACTACCGCGAGATGCGCGACATCAACCAGCGTGACCAGGTGCCCGAGCGCCGGGTGAACGCTCAATACACCGACACCAGCGTTCGCAAGGTGCAGCAGGATCTGCTCCTGAAGACCGATGCCGGCGATGTCAGGCATGTCGCCGTCGGCAAGACCGAGGGCGCCGGTATCATCGTGCTTTATCTGCACGGGCAGGGTGGCAGCCGCAAGCAGGGCGTCGACGACTTCACCTTCGGAGGCAATTTCAACCGGCTCAAGAATCTGATGGCCGGCAATGGCGGCCTCTACCTCAGTCCGGATTTTTCCGATTTCGGTGACACCGGTGCCGCTCAGGTGGCGGCCCTGATTGATCACTATGTCGAACAATCGCCGGGCGCGAAAATCTTCGTCGCCTGCGGCTCGATGGGTGGCGCCCTGTGCTGGAAGCTTGCTGCCCGCAAAGACACCGGCGGCCGTATCAACGGCTTGCTGCTGCTCGGCTCGCTGTGGGACGAGAGCTTTTTCACTAGCCCAGCCTTCAAGCGCCGCGTACCGGTCTTCTTCGGCCAGGGCAGCCACGACGTGGTTTTCCCGGTGGAAAAGCAGGAAGCCTTCTTTCGCTCGATCCTGGCCAAGTCGAACACTTATCCGACGCGTTTCGTCCGTTTCGAGACCGGCACCCATGGCACGCCGATCCGCATGACCGACTGGCGCGGTACACTCAACTGGATGCTGTCGAAGGCACCTTGATCGACACCGCGGGAAGCCCGTACGGGCTCACGGCGGAGTGTTGTAGTCGACAACCGTCTGCGGATTTTCCTCGCCGTCATAGGACGCATCGACGTCGAACTGGACCAGCGAGAAATTGCCATTCCGGAACAGATATGTCCCCGCGTCGGACGCATCGCCGATGCCGCGCCATTTGTTGAACGTGGTGATCGTGTGGGCATTCTCGTCATAGTCGGAATTGACCGCCCAGCCGGTCGTCTGGAAACCGATGATGCTCATGCCCAGTAATTTGCCGTCGCTGTCATTGTTTTCGTAGCGGATGTCCATCTTGGGTTCGGCGAACTGCAACTGCTGTACGCCCGAGACCTCGTCGGTCATGTAGTAGATCGAGCTTTCATTATAGGCTGCGGCCGAGCAGGAAAAATGAAACAGCCGCGTTTCCTTGTCAGGATCGCCGGGCTGCGCATTCTTGTCCTTGTACTTGATCGAAAAGACCTCCGGCTCATCGGCCAGGAATTGCTTGTCGCATTGGTCGCCATACGTCGCCAGAAACGCCTTCTTGGCCTGTTCCAATGCCGTGTCCTTCTTCGGCGGCGGCGGCCCGTCGCCGCAGCTTGGCGGCAACGCCTCTTCGAAATCGGCGGTGGAGGGTTTAAGCGCGCCTTTTTCGATGTGGATCGGATCGAAGGGCGGCGCGGCCTGGATCTGGGCATTCACCTGGCGCAGCGTATAGCAGCCGGCAAAGACCTTCTCGCCGCCGCTCTTGTCGGTGGCGCGGATGGCGACCGGGACGTTGTAGAAAATGCTGCCGGCCGCACCCTCGTCCGAAACAGCACCGGTGGCGACCTCGACCTTGTCTGTGCCGTCATAACCCTTGACGAAACTGTCGAAATCCTTTGCCGGCTTCGTATCGCCGAAATAGCCCCAGGCGCGGGCGAATTCGTGCCGGCTAATGGCGCTGTAGAGCGAGCGGACGACCGCATCGGCGCTCGACCGGTCGTCGACATAGGGCGCTTCGGGTGCATCTTCGGCGGCCAATGTCGTCTGGCCGATCGGGGCAAGGGAGAGAAAGGCAGTCGCTGCGAGAAGGGCGCGTCTCATCGGGAATCTCCGCTCGATAGGAGATTCTACTATGGCGATTGCGGCAACGTGGTGACGCAGCGCCGGCGGTCTTGAAGAATCGTGCGCGAAGGCGCTACGTCGCGTCCGCTGGCGTTCGGCCGGACAGGGAGATTTGACGTGACGATATCGATGTATGAGGCATCCGTGCCCGTGTTTTCGGTCAGGCTGAAAGCGCTTTCCAATGTGCTTGCGACCGCCGAACAGAATGCGCTTGACCGCAAGATCGACCCGCAGGTTTTTTTGACGGCGCGGCTAGCGCCAGACATGTTCGCCTTGACCAGGCAGGTGCAGATCGCCACCGATCATGCCAAGGGCGCGCCGTCGCGGCTCGCCGGCCGTGAGGTGCCGAAATACGAGGACAATGAGGCGAGTTTCGCCGATGTCCAGGCCCGCATCACGAAGACCCTGGATCTTCTGGCGTCATTTTCGGCTGCCGAGTTCGACGGCTCCGACGACAAGATCATCGAATTGAAGCTTGGTGGACGCGAAAGCTCGATGCCCGGCATGCAGTATCTGCTGCATGTGGCCATGCCCAACTTCTATTTTCACCTCACCACTGCTTACGACATCCTTCGCCACAATGGCGTGCCGTTGGGCAAGGCGACGTTCCTGGGCGCGCTGTAAAGGATTGAGGTCTTCGAGATGTCCCGGACTGATCCGGGACATCTGACGACTCCGACGGCAGTTAGCGAATGGACATTTCGCGGGCAATGCGCGGAAAATCGGCGGGTTTGATACCGATGTCAGCGCGGTCGGCACTGCTCATCGAATGAAGCAGTGCGAGCGCCGAACGGTATCTCAGATGCTCCTGCGGCCGCGGCCGGGCGAACATTTCAGTGAAGAAACCCATGATTCAAGCCCCTTAATTGGTCCTCCACAGCCGCCAATATAGGTGAATCGTGACAATTGTGCAGTGCAGCATTTGCATGCCTGCCATGTCTTGGCGAATTTCTTTCGCCATTTCCCTAATCGACAGAAACTTTTGCGCGACGCGCATCGTAGCCTTGAATGCTGGCTACATGGCCGGTTTTTCCTCGCCACTCCTGGCGAATTCCGGACTGCATGAAAGTGCAGTCCGGCTTTTTGTGTTGGGGTTGAGGAGGCTGAAGAGGCCGAAGAGGCTAGCCTGCGCGACGGCTAAATTCGTTAAGATCGGTGGCATGCATTTTTAACGAGCCGGCTCTAAGCTCTGAGGCTTGCACGGTCGGGCAAGGGGGAGGCTGACATCGCTACTGGCGCCAAGCGGGATTTCGCTTCGTTGCTCGACGACCTCTTCGTCGCTTCCGACAGGGGCGGCGAGATTGGGAG
Source organism: Mesorhizobium sp. M0496 (assembly GCF_040321205.1). NCBI lineage: Bacteria > Pseudomonadati > Pseudomonadota > Alphaproteobacteria > Hyphomicrobiales > Phyllobacteriaceae > Mesorhizobium > Mesorhizobium sp. M0496. The sequence continues at coordinate 37,962 of NZ_JAMYRC010000008.1, read as the reverse complement.
AGACGGGATTGAAGAGGCCGGCGCTCGTCCATCCATCCCGTTCGACTATCTCTCGGTGGCCGATGAACTCCATTCCGGCCGTATCAAGGTTTCTGGCAGCAGCTTTGCCAGCGAATATCGCGAGGCCGGTGCCGATCTGGCGACCGAATTCGCCGCCTTGCTCGATCATGCCAAACTGGCTCTTGCCGGCGAGGAGCCAAAGCCTGAGGAAAAGCTGCCGCCGATCGATCCGGAATCCATCGCGGTCGAACTTGGCCTCAATCAGCCCAAGCAAATCGCCGATTTCGGCCGCATGCGCCGCAGCTTTGCCTTTGCCAACCATCCCGACCGTGTCGCCCCGCATCTGCGCCAGCGCGCTATGATCCGCATGCAGGTGGCTAACATGCTGATCGACGAGGCCAAGCGGCGTGCGGTGGCCGGCGCTCGCCGCTAAACGCCGCTGGTTCACGCAAAAGTCGGCCTGGCGAGGCTTGGAGAGTGCCTCTGCTTTCCGTAGGATGGGCTTACTCCCCGCGCAGCCGCGCACGCTTTTCCTCCGGAGCAGAATTCCATGCACAAACGCCGTCTCGGTCGGACCGATCTTCTTGTTACCCAGATCTGCCTGGGCTCCATGACCTGGGGCCAGCAGAACACCGAGGCCGAGGGCCACGCCCAGATGGACCTCGCCTTTTCACGCGGCGTCAATTTCATCGACACCGCCGAACTCTACCCGATCCCGCCCAAAGCGGAGACGCAAGGGCGGACCGAAAAGATCATCGGCAGCTGGATGAAGGTCAACCGCAACCGTGACAAGGTGATCCTGGCCTCCAAGGTTGTCGGCCGCACGGCCAACAGCTGGTTTCGCGGCGACAGGCCGTCGCAACTGGTGCGCGCCGATATTTTTGACGCCATCGACAAGTCGCTGGCCAAGCTCGGCACCGACTACATCGACCTCTACCAGATCCACTGGCCGGAACGGGACATTCCCTGGGGCGCCAATTCGACGCGCATCGGCGCCGTATCGCCGCGCGCCGATTCTGTCGGCGCACCGGCCGACGAAACACCGATCGCCGAGACGCTTGCCGTGTTCGACGAACTGGTGAAGGCGGGAAAGATCCGCCATTTCGGCCTGTCGAACGAGAGTTCCTGGGGCGTGATGCGGTTCCTTGCCGAGGCTGAAAAGGGTATTGGCCCGCGCGTCGCGTCGATCCAGAACGCCTACAATCTCGTCAACCGCACCTTCGAGGTGAACCTCGCCGAGGTCTGCGAGCGCGAGCAGGTGTCGTTGCTTCCTTATTCGCCGCTGGCGCAGGGTTATCTGACCGGCAAATACGATCATGGCGCGCGCCCGCAAGGGTCGCGCTCGCAGCTGTTCAATCGTGGCCAGCGCTATGAGACGCCCAACGCGGCGCAAGTGCAGCTCGAATACAATGAGCTGGCGCGCGCCTTTGGCCTGGAGCCGGCATTGTTTGCCAATGCCTATGTCTCAAGCCGGCCCTTCGTCACCTCGAACATCGTCGGCGCGACGACCATTTCGCAGCTCGACCTAGCGCTGTCTTCCGTGGAAATCGTCTGGACCGAAGAGATGCAGAAGGCGGTGGATGCGATCCACCAGCGGGTCGGCAATCCCTGTCCTTGAACGGATTGGATGTGGCCGAATACTCGATAATTCCAAGTGAGCGAGCGACAATGAATTTTCCGGTTGAGACAGTGCGTGAAAAGTTTCCGGCTCTTTCCCTGACCGACAAGGGCCGTCGCCGCATCTATCTCGACAACCCTGCCGGCACGCAGGTACCACAGCCAGTGGCGGATGCGGTGTCGCGCTGTCTTTTGACCACCAATGCCAACCTCGGCGGCTATTTCGAAACGACGATTGCCGCGCAAGCTGTCGTCGACGTCGCGCATCAGGCGATGGCCGATTTCCTCGGTGCGGCGAGCCCCGAGGAAATCATCATCGGCGCCAATATGACGACGCTGACCTATCACATGTCGCGCACGCTCGGCCGCACCATGCAGCCCGGCGACGAGATCATCCTCACCCGTATGGACCATGAGGGCAACGTCTCGCCCTGGCTGCAACTGGCCGAGGATCTCGGGCTCGTCGTGCGCTGGCTGCCGTTCGATGAAAAGAGCTGGCAGGTCGAAGAGGCAACGCTGGCTAGCCTGCTTTCAGGCAGGACGCGATTGGTCGCCTTGAACTATGCCAGCAACCTGACCGGCTCGATCAACCGGGTGAAGGCGCTGACCGCCATCGCGAAACAGACCGGTGCGCTGGTGTATGTCGACGCCGTGCAGTTCGCTCCGCATGGCCTGATCGACGTCAGGGAGCTCGACTGCGATTTCCTGATCTGCTCGGCCTACAAGTTCTTCGGTCCGCACATGGGCATTTTGTGGGGGCGGCGCGACGTCATCGATGGCCTGAAACCTTACAAATGCCGCTGCTCGTCGAATGGGCTGCCGGAGCGGTTCGAACTAGGCACTCCGCAAATCGAGTTGATGGCCGGTCTCACGGCCGCGGTTGACTACTTTGCCGACCTTGGCGCGGCAGCGGGCGAGGGTGGATCGCGAAGGCAGAAGATCGCCAAGGCATTTGAAGTCTCGATCGCCTACGAAAACCCGCTGGCGCAACAGCTGATCGATGGCCTGTCCGATATCGAGGGCTTGACGATCCACGGCATCACCGATCCGAAGCGGATTGGCGAGCGCGTGCCGACGGTGTCCTTCACCGTCGACGGCATCGTGCCGGAGACGATCGTGCGGCAGATGAACGCCGAAAACATCTTCCTATGGTCCGGCCACAACTACGCCTGGGAGATCGTCCACCAACTCGGCATTCCTGCCGAGCAAGGCGTCGTGCGTATCGGCATCGCCCACTACAACACTACAGCCGAAATCGACGAGACGTTGGAGAGCGTGCACCGGGTGATCGCCATGCTCAGGCAGCAACGACCCTGACGCACTGTCGCAACGAGGTCACCGCGTCTTTCCGCCGAAGCCGGTGAGGAACGCGGTGAGATTGTCGCCGAGTTCGTCGCAGAGATAGCCGCCCTCCTGGACGATGACCGTCGGCAGGCCGAGCTTTGCGATGGCCTCGCCGATGCGCGAGAAGCCAGGTGTCGTCACCGAAAGTCCGCCGAACGGATCGCCTTCGAACGCATCGAGGCCGAGCGCCACGACCAGCGCGTCTGGCGAAAAGGCACGGATGCGCTGGAACCCCACCTCGAGCGCTTCCAGAAACAACGCGTCGGCGGATTTACGCGGCAAGGGCAGGTTGAAATTGTAGCCGAGGCCAGGCCCTTCGCCGCGCTCGTCGGCATGGCCCCAGAAGAACGGATAGAAGCGCACCGGATCGGCATGCAGCGAGACGGTCAGCACATCCGGCCGCGCGTAAAAGATGCCTTGCGTGCCATTGCCGTGATGCAGGTCGACGTCGAGGATCGCCGCCCGCGACGCCGTCCTGCGCAAGGTCTGTGCGGCGACCGCCGAATTGTTGATGAAGCAGAAGCCGCCGGCGACATCGGCAAAGGCATGGTGGCCGGGCGGGCGGCACAGCGCGTAGGCGGCCGGCGCGCCTGCCATCACCGCTTCAGCGGCTTCGACCGCGCTCCAGGCACTCCACAGCGCGCTCTGCCATGTCTCGCCCGAGATCGGGCAGGCGGTGTCGGCCATGTGATAGCCGGCCTGACCGACGGCCGAGGCTGGATAGGAGCCGTTGCGCGCGATCGGGTGGATGTTGGGGATCACTTCAGCTGAGGCACCGTCGATGCGCTGCCAGCGCGTGTAGATGTGCTCAAGAAAGTCGAGATATTCCGGCGTATGCACTGCCGCGACCGGACCGAGCCCATGATTGCGCGGCCGGTCGATGGCACAGCCGGCAGATTTTGCGCCGGCTAACAATCTCTCGACGCGTTCAGGCTGTTCCGGATTGGGCTTCGCGGCACCGCTCGACAGGAAGGCCTTGGGATCGTGGCGCTTCTGTTCCTCCGCATAGAAGGCCTTCATACCTGCTCCCCATTTTCGGCCGAGTCGGCGAAGGCAAAGAAGGCCTGGCCGATGATCTTCTGCGTCTGTTCGTAGCTCGACCAGGCGATGCCCAGCCTTTCATAGAACGCTTTGGCGCCCTCATTGTCGGTATCGACGGATAGTCGGAGATAGACGCCGCCTTCTCTCCGGCACTGTGCCGCGACGTGCCGCAGCAGCCGCTCGCCGATCTTGCGGCCGCGAAAACGGTCCTCGACATAGAGGTCCTGCACATAGACACCAGGCCGCCCCATCCAGGTCGAAAAGATGGGGAAATGCAGGCAGAGCCCGGCAAAGTTGCCGCCGACTTCGGCGATCAGGGTGGAGAAAGCGCGTTTCTCGCCAAAGCCGTAAGTTCTGAGATCGTCATGCGTCGAGATGATCTCCTCGGGCGCGCCGATGTGGGTGCCGAGTTTCAGGATCGCCGCGTGGATAGTTGCGACGTCGTCGATATTGCCGGGACGGAGGACGATTTCGTCTGCTGTTGGGCTGGTCAAGACAGGTATGGCGCCAAGGCACCCCCCTCTGTCCTGCCGGACATCTCCCCCTCAAGGGGGGAGATCGGATATTGCCACGGCTTTCGCCAATCATCTGCGTTGTAGGATGGACGGCGAGATAGAAGCTGCCAATCTCCCCCCTGGAGGGGGAGATGTCCGGCAGGACAGAGGGGGGCGGGACTGGACACTACCATCTCAATCAATCACATCTCAAAACGCCACTCGGTCGCCGCCCTTGAGCGCCAGCATGTCGCGCGCTTCGGTGGGTGTGGCAACCTCCAGCGACAGCCCATCGAGGATGCCACGGATGCGGCGCACCTGATCGGCATTGGATTTCGCCAGCTGGCGGCCGTCATAGAGACTGTCTTCCAGCCCGACGCGAACATTGCCGCCCATGGCCGCGGCGATCGAGATCAGCGGCATCTGCTGGCGGCCGGCGGCCAGCACCGAGAACTGGTAGCTGTCGCCGAACAATTTGTCGGCGATCCGCTTCATATGGACGAGATTGTCGGGATCGGCGCCGATGCCGCCCAATATGCCCAGCACGAACTGGATGAACAGCGGTCCCGACACCAGGCCCCGATCGCGGAAATGCGCCAGCGAATACAGATGGCCGACATCGTAGCATTCGAATTCGAAGCGCGTGCCGCAGCCCTTGCCCAGCCTTTCCAGCACGCCTTCCATGTCGGCGAAGGTGTTCTTGAAAATTGTATGCCGCGTCGCTTCGAGCAGCTGCGGCTCCCATTCGTGCTGCCATTCCCGTGGCTTGTCGAGCATGGGAAACAGCGCGAAATTCATCGAACCCATGTTGAGCGAGCACATTTCTGGCTCGGCGCGCAAAGGGGCAGCCAGCCGCTGATCCAAGGTCATCAGCGACGAGCCGCCGGTGGTGATGTTGATCACCGCATCGGTCGCCTGCTTGATGCGCGGCAGGAACTGCATATAGACGTCCGGATCGGCGGTCGGGCGGCCATCCCTGGGGTCACGGGCGTGGAGATGCAGGATCGATGCACCGGCCTCGGCCGCCGCGATCGCGTCTGCAGCGATCTGGTCCGGTGTCACCGGCAGATAGGGCGACATCGACGGCGTGTGCACCGAGCCGGTGACGGCGCAGGTGATGATGACTTTTCGCGAGGCCATGCTCTTACCCTTCGACCGGCAGGTCGAGCTCGGAGGCTAATGCCTCCAGCGAATCGCCGATGATGGAAATGATCTCGCCGAGCTGCTCCCTGGTGACGATCATCGGCGGCGCGACCATGAAATTGTCGCCGTCGACGCCGCCCTTGACCTTGCGGCCATAGATGATCAGCCCGCGCTCATAGGCGAGGTCGAGCAGCCGTTGCGTGGCCTTCTTGGTCTGGTCGATCGGTTTCAAGGTCTCGGGATCGGCAACCATCTGGGCGCCTGTGAGCAGGCCCTTGCCGCGTACGTCGGCGATGAACGGAAACCGCTTGGACAGCGCCTTCAGCCCATCCATCAGCACGTCGCCCATGGCAGCCGCATTGGCGATCAGGTCGAGCCGATCCATTTCGCCAAGGACAGCCAGCCCGGCAGCGCAGGCCAGCGGGTTGCCGGCATAGGTGTGGCCGTGCTGGAAGCCGCCTGAGGCAAGCAGCGGCTGCACCAGCCGCATCGGTGCGGCCAGCGCGCCAAGCGGCGCATAGCCGGAGCCTAGCCCCTTGGACAACGCGACGATGTCGGGCTTGCAGTTCCAGTGGTCGCCGCCGAGGAATTTGCCGGTACGGCCGGCGCCGCTCATCACTTCATCATGGATGAGCAGGATGCCGTAGCGGTCGCAGATCTCGCGGATGCGTGGATAGTAGCTGTCGGGAGCCACAAGCGCTGCGGTCGCAGCACCCCCGATCGTCTCCATGATGAAGGCCACCACGCTGTCTGGACCTTCCGCCAGGATCTTCTCCTCCAGCATGTCGGCATAGCGGATGCCGCGCTGTTCCATCGAAAGATTGTCGCGGTCGCGCCAGGCATCCGGCGCCGGCACGGTCGGCATCACCCGCATCATCGGCTCGAAAGTTTCGGCCAGCGCATCGTCGCCGGTGATCGACAGCGAACCCAGCGTGCCGCCATGATAGGACGGGAAGCGCGTGATCACCTTCCAGCGGCTGGCCTGTCCGGTGGCGACGGCCCATTGCCGCGCCAGCTTGATGCAGGATTCGGTCGCCTCCGAGCCGCCCGAGACGAAGAAGATGCGGTCCATGCCTTCCGGCAACTTGCCGGCCAGCTCGCGTGCCAGTTCTTCGGCCGGCTCGTTCTCGAAATGCAGGCGGTAGGCGAAGGTGGCGCGGTCCATCTGCCGCTTCATGGCATCCAGCACATTGCGGTTGGAATGGCCGATATTGGCGACCATCGGGCCGCTCGATCCATCGATGAAGCGGCGGCCGTCCTGCGTCCACATATAGATGCCCTCGGCGCGGTCGATCAGCGGCCGGCGCAGGCTGGACAGATAGAACAGATGCGATTCTCGCCGGGCTTCGGTGTCTTGAGCGGCGATCTGGACTTTCGACATGTCAGGACTTTCCGAGGTAACGATCGAGGACATTCTTGGTAACGCGTTCGACCATCGGGTCTTGTCGTAGCAGGCCGGCGACCCATTCGCAGCTTCCGGCGTGGAACACCTCGCCCTTGCCGCGCGGGAAGTTGACGATCATGCCATTGCCGCGTTTGACTTTTTCCAGATTGGCGTCGCTCCTGTCGCCAAATAGCGTTTCTGCGGTGAAGCGGCCGTCCTCGTCGGTGAGGAACTGGTCCTCGATCGGGATATCGGCGCTTTCCTCGACCTGGGATGCCATGCCGACGGCGAGAACCTGGAGGCCTTCGGGCGCGCCGCTGGTCGCGGTCGGATAGGGCAGGCCGCCGCGTATCTCGAAGTCGAGCCCGTCGACCTCATAGCCATAGACATGGCTGTCGGCGCCCAGCAGGTCACCGTAGTAGATGCCGGTGCCGGCGAACGCCCAGTGTTCCGGCCGGTAGACCGGGAAGCCACGCACGCCGCGCGGCGCGCAGCCGCCCCAGCCGGCATAGAGGCCACGGGTCGCGTTGAGCCCGAAGGTCGCCGCACCCGGCCGGCCGATTTCCGGCGCCTCCCAGGAATTGGTGGCGCGGGTGACGTCACCACTGCGATAGGCTGGATCCTCGGCGCGGGCGCGGTATTTGTAGCAGACCTGCCGGCGGCCCTCGTCCTCGAACCGCGTCTGCCACATGAAATTACCGGCAAAGCGTGCCGCGTGGCCGCCGCGCTCGACATAGTTGTCAACCGCATCGCGCATTTCCCAGGTCCAGTACTCGTCATGGCCGACGAAGACGGCGCAGTCATAGCCGTCGAGAATCTCTGGCGAAACATGCAGATCGTGCTGACTAGCGAGATCGACTTCATAGCCGGCCCGTTCGGCGAAGCGGAAGAAGTGGCTGTCATAGCTGGCCCAGCCCGACGACGCGTATTTCTTCGAATGGCCGGTGGCGAGCGCCCATTCCATATGCGGATAACGCGGCACCGTCTTCGGCGGCACGGCGACTTCCAGCGGCACGCGCGGCGCATCCTTCGGCAGCACGACGAAGCCACGACACCAGGGGCGTTGTGTCGATACGATGGGCGAATACTGGTTGCGATCCGGCCCAGTGATGCCCTGGTAATGGTTGGAGCCGCCCCAGGTGTTGTAGGCGAGCCAGGTTCCCGTCGCCGCCACGTGCAGCACGCGGCCGGATTTCTTGCCGGGCAGGGGTGCGACGATGAAAATATGGTGGCATTGGATCGGCTTGCCGTCACGGCCGTCGGCGGTCAGCGTCACCCGGTAGGCGCCGGACGGCCAGTCGTTCCCGACACGGAACTCGAAGGACGCGTCCCAGCCGCACCCTTCTGCTGAGCACTGGTCCGGCGTGTCCTGCCAGCGCGCCGCGATGTCCGCCTGCTCGAACACTTTCGTCTCGGTGCCGCCGTCGCGGACGATTGCAATGTTGAATCGCGAGGCCGTCGAACTGACGTGCAACGCCACCGTCTCACCAGCGCGATAGGAAAACCGGTCACTGTAGCACCAGATCTCGCCGCGCTCGCCATCCATCTCAGGCCATTCGTAATAGTGGCCGCGCACCGCGTGCCGGCGCTGCTCCGGCGTCAGTCCGAAATCGGGAAATTCGGTCGGCAGTTGGGTCATGAACACCGGAGAAGTTCGAAGGCCGCCATTTCGGCGATCTGCCGGTCCAGCGTCAAATGGAAACGATCGGGCCAGCATTCGTTAGCCGCGCCCTTGGCCCCCGAGGTCAAAGAGACTATCTCCACACAGGGCGGCATTTCCGCCACGGGGGTCGGCATGCTCAGAGTGCAAAAGGTCAAGGTCGACGAGATCTACGTGCCGACGGCGCGCAAGAAGACGTTGCATCCCGAGACCGTCCGCCATCTGGCCGAGGACATTCTGGAAAACGGCATGAAGACGCCGATCCAGGTCCGCCACGACGGCAAACGCCATATCTTGGTCGAAGGCCTGCATCGGCTGGAAGCGGCAAAGTGGCTCGGCGAGACCGAGATCGAGGCCTATCTGGTGCAAGCCAAGCGCCACTGACACGTCGATAGAACATCCAGTTTCTCGATCAGACATGCTGCTTTGATAAGCCGAATGCCTCGGCGTTTGGCGGAAACGCGCCCGTCGCTTCGCCATCCTCGGGTCTCCGCGACGGAGCTGCGCTCCCGCTTCGCCCGTGGATGACGAAGGTGGGTGACGCTTCGGGCCAATCGAGACGGTGCTGACATTTTTTCGCCGGCGGTGTCGGTTTGCGGTTCATCGGCTCGTCCTTGGGACGGAAGCCAGATCAAACGCACACCGAGGACATCATGACCACCAAGCTCGACATCGCCCCCGCCAATGACCGCGAACTGGTTCTCGGCCGCATCATCGATGCGCCGCGCGAGAACGTCTATCGCTGCTGGACCGATCCGAAACTGGTGACGCAGTGGTTCTCGCCAAAGCCGTGGACGACACCGCGCGCCGAAATGGATGTGCGCACCGGCGGCTCGAGCCTAGTCGTCATGGCTGGCCCCGACGGCAATGAATTCCCCAACCCCGGTGTTTTCCTAGAAGTCATCCCCGGCAAGAAGATCGTCTTCACCGATGCCTACACAGAGGCTTGGGAACCGTCGGAAAAGCCATTCATGACCGGCGTGCTGACCTTCGAGGACGAGGGGACTGGCAAGACCCGCTACATCGCTCGGGTCAGGCACTGGAGTGTCGCCGACCGCGAACAGCACGAGAAGATGGGCTTTGACGAGGGCTGGGGCCAGTGCACCGACCAGCTCGAAGAACTCGCCAAAACGCTTTGATCAACCAAACGGTTTGATCAGCAAAACGCTTTGATATCGGCAGGACGCGAGGAGATCGATATGTCCAAAACCCTGTTTTTCGCCATTTTTGCTTCGGCCGCAGTGCTTCTTGGCTGCCCGGCCGCCACCCATGCAGAGGAGACAAAGTCCGTCATGACGACCGCAACGAACGCACTGCCGAAGCCGGAAAAGTCCGGTCTGCTGCCGATCAACGGCCTGAACTACTACTATGCCATCTACGGCAAGGGCGAGCCGCTGCTTCTGCTGCATGGCGGCCTCGGCACAACGGACATGTTCGCGCCGATCCTGCCGAAATTTGCCGAAAACCGCACGGTCATCGGCGTCGACCTGCAAGGGCATGGCCGCACCGCGCTTGGCGACCGGCCGTTCAGCGTGGAGGCGATTGGCGACGACATGGCAGCCATCGTGAAGGCGCTTGGCTACGACAAGGTCGACGTCATGGGCTATTCGCTGGGCGGCGGCGTCGCCTTCCGCATGTCCGTCCAGCATCCCGAAGCGGTGCGCCGGCTCGTCCTGGTGTCGACCGGCTACGCCGCGGACGGCTTCTACGCCGAGATGCGCGGCCAGCAGGCGCAGGTCAGCGCGGCGGCGGCCGATTTCATGAAGGACACGCCGATGTACAAATCCTACGTGGCGGTGGCGCCACGTCCGCAGGATTTCCCGAAGCTGCTCGACGCGCTCGGCAACTTCATGCGCCAGGAGTACGACTACTCAGCCGACGTCGCCGAGCTGAAGATGCCGGTCATGCTGGCCTATGGCGACAGCGACATGTACCGGCCCGAGCATGAGATCAAGTTCTACCAGATGCTCGGCGGCGGACTGAAGGACGCCGGCTGGATGCGCGAGAACCTGTCGCAGAACCGCCTCGCGATCCTGCCCAACCGCACCCACTACGACGTCTTCTTCGCTCCCGAGCTGACGGCCGCGGCACTGCCGTTCCTCAACGGCGAGACCAAGGTGAAGACCTGGGACGAAGTGGTCAGCGAAACGGAATAGGCTTGCCTGCTAATCGGCTGTCGGTCGTCTCCCACGAGGCGGCCGGCAATGTTTTGTGCCCTATAGCCGTGCCTATGAAGCCCTCGCCCGGCGCGGCTGCCTGAGATGCTTGATGCCGCTCATCTCGACGAAATTCGTCGCCGCGTCCCAGAGATAGTCGCCGTAGAAAAACGGCTCGAAGGGTTCCGGGCCGCTCAATGGCAGCGGCGCGATTTCGGCGTCGACACGCGGTTCGTAGAAGAACGGAATCGAGAAGCGCGCCGTCTTCGGCGCAATCACCCGGTGCCGCGTTGCCCGGATGCGCCCGCCGGTCCAGCGTTCCAGCAGCTGGCCGAAATTGACCGCCAGCGTACCGTTGGCCGGCGGCACATCGATCCATTCGCCGGCAAGGGTCTTTGCCTGCAAGCCCTCGACGCCGTCCTGCGCCAGCAAGGTGACGAAGCCGGAATCGGCATGCTCGCGGCCGATGATGGTGCGCGTCTCGCCCTTGTGAACAACCGAAAACTCCGGCCCGCTGGTGTCGACCCCGGCATTGGCGTCACGCAGGGGATAGCGGATCAGCCGCAGCGTCGAGATGCCATGCTCGAAATAGGCATCGAAAATGGTTTCCGGCAGGCCAAGTCCGCGGGCGATTCGAGCGCATCAGCGCGTTGCCCACCGCCTCCATAGCGCGGTAGTAGTCCGCTGCCGCCGCGCGCCAGCCGGGCAGGGCGTCGTCGGCCGGCAAGGGCGTCGGCTCGCACAACGGATCGTCGGAAGCCGGGGTGCGCGCCGCATGGGCGAGGTCCGGCCCCATGTCGATGCCTTCCTTGTAGGAAACGGCTGTCGGCTGCAGCGGGAACCAGCCGCGATAGACATTGTTTTTCGTGCGGTCGAAATTCCAGCGCAGCAGTTGCTGCTTCTCGGCGTCGGCAAGCGAGAAGATATGCAGCACTTGTGCACGTTTGTCCGGCGTCAGCCAATCGTCGCCGGGAAAGTCCCGGACCGCCATGAAGCCGATGCCAGCGGCCGCCGCCATGATCCTGGCGTCGGTGCGGTCGCGAGCGGGCGAGGGCGGCCCGAACAGGTCCGCAATGCCGATGGTTTCGATGTCCTGCGTCATGACTTCAGTCCTACCCGCATCACCATAATCGATGGCGTTGTATCAAAGCTTTTCAATTGACCCAATCGGTCCCGCCGCTACCTTGCCGCCTATTCTCTCCAACAATGGATCCGGGCGATGGCAAGATATGAGGGCGGATGCCTGTGCAAGGCGGTGCGCTACCGCACGGACGCAACCCCGATCAACGAGCGCATCTGCCATTGCCGGGTTTGCCAGAAGGCGATCGGCGCCGCCTTCAACGCACGCGTGCTGTTTCGCATCGACGATTTGACGGTCGACGGGCCGCTGGCGACGATAAACTCCTCGCTGGAGCTCAAGCGCGGCTTTTGCCCGAGTTGCGGCACGACGATGTTCTCCCGACGCGATTCCGCGGGCATCATCGGCGTCACCACCGGTTCGCTCGACGATCCGACCGCTTTCAAGCCGCAAATGCATATTTTTACGGCCTCGAAGCAGCCCTGGCTGGTGCTCGATGACGGCCTGCCGCAATACGAAGGCGCCCCGCCGCCAGGCTAGTTTTTTTCCTTCTCCCCTTGAGGGGAAGGAAGAGCGCAAGCCTGAACAAAATTTAATCCAAATCAACACGAGATAGCCGGCAAAGCGTCATTGGCGAGCCATCATTGTCTCCCCATTTAAGGGTCGCGGGCACGGCATTCGAGGAGACGACGGATGAACGACAGCATCAGCACCCTGGACGAGCTTTTGAGCGATCCGATGGTCCTGCTTGTGATGGAGCGCGATCGTGTGCGCCCTGAACAGGTGCGCATGCTGCTCGAACGGGCTCGTCGGCCTTCCATCGATGAACCTGTCGTTCCGCCGGCGCATGTGATCGCCAGGGCATGCCAGAAACTCTGGCTTTGCCCGTAATCGCGTTGCGATTTTCCCTATGAACCTCAAACCGGCCCAAGCTGGGTCGGTTTTCAATCGCGCGCATTTCGCCGCACCAGCTTACAAATCCGTAAATTGATTATCCTGCCCATGACGATAAGGCTTGCCCGACCGATATTGGTCGGTCCGCGCAGACCCGATCTCTCATGCATGGAATTCGACATTGGCTGACATCTGCACTCAAGGCCTGGACACGGGCTTTGTCGGGTTAGGGTATGCCAAGGTGGCGTTCCTGGGCGTGGTGCAAGGCATCACCGAATTGCTGCCGATTTCCTCGACCGCCCATATGCGCATCGTGCCGGCAGTGCTTGGCTGGCAGGATCCGGGTTCCGCCTTCTCCGCCGCCATGCAACTCGCGGCCCTTGCCGCGGTGGTCAGCTATTTCTGGAGCGATGTCAGGGACATCCTGTTTGGTTCGCTCGATGCCCTGGCGCGACGCGATTTCGCTGACCGGCATTTCAAGCTGGCGCTGTGGATCGTGCTGGCGACGATCCCGATCGTCATCGCTGGCGTCGCGCTGTCGGGCCTGCTCAACGCCTGCAATTCGCCGCTGCGCAGCCTGACGGTGATCGGCTGGGCCTGCATCGCCATGGCGATCCTGCTGGCGCTGGCCGAGATTTTTGCCCGCCACCGGCGCACCATGGGCGAAGCCTCGCTGACTGATGCGCTGCTTGTCGGTGTCGCCCAGATCGGCGCGCTGATTCCTGGCGTGTCGCGCTCGGGCTCGACCCTGACGGCGGCACTGGGGCTCGGCTTCAAGCGGGCCGAGGCGGCGCGCTTCTCGTTCCTGCTTGGGCTGCCGGCGATTGCGCTGGCCGGCCTCAAGGAGCTTTGGGAACTGCACAAGGTCCATCTCGACGCCCATGGCTGGTCGGTCCTTGCCGTCGGGCTGGTCGTCGCCTCGATCTCCGCCTTCTTCGCCATATGGGGGCTGATGCGCGTACTGGAGCGTTTTTCGGCCTGGCCGTTCGTCATCTATCGCGGCGTGCTCGGCGTCGTCCTGCTGCTGGGCGTGGCCATGGGCTGGCTCGTTTAGGGCACTTTCACAGTATCGCTTGAAACGGGCTATATCCGTACCGGACCCCGAATCTGGATTCCGGTACGCGCATGGATTTCTTCACCCTTCTGCAATCAGTCCCACTGCTGCTGGCGCTGGCCAAGGGCGCGCTGCCGTCGGTGGCGGCCTTCGGCATGGGGTTTGGCCAGTGGGTTGCCTCGCTGCCGCCATGCCGGGACTTCGCCTTCGAGGCGACCAGCTATCTCGTGTGCGAGGTCGATCCGAAGCGATATCAGGTCGAGTTGTTCTGGAAGGATCCGGCGGGCAAGCCGTTTCAGTCGCTGCACAATCTCACTGCCTCGCAGGAGGCGGCCGGGCGCACGATGCTGTTTGGCATCAATGCCGGCATGTATCATCCGAACCTCGCGCCAGTCGGTCTTTATGTCGAGCAGGGCCAGGAAATGGCTTCTGTGAAGACGGGGTCGGGAAGCGGCAATTTTTCCCTGCAGCCGAATGGCATTTTCTACATGCGCGACGGCAAGGCTGCGGTTCGCGCCACCAGGGATTTCGTGAAAAGGCGTCCGCCCGTCGACTATGCGACGCAATCCGGGCCGATGTTGGTGATCGACGGCCGACTGCATCCGAAATTTCAGGCCGACGGCACCTCGCGAAAAACACGCGACGGGGTCGGTGTGCGCAAGGATGGCGTCGCGGTCTTCGCGATTTCGAACGGCACCGTGACCTTCCATGCCTTCGCCCGTCTTTTCCGCGACGCGCTCGGCTGCGACAATGCGCTGTTCCTCGACGGCACGATATCAAGCCTGTTTGCGCCTGCCATCGGCCGCAATGACGACTACTGGAATCTGGGGCCGATGATCGGCGTTTTCAGGAAGCCCTAGCGGCTTTGCCGACCCCACAAGGCTGGCCGATCCCTTGCACGGAGAGCCAGATTTCGCTGTTTGGCCTACGTGAAAAAAATTGATTCAAACTTTATTGGTAATTTCTCATTCATAACTGATCCGGTTTGTCCGTCGGCTGTCGCTTTGCCCTCGGTCTGTTGTGTTTTGAGTACAGGTCCAGATGCGGATTCCGGGCGCCATCAGTTTCTTGATCGCATCGCTATGCCTTGCCGGCTGCACGTCGACGGCCGGCGTCGACGCGCTGGATTTGCAGAAACCGTCCAGCGAGACCACGAGTTCCGTGATCCGGCCGCCCGCACCTATCGCGGCAGTGCCAGCGGCAACGGCCAGACGAGCGCCAAGGGTCGAAATGGCGCCGGTGGACGAAAGCCCCCGGCCTTTCGGACTGGCGGAGGAAGAAACGGTGGCGCTTTCAGCGCCTGAACCGTCGGACAGCGTCGAGCCGTCAATCGAGCCGGCGGCCCTTGTGTCGCCGCCGAGGCTGCTGAGCCGCGCAGCGCCGCCGATGCTTGCCGGGCCGCTTACCCGCTATGGATTTCGCGATGCCAAGCCGATCAATTTCGGCAAGGCTTCGCCCCGCCATCTTGCCGTGCACGGCGTCGACGTCTCGCGCTGGCAAGGCAACGTCAACTGGGACAAACTGCGCGCCCAGGGCGCCAACTTCGCTTACATCAAGGCGACCGACGGTGGCGACCACCTCGATCCGATGTTTACCAGGAATTGGCGCAATGCCGACGCCGCCGGCCTGAAGCGCGGCGCCTACCACTTCTTCTACTGGTGCCGCACGGCCGGCGAGCAGGCCGACTGGTTCATTCGCAACGTGCCCAGGGTCGAAGGCGCTCTGCCGCCGGTGATCGACGTCGAGTGGAACGGCGAATCCAGCTGCAAGCGGCGGCCTTCGCGCGAAAAGGTGCTGGAGAAGATGCAGGTGTTCATGGACAGGCTGGAGCGCTACTACGGCCAGCGGCCCATCATCTACACCGCGCCCGATTTCTATCGCGACAATCTGCGCGGCGCCTTCCTCGATTATCCGTTCTGGCTGCGGGCCGTGGCGCGGCACCCGTCAAAAGTCTACCCCGACCGCAAATGGCTGTTCTGGCAGTATTCCGGCTCCGGTCTGTCGCATGGCGTCACCGGCCGCATCGACCTCAACGTCTTCCACGGCGACGAGCGGCAGTGGCGTGCCTGGGCCGGCGGGCGGGTTTCCGTCGCCGAAGCCGACTGACGCAGTCCACTAGGCCCGGCGTCCTTCGCTCTCCCTGATCTCAGCCGTCCGGGCGATCGCGAAGAATGGAACACGTTCCTGGCTGTGAGGCCGTCATGACGCTCCGCGGGCTGTTGCTGTTTGCGCTGCTCAGCCCTTTTGGATTTTGAGAATATACAAGACATTGCCGTCGCCTTGCTGTCTATGTTCAGGTTCCTGCACTCCGGGGGGAGACGAGTTGGAACTCAAGATTATGCTTGTCGGCTTTGCCTGCGTGGTCGCCGGCATGTTGTCGCTCATCACCTTCCTGAAATGGCGAGAGGTGAAGGCACTCAGCCGCTGGTTGCCGGCGCCGGGAAAGATCATCTCTTCGCGCGTCGAAGCCCGTGAAGTGAGGCGCTCGGGCGTTGGCTCGGACAGCACTGATACCACCGAAATGCGCAATTTTCCGGCGATCACCTTTGAATACAAGGTCGGCGGTAAGAAATTTCAAAGCTCGCGCTACAGCGTGCAGGAGAATCTGGGAAATTTCGAGGTCAAGGAGACCCTTGCGCAGTTTCCCCGCGGCGCGGAAGTGACTGTCTTCTACAATCCGGCCGATCCGAGCAAAGCCGTGATCGAGCGTACCATGCCCGAAGGCGCTTTCAAGTTCATGGTCCAGCTTTCGGCGGGGCTGGTGATCGGCGCGCTGGTGCTGGTGTTTTCGGTCGGCGGTGTCCTGGAGGCGATCGGCCCGCATCTGCCCAAGCCGCAGAACCTCGGCGCGGGAGCGCTGCTGCTGTTCATGGGCCTGTTCGCCCTGCGCATGGGCTTCGCCCAGAAGTCGCTCGCCGACCAGGCGGCAAAATGGCCCGTCGCCGCCGGCCGCATCGATGCCTCGGGCCTGCAGGCGCTGCGAAGCCATTCAGGCTATCGACGATGGCGCACGGTCTTCAAATCCCGCATCGTCTACTCCTATGGCGTTGCCGGCCAGCGCTACAGCGCCGATCGTGTGACCTTCGGTGCCACCGTGACGGCTTCGCTGCCCGGCCTCGTCGGCGGTCAGGCACGGCAGTATATCGAGGGCAGCAAGGTCGACGTGCACTATGACCCCGCCAACCCCGGCTCGGCCGTGCTCGAATGCCGGGTGCGCGGGCTCTGGCTGCTGTGGGTCTGTTCGGCTGGCTTTCTCGGTGGCGCCGCATTTCTGGTCGGGCTGTTCTGAGGCGCCGGACCCCTTCAGCAGCGAACGAGGGGGCCGCTGTCGAAGCCAGGCCAGGTTAACCGCAGCGTGGCGTCATGCCTGACTATATGGATGACGCGCGTGAACGGCTCCTCCAGCGACGGGTCAGAGCCGTAGCATTGGCTGGCATGCACCACCCAGCCAGTCGGATTTTTGCGAAACGTCGCGTGCTCGCAGCCGAATTCGGGAAGCGACAGCGCCGCCCGGTCTACGGTGAAGACGGTTTCGCGCTGAACGTCGGCGGCCGCACTGCAGTTCAGCCGGTCGCTGGACCATGTCCCGACATACGGTGCGGCCGCCAATGCAGGCCCGCCCGCGAATGCAGACATTGCCACCGTTATTGCCAAACGCCGCATCACCAGCTTGTCTCCTTCGGTCAGGGCGCTCGACCATACAGGCTGTTGGGTTCGCAAGGGACAAGTTTTCGACGGAACGGACTACGCAGCCGTTCCGGATTTCGCTTATGGTTTCACACGGATGATGCGACTGTGCCGGCTGGCCTTGCCTGCAACCGCTCTCCGGGAAGAGCGGCAAATCTACGGGACTAGCTTATGCTCCTTGAACACGCCGATACGCTGCGATGAGCACGCACGTCGAAGACATGAGAAATCTCGGACCAGCCATGGCGCGGATGCTGGCGGAAATTGATATTCTCGATGATGAGGATTTGCGCAATTTTGGCGTCGTCGAAGCTTACCACCGACTGAAGTTTCGGTTCGGGCGGCATGTGACGATCCTCGCACTCTATGCGATGGAGGCGGCAGTTCGCGGTTGTGACTGGCGGGCGCTTGATACCGAGACAAAGGAAAATCTGCTTAGGCAGGCGCGTCAGAACCCAGCGAGGGGCACGTTTTCATCCGGGAGAGGATAAACGCAGCCGTTCCGGATTTCGCTTATGCTTTTGCGCGGACGATGCGACTGTGCGAGCCGGCATGCAGCCCGCATCTGGCTTTCACAACGCTTTCCAGGGACATTTGATGATCACCCGCAAACTGGTCTTCGTTTTCCTGGGCCTGCTCGGCCCGATGCAGGCTGCCTTCGCAGAAGACTGTCTGCTGAGCCACGCCACCTATCGGGAGCCACGTTCGGGTGCCGTCATGCAATTTCGGCCGCTCGCCAACGAGCCGGCGGCGCTGACGGCGGAAGTTTTTTCGCTGAGCGTGCCGAACACCGACACAAGCCTGCCGGCCGACATCACCTGGACCAACGGCAAGAATTCATTCCCGCTCGGCACCATCCGCCACGCCTGCACCGACGACGACCGCGAAGCGGGCCTGCAGGATGGCAGCGGGCTGTGCAGGATATGGGATGGCCAAGTCTACGCCCTGACCGGCGGCGGCGCCGAACAGTTGAATTCGCGCGAAGCGACACCCGCGCCGAAGGGGCTGCTTTTGCCCGATTTCGGCGTGGCTTTCACCGAATGGGCCGATTTCGCCAATGCCAATCCCGACGGCTCGGCGTGGGATGCCTTCACTTTGACGGGATGCAGCGATGAGTAGCACCATGAGATCAATCATCTGGGCCAGCGCCCTGTTTGCATCCGCGACGATCATCACCGTAGTGCGTGCCGACGAGCCGTCGCCATCGCGCCAGCCTATCGACAAATGCGTCTGGGAAAAACTGGCCGACAAGACTGTCGGGCTGGCCGCCTGGGCGCAGCGCTGCGACTTCGGCTTCCGCCAGATCCATTTCGAATTTGCCGGCAATGCGCTTGCCATCAAATACAGCGATGGCGGAGACGCCGATCCACTTGTCGAGTTGTATGACATCAGGCCCGGCGAAACCGCCGAGGCCGCATTGCAGCGCCTGTTCCTGGAGAAGACCGACAAGGCCGTCAGCGCGCGCTGCGTGCTGAAGCCTTACATCGAGGGCACCGTGCCCACCGGCGTCAAACGCTACACATTCAGCCCCGACGCCGCCTACGCGAAAGAGCTGAAAGCGGTAGCCGATCCCAACGAGGTTCCGGAGCCGCTCTGCGGCGACTGGGGCGAAATGCCTGACGGTATCCAGTATTTCGAGGTGCCCACGGGCGAGGGGCGGAAAGTGCTGTTCGTGCGTATAGGCCAAGACGAGCCGTTATTTGACGAGCAGACGCTACGGGTGTTGCCGGCGAGTTAGACGCCAGGCTCGTTGAGCATGGCTTCGATGTTGTAGCCATCGGGATCAAGAACGAAGCAGGCATAGTAGGTCGCGGTATACTCCGGCCGCGGGCCGGGTGCGCCATTGTCCGTGCCGCCGGCCTGGAGAGCAGCTCGATAAAACGCCTCGACGTCCGCCTTGCTGTTCACCCGGAAAGCGACATGCACACGTGTCAGCGGTGGGTTGCTGTCCGATCGCTGGATCTCGAACAGGCTGCCTGCGCCGACATCAAAGGCCCAGAACACGCCCTCCTTGCCGAAGGAGAGGCTATATCCCAAGGGTGCAAAAGCCCTTTCGTAGAAGAGCTTGCTCTTCTCAAGGTCGCTCACAGCAATGGTGATGTGATCAATCATTCCGCACTGTCGCAGGATTCTGGCGCTAAGAAAGGAGCGCCGCTGCTGCCCGCCGCACCCGCTTTGGCCCGTGGGCTCTATGCCTCTACATATTCGGCCAGGCTGACGCCGTTGGGCACATCCAGCCCGTCGGCGCGCAAGCCTTCGATGTGAAAGCGTATTGCGTCGCGAATCTCGGTTTCCACCTCAGGTACGGTCGCACCGGTCGCGATGCAGCCGGGGAGGTCCGGCACATAGGCAGAAAAATTGTTTCCTGCTTTTTCAATCACCACCGCGTAACGCATGTCATCACTCCTTCAAACCTGACTGCTTGAGGATGCTGTTCAGTGTTCCCTGTGCAACCTCTTCAGACGGCTTGCCGGCCACGGTAACGCGGCCGGCTTTGATCTTGTGCTTATATTGGCGATGACTGCCCTTGGTTGCAACCAGATACCAGCCGTCGGCCTCCAGCAGGCGAATGACTTCGCGAACCGTAAGCCGACGAGGTGGCATCGGCTCTCAGCTGCACCCGCTCGTCGAGCCGCACGTATCGCACTTCTCACAAGTCCCGTTGCGTACCATGGTAAAGTTCTGGCACTCGGAGCAGGAATTGCCGGTGTAGCCTTGAAGCAGCGACTTGGCGCGACGGTCGTTGGCGAGTTTTTTTGCTTCGGCCGCCTCAACGGCCGCGGCGTCGGTGAACAAGCCTGCCGTGGCGTCCGAAGCAGCCGCTTCCTCGAAAGCGATGTCCTCGGCCAGTTCCTTTGCCCGCTCCTCATAGTCGCGCTTGTAGGCGACCGCTTCGTCGCTGGCCGGTTTCAGCGCCAGCACGTTGGAACCGGAGAAGGCTGTCGGCACTGAGCGGGCAGGGGCGCCCGAGGGTGCTGCAAAGCCTTTCGGATCATTGCCGCTGACGCGCGACACCAGCTTCACCGGCGAAGCGCCACGGGTCAGGCCCTTGGAGACCGCATCCGTCTTGCCTTCGCTGATGCCGCGGCCAAGTGCGGTGTTGGAAAAGTCCGACTGGTCGACATGGGCGAGGTCGTTGCGGCCGAGATAGGAGATCGCCAGTTCGCGGAACACGTAGTCGAGGATCGACGTCGCGCTCTTGATGGCGTCGTTGCCTTGCACCATGCCGGCCGGCTCGAATTTGGTGAAGGTGAAGGCGTGCACATATTCGTCGAGCGGCACGCCATATTGCAGGCCCAGCGAAATGGCGATGGCGAAGTTGTTGAGAAGGCCACGCAGTGTCGCGCCTTCCTTGTTCATGTCGATGAAGATCTCGCCGAGACGGCCATCGTCATATTCACCGGTGCGCAGGAAGATGGTGTTGCCACCGATCTTGGCCTTCTGCGTGTAGCCCTTGCGGCGGCCGGGCAGCTTTTCCTGCTCGCGCGACACGCGTTCGATGATGCGCTCGACAATCCGTTCGGTGATCTGCGCCGCGCGCGCCGCCGCCGGTGCGGCGATCAGCTGCTCGAGGGCTTCTTCCTCATCGTCCTCGCCATCGGCGAGCAGCGAGGAGTTGAGCGGCTGCGAGAGCTTCGAGCCGTCGCGATAGAGCGCGTTGGCCTTCAGCGCCAGCTTCCACGACAGCATATAGGCGCCCTTGGCGTCTTCCACCGTCGCATCGTTGGGCATGTTGATGGTCTTGGAGATAGCGCCGGAGATGAAGGGCTGCGCTGCCGCCATCATCTGGATGTGGCTGTTGATCGACAGCGAGCGCTTGCCGATCTTGCCGCATGGGCTGGCGCAGTCGAACACAGCCAGGTGTTCGGGCTTGAGGAAGGGCGCGCCTTCCAGCGTCATCGCACCGCAGACATGGATGTTGGCGGCCTCGATGTCCTTCCTGGAGAAGCCGAGCGCCGGCAGGATCTCGAACGAGAAATCGTTGAGCTGCTCGTCGGTGAACCCGAACGTCTCCTTCACCCAGTCCGCGCCGAGCGTCCACTGGTTGAAGACGAACTTGATGTCGAAGGCCGACTTCAAGGCTGCGTTGAGCGCCACGATCTTCTCGTCGGTGAAACCCTTGGCCTTGAGCGCGCCGGGGTTGATGGCCGGCGCTTGGTTGAGGTTGCCGTGGCCGACCGCATAGGCCTCCATCTCGCCGATCTGGGCTTCGGAGTAGCCGAGCGTGCGCAGCGCTTCCGGCACGGCGCGGTTGATGATCTTGAAATAGCCGCCGCCGGCCAGCTTCTTGAACTTCACCAGGGCGAAGTCGGGCTCGATGCCGGTGGTGTCGCAATCCATGACCAGACCGATCGTGCCGGTCGGCGCGATGACGGTCGCCTGCGCATTGCGGTAGCCATGCTCCTCGCCAAGCTCGATGGCGCGGTCCCAAGCGGCCTTGGCGTGGGTGGCAAGCTCCTGCTGCTTCAGGTCGGAAGCGACCAGCGGCACCGGGTTGACGGCGAGCTTCTCATAGCCCTGCTTCTCGCCATAGGCGGCGCGGCGGTGGTTGCGCATGACGCGCAGCATGTTCTGCGCATTGCGGTCGTAGTCGGCGAAGGCGCCGAGCTCGCCGGCCATCTCGGCCGAGGTGGCATAGGCCATGCCGGTCATGATGGCGGTGAGTGCGGCGCAGATCGCGCGGCCTTCGTCGGAATCGTAGGGTATGCCTGAGGTCATCAGCAGGCCGCCGATGTTGGCGTAGCCGAGGCCAAGCGTGCGGTATTCGTAGGACTGCTTGGCGATCTCCTTCGACGGGAACTGCGCCATCATGACGGAGATTTCCAGCACGATGGTCCACAGCCGCACAGTGTGCTCGTAAGCGGCGATGTCGATCGTGCCGTCGGCGTTGCGGTAGGGCAGCAGATTGATCGAGGCGAGGTTGCAGGCCGTGTCGTCGAGGAACATGTATTCCGAGCACGGGTTGGACGCCCGGATCGCACCGGCGGAAGCGCAGGTATGCCAATCGTTCATCGTCGTGTTGAAATGCAGGCCCGGATCGGCCGAAGCCCAGGCGGCATAGCCGATCTTTTCCCAGAGATCCCTGGCCTTCAGCGTCTTCAGCACCTTGCCGTCCTTGCGGGCGGTCAGGTGCCAGTCGGCATCGTCCTCGACGGCGCGCAGGAAATTGTCTTTCAGCGACACCGAATTGTTGGAGTTCTGGCCCGAGACCGTGAGGTAGGCATCCGAATCCCAGTCGGTGTCGTAAGTCTTGAACGACATCTGGGAGTAGCCCTGCTTGGCGAACTGGATGACGCGGTAGATGTAGTTCTCCGGCACGGCGGACTTCTTGGCCGCCTTGATCTCGCGCTTCAGCGCGGAGTTGATCGACGGGTCGAAGCAATCGTCATCATGGCCTTCGCAATTGACGCAGGCCTTCATGATCGCTTCGAGATGCTTCTTGACGATCTTGGAGCCGGTCACCAGCGAGGCGACCTTCTGCTCTTCATTGACCTTCCAGTCGATGAATTCCTCGATATCGGGGTGGTCGGCGTCAACGATGACCATTTTCGCGGCGCGACGCGTCGTGCCGCCCGACTTGATGGCGCCCGCCGCGCGGTCGCCGATCTTGAGGAAGCTCATCAAGCCGGACGAGCGGCCGCCGCCCGACAGCTTTTCACCTTCGCCGCGCAGCAGCGAGAAGTTGGAACCGGTGCCGGAGCCGTATTTGAACAGGCGCGCTTCACGCACCCAAAGGTCCATGATGCCGCCCTCGTTGACGAGGTCGTCCTGCACGCCCTGGATGAAGCAGGCATGCGGCTGCGGATGCTCGTAGGAGGACTTCGACTTGGTCAGCTTGCCGGTGAACGGGTCGACATAGAAGTGGCCCTGGCTCGGGCCGTCGATGCCATAGGCCCAGTGCAGGCCGGTGTTGAACCATTGCGGCGAGTTCGGCGCCACGCGCTGGGTGGCCAGCATATAGGCAAGCTCATCACGGAAGGCGCGTGCGTCTTCCTCCGACGACTTGAAGTAGCCGCCCTTCCAGCCCCAATAGGTCCAGGTGCCGGCCAGCCGGTCGAAGACCTGGCGGGCGTCGATCTCGGAGCCGTAGCGCTCGGCTTCCGGCAGCTTGGCGAGTTCGGCCTCGTCGGCGACGGAGCGCCACAGGAAGGAGGGGACGTCGTTCTCCTCGATCTTCTTCAGGCGCGCGGGAACACCGGCCTTGCGGAAATACTTCTGCGCCAGGATGTCGGCGGCAACCTGGGAGAACTGCGCCGGAACATCGATGTTGTCCAAGCGGAACACCACCGAACCATCCGGATTCTTGATCTCCGAAAGCGCCTTGCGGAATTCGATCTCCGCATAGGCAGATTGTCCTGGCTTGGTGAAACGACGCTCGATGCGCATTGGTCCGGTCCCTTTTGTCTATATATAGCGCTTTCGTCAGGGGATTTCTGCCCCAATGCGAAACACGCATGTCCGCCGTCTGCCGGCGTTCAAAAACGGCCGGCTTCTCCATTTCGCAGTCTTCGCCGGCCCTGCTGGTCAAAACTCCTTGCGAAGCGACTGTCCAACGCGCCGATGAACCCACGGGTCCCTCAAAACTGATTTTTTCCGATTCCCTCACTTGAGGGAAATTCACACTATCTAGCGTCGAGCCTACCTGCAAACACTAAATATAGTGTTAACAGACAATTTATTCAAGCCCGACAATTGTCCCAATCGTCCCCAATCGCCCCACAATTCCAACGCTTCCGCCGGCCTCGTAAACGGGCGGAAATGCGAGCGAAAACGCACATAATCCAGGAAAAAGACCGGGCTCAGAACTTTCCGGTCGCACTCTCAACAGAAGCGCATGGCCTATAAAAGGCGACTCGTTTTGCGCCGTCAAGGATTCGTTTGCGTAGCTTTTGTGACCCCAACATCTTGTGTGTCACATATGTGGATAACGGGGATAGAATTCGGCGCGGCGATCGCGATTTGCCGCCAGGGGCAACGGGGCTGTGGCAAGGCCAAGTTATTGCGAGGAGGACCGAGGCGCAAGCTTGCCACCCAAGCCCCGGCAGGATCAGCCGTAATGCAGCCGGGGTTTTGGCTCGGTGCCGGTGAACTGCACGCCAAGGCGGTCATTGCGCCGCCAGCGAACCTCGCATCGATAGGCAATGCCATCGAGCGGCACATAGAGAAGGAAGCGATCGGGAACCCGGGCTTCGAGCGGTACCTTCAGTTCGGCGCCACCTTCGTGCTGATTGCGCAGTGTGCAACCGACTTCCGAATTCGAAATTCCGGTGATGATCGACCCGCCCTTGAGCACACGCGGACGATGCTCGCGCTGGGGCTCGCCGGGTTCGTTCGGAATTGGACTTGCAGGGTTCGCCATCGATGAAAATACCAGAGCTGCCGAACCGTACCCGTGATTCCTTAGCAAAGCATTCACGTTGAGGCGCGCCGCCGCGGCCGTTCAATGCCCCTTCAGGGGAAGCTGTGCGGATCGGCACAGAAATAGGCGATGATCTGGCAAAGGTCGGGTTCGTTGATCATGCGCACCGCTTCGCTGGAACTGACCCATTTGCGGGTGCGGGAGTGTTTTTCCTTCCAGCGGTCGGCGACCTTGTCGACGTGCAGCGGGAACACCAGAACCTCGCACGGCACTTCTTCGCCGGAAGCCAGCACCTTGGCGTAGAAGTAACGGCCGGCTTCGAGATGAGAGACACTCCCGCGCAGTCCGGCTTCTTCGCCGGCCTCGCGCGCCGCGGCCTCGCAGAGCGGCTCCCTGGCCTCGGGCCAGCCCTTGGGAATAACCCAACGCCCGGTATCGCGGCTGGTGATCAGCATGATCTCGACACCGTTCCCGGTATCGCGCCAGGGCAAGGCGGCAACCTGCAGGCGGCACGGCGCCGTGCCGAAGAGCCGTCGGACCCTTTCGGCCAGATGATTGTGCGTCGTTGGCCTCGTTAACATCGAAGAAGCTAGCCCCAGCCTCCGGAATCGTTTGCCGTCTCACGAATCTTACGGCTAATTGTCAGCAATAAAAGTAAAAAATTTCATTCGTCACGCCGATTTCCGCCAGTAGACGTCGATTTCGCAAAATATCTGGCCTGTCGGGCCCATTTGCGAAAGCAAACAATGCCCGGTGCAAGTTGCTGATCTGTAACAGGCAGGTTGTTGCGAATCAGCCGGCGTGGTCGTCGGCGATCGGCTTCTGGTAGGTGAAGCCCATGTCCCATGGGAAATAGATCCAGGTGTCCTGGCTGACTTCGGTGACGAAAGTATCGACCAGTGGCCGCCCTTTCGGCTTGGCGTAGACGGTGGCGAAATGCGCCTTCGGCATCATCGCGCGCACGATGGCCGCCGTCTTGCCGGTGTCGGTCAGGTCGTCGATGATCAGCACGCCGACGCCGTCATCGACCAGCAGGGTGGGTGTAATCTCTTTGAGAACCTGCATCTGCCCTTGGCTGGTGTAGTCGTGATAGGAGGCGACACAGACCGTCTCGATGACCCGGATGCCGAGTTCGCGCGAGATGATCGCCGCTGGGACCAGCCCGCCGCGTGTGATGCAGACGATCGCTTTCCACTGCCCCTTGTTGGCGCCGGCAAGCCGCCAGGCGAGCGCGCGGGCATCACGATGGAACTGGTCCCAGGAGACCGGAAAGGCTTTTTCGGGAAGGGACATGTCGCGCACTCCGCAGCACGCGGGGATCGCGCGCAAGAAAACAGGGGAATGCGCGCGGAATTAGCTGGAAAGCCCCCTTCTTGGCAAGAGCAGGGGCTTGGCAAGAGCAGGCCTGAGCAATCGCTGTGGACTTCAAGTGCGTCGCGTCGAAACGAATTCATGCGATGCGCTTCAAGTCTCTGTTGCCATGCATGTCGTTTTCTCAAGCCCGGAGCCACTTATGAGTGACATGCGTCAGCGCGACAGGAAGGCTGCCACCGGCGCGGTGCGCAGCACACTGCGCGTCACGCCGCCGAACAGAAGCTGGCGCAGCCATGAGTGGCTGTAGGCGCCGAGCACCAGCAGATCGGCGCCGGTCTCCGCGATCCTGGTCTGGATGATGTCATCGATCGAATTGCCGCCCGACTGCTGCACCGAGACGCTGACGTTGGCGCCGTGGCGCGACAGCGCGGCCGCGATTTCGGCGCCGGCGGCCTCCGGGCTGTCGTCGAGCGTTTCAGGCGGGTCGATGACCAATATGTCGGTTTTCTCGGCTTCGATGATGAAGGGCAGCGCGTCGAAGGCGGCGCGCGCCGCCTCCTTGCTGCCGTTCCACGCGAGCAGCACATGTTTGAAGGTGGTGACCAGCGGACCCGCATGCGGCACCACCAGCACCGGCCGGCCCGCATCATAGACCAGCGTGTCGACATCCGCGCTCGGGTCACCGCCCGTCTCGCGCTGCGCCGCTATGATCAGATCGGCGGCGCGCACGCTCGAAATCCCGGTCAGCGCACTGTCACCCGAAAAGCTCTCCAGGCTTCGCCACTCGAAGGACAGGCCGGAATCCTCGATGCGTCTGAGGAAAGTCGCCTGCAGTTTTTCGGCACGCTCCCGGTTCATGTCGGCCGAAACCTGCAGGAATTCAGTGTCCGGAAAACCCGTGGCCGAAGTGTAGGGCACCGGAAGCGTTTCGGCATGGATACCGGTCAGATGGCTCTGGAACCGGGTGGCGAGAGGAATGGCGCAGTCGAGCACGCGCTCCGCGTCCTGCTCGTTCTGCAGAATGGCGACGATGGTTTTGAATCGCATGATAATCCCTCAGTTTACGAGCTACCGAACTCGCACCGAGGAAACGTTGCAGCGTCGTGCTTGGTTCCGGTGTGGACCAGATCAGCCGGGATTGCTGGCGAACCCGGCCACCATGGCCTCGACATCGGCACGTGCGGCATCCAGCGCCTCCTGGCTGCGGGCACGCACGACCAGTTCGGTCCAGAATTTGCCATCGCCATATTTCGGGTAGGAGCCGATGATCGTGTCCGGATGCGCTTTCTGGATGTCGCCCAGCGGCCCGCCGATAAGGCCTTCGCCGAATGGGCAGGGCACGGTCGCCGACAGCATTTTCGTGCCGGCCTTCAGCGTCGGTACGACGTTGTCGAGCATGGCCTGGAAGATCGACGGCACACCGGCCATGACATGGACGTTGCCGATGCGGAAGCCGGGCGCAACCGACACCGGATTGTCGATGAGATCGGCGCCGCGCGGCATCCGCGCCATGCGCTTGCGGGCCTCTGTGTATTCGATGCCGCGCGCGGCGTAGCTTGCCTCCAGCATCGCGTAGGCCTTGGCATCGTATTCGCAAGGCACGCCGAAAGCCTTGGAAATGGAATCGGCCGTGATGTCGTCATGCGTCGGTCCAATGCCGCCGGTGCTGAACACATAAGTGTAGCGGGCGCGCACCGCATTCACCGCGGCAATGATCTCGTCTTCCTCGTCCGGCACGATGCGCACCTCCTTCAGGTCGATGCCGATCGCCGTCATGATATCGGCGAGATGGCCGATGTTCTTGTCCTTGGTTCGGCCGGACAGAATCTCATCGCCGATGACGAGCATGGCGGCTGTTACGATTTCAGGCATGGAAGGCTCCGGCATGACGGTGGCCTGAGATAGCGCGGCGCGGCGGCGGCGGCAATGCCGCCGGAACGGTGAACACTCCCAGATATCCATTGAATGCCCGGCGGGCTGCCGCGTCAGCGCAAATCGACCTGTCGACGGGTCCCTGGGCCACAGTTTCGATGCAAGGTTGCAGCGGCGCCGGATGCGGCTAAGCTCAACCAGACTCTGGTCCGGGTGAACAATGCTGTTGTCGATTCTGTCGTGGCTGCTGGCCGTGCTGTTGTTGCTGGCAGTCCTTGTCATCGCCTGTCTGGTGCTGGCGACGCTGTGGATCGCCGCCAAGGCCGAAAGGCTGGTGCCGCCGGTCGGAAAATTCATCGAGATCGACGGCAACCGCATCCATTATGTCGATCAGGGTGAAGGGCGGCCGATCGTCTTCGTGCACGGGCTTGGTGCCCAACTCCATCATTTCGGGCACACTCTGTTTGGACGGTTCGGCCCGGGCTACCGGTTGATCGCGCTTGATCGACCAGGGTCGGGCTATTCGGTGCGGGCGCGCGGCGCTACGGGCCGGCTGCCCGAACAGGCTGAGATCGTACGCCGCTTCATCGAAGCCCTGGGGCTGGAAAGGCCGCTGGTGGTCGGTCACTCGCTGGGCGGCGCCGTCGCGCTGACCCTGGCCGTGGAGCACCCCGAGGCGATTTCCGGCATCGCGCTCTTGGCGCCATTGACCCATCTGGAAGCCGGCATGCGCGAAAAGTCCGGCTTGCTCAATATCCCCTCGCGCCTGCGGCGCTGGATCACGGCTTACACCATGGCGATACCGACAAGTCTCCGATATGCGCGGCCGACGATGGAATTCATCTTCGCGCCGCAGGCTTTTCCTGCCGATTACATGGTCGACGCAGGTGGATGGCTCGGGCTGAGGCCAGCCCATTTCTACGCCACGTCGTCGGATGTCGTGGCAGTCGAACAGGATCTCGGCCGCATCGAGCAGCGTTATGGCGAGATCGCCATGCCGGCCGGCATTCTCTTCGGAACGGCCGACCGCGTTGTCGATATCCGTACCCACGGCGAGCCAATGCAGAGCGAAATCGAAACACTTGATTTCGAATCTGTCGACGGTCTCGGCCACATGCCGCAATTCAATGAGCCCGAACGGAGCATTACCTTCATCAAACGCATTGCGGCGCGTGCGTTTTCCGAGCCGACATCAAACCGGCTTCACAACAATTTCAAGGAACCATTCGGCTGATTGCCGGGTTTTGCCCGCGTCGCACCCAAGACGACGAAGATATGGAGTAATTCAAAATGTACACAAAACTTCTCGCAGCATCCGTCCTGACGATCGGCCTCGCCACATCGGCGATGGCGCAGTCGTCGGACAGCACATATTCCAGCCGTCACAACTGGTGGCTGTTCGGTAATGAAGACCAGACGACTGTCGATCCCAACACCACCGGTAGCATCAATGCAGACGGCTCCGGGTTGAACACCATGGGCAACACCGGCGGGATTGGACCATGTGCCCATAACACGCCCGGTCCGGACGCCAATGCCGGGCAGAACGTCAACGATCAGTACTGCGGCAAATAAGGCCACGCGGGCGGTTGCTGGCTGCGGAGCGTTTCCTCTCCGGACGTCTGCGGCTGGCGCCCCGCTCTATACCGCCAAAAATTAACTGGAGATCCCAGGCTTACTCGGAAACCTCTGTTTGCGGCCGATCCCGGCCGTCTGCGAGTTCTTCATGCCATTTGCCTTCGGCGTCCTCGTACTGAATGCCGTCCGTGGCTCCGGCGACCTGCTGCTCGGCCGAAGCGATTTCGGCGGCGCGCAATGCGTCCTCATGCGTGGGAAACGTCTCCGAGAAGGTTGCTCCGACCTTGTAGGCCCAGCCGCCGTCATGCTCGACGATTTTGTAAGTCAGCTTCGCCATGAAAACCTCCAGTTGAAAGGCCCGCCTGCTCAATGCAGCCGGTCGTCGGGCAGTTTGTCGTCGGGCACCAGCACTTCCGATTCCTTGGCGGCTTCAATCAGCGCCCGGCGCGCATCCGCTGTCGAACGATAACCTTCCAGCACTTTGAGGCAAGTGTCGAGGGCATCACGATGACGCGGGCCGCGATTGAGCGGCCACACGGTCATCAGGCATTCCGCGGCCTCCTGGGCGCTGCGGATATGGCGATATTTGCCGACATGGCCAAGTTCGACAACCACCGGCACTTCAAAAGGTTTGTTATCCATCATGGCCGCAACGCAAAGCAGCCGATTTGGTTGCAAACGTGGCCTTCAGCCTGCGCCCAAACGTCTCAGAGCCTGTTTGGAGGCTGCCATCTGACCGGGAACGGCTCGAAAACAGCCGCTCAGTAACCGCAGTCGTTGCGCAGCCAGCGGGCGTTTGCCCAGCCGGTCCGGCCGCCGATTTCGACCTGATACCAGTTGCCGCGCCGGTCGAAGATCTCGGTATGATCGCCATTGAACAATTGGCCGATCATCCGCGACGACGAGTTCGGCCGTGTCCGCACGGCGAGAAAGCCGCTGCCGGTCGCCAGATTGTAGCGGCCGGACAGGCCGTGCACCGTGCCCTCGCAATATTGTGCACCGGCCGGCGTCGATGTGCCGATCCAAAGTCCGGCCACGACGGTTAGCGCTGCAACCGGCAAGAATGCCCTCAATGGCATGACTTCCTCCCAAGCCCGGCCGCGCCCGCCGCAGCCTCACCCAACGTAGCAGTTTGTGGCGAGAATTGAAGCGGGGCAAACTGTGCCGGTGTCAGGAGAACGGGCTGATCAGCCCGCCGCCTTCATCCAGTGCTGCATCGTGGTCACCGAACGGGCAAGCTGTGGCGCCGGGTGGATTGTCTCGCTGAACGTCGCCGCCGCACGCCATCCCCAGCGCGGATCGGCCAGGAAGGCGCGCGCCAGCGCCACCATGTCGGCGCGGCCCTCAGTGAGGATCGCTTCGGCCTGCTTCGGGTCATCGATCAGGCCGACCGCGCGGGTCGGAATGCCTGCACCCTTGCGCACGGCCTCCGCCAGATGCACCTGGTAGCCGGGGCCGGTGGGCAATTTCTGCAACGGCGAATTACCGCCGCTCGAGCAGCAGAGATAGGCGACGCCCAAATCCTTGAGTGCCTTCGCGACTTCGATCGCGTCCTCGACGTCGAAGCCGCCATCGACCCAATCCTTCACCGACAGCCGCGCGCCGAGCATCAGCTTTGGCGTTGCCTTGCGCACCGCCTTGGCGATCTCGACGACAAGGCGCATGCGGTTCTCCAGCGAGCCGCCCCAGCGATCGGTGCGCTGGTTGGACAATGGCGACAGGAACTGGAAGATCAGATAACCATGCGCGGCGTGCAGTTCGAGGAAGTCGAAGCCCGCGCGTTCGGCCCGCCTTGCCGCCTCGGCGAAGCGTTCGATGAGCTGCAGGATCTCTTTCTCCTCCAGCGCCCGCGGCACGTTCCAGCCGGTGTCGTAGGCAATGGCCGAGGCCGACACGGTCTGCCAGGGGTCCTCATCTGGCTGCAGCGGTCCGCCGCCCTCCCACGGCTTGCGGTTCGAGGCTTTGCGGCCGGCATGGGCCAGTTGCGTGCCAAATTTCGTGCCCGGAGCGGCGACGCGTCTTGCCGCATCCAGCGCCCGGCGGGCGGCGGCCTCATTGTCTTCGGAATAAAGGCCGAGGCAGCCATGCGTGATGCGCCCGCGGCGCTCGACATCGGTCATCTCGACCGTGACCATGCCGGCGCCGGACATGGCAAGGTTCATCCAATGGTAGAGGTGCCAGTCGCTGGCCGAGCCGTCTTCGGCCGAATACTGGCACATCGGTGCGACAGCGATACGATTGGGGAAGGTGAGGCCGTCGAGGGTGATCGGCTGGAAAAGCGATGCGGTCATGAGAAACTCCGGGGAGGGTTAGCAGCTATTTAGGCAACCGATCGAGTCTGCGCCAGACACGAGGCGGTGAAACGGCTTCTGGACCAATCACTGACGGCATTGCCGAAACGCCGGTTCGCGGCTACGCCTCGACCGCCAATGCATGTCGCCCAAAAGTGGCCCCGGTTTTGGGAGAACGACATGCATGAACCAAGAGCATGGAGACCATGATGGAAGATCGCGTTCGCATCCGTTCGGAGGAAATCCTCTCCGACGACTGGGCCGTCCTGAAGAAGACCGTTCTCGACTACCGCCGGCGTGACGGACAGTGGGAGACGCAGGTGCGCCAGACCTATGATCGCGGCGATGGCGCGGTGATCCTGCCTTACGATCCCTCGCGTTCGACCGTGCTCCTGGTGCGCCAGTTCCGCTATCCCGCCTACGTCACCGGCCACCGCGAACCGCTGATCGAGGCCTGTGCCGGCCTGCTGGATGAAAACGATCCGGAAACCTGTATCCGCAAGGAGGCGGAGGAGGAGCTCGGCTACCGGCTGCAGAACGTGGAGAGGCTGTTTTCGCCCTATATGAGCCCCGGCAGCGTCACAGAACGGCTCTGGTTCTTCATCGCCCGTTATTCGCCCGCCGACCGCATCTCGGCCGGCGGTGGCGCGGCGGACGAAGGCGAGGACATCGAAGTTCTGGAAATGCCGCTCGACGAGGCGCTGGCCGGCATTGCCGATGGCCGCATCATCGACGCCAAGACGATTATTTTGATCCAGCATTTGAAGCTGAACCCGATGCGGGCTTGACTTGGGTCCAAGGCAGCCGTTGGACCCGTTGGCAGGGCTGTCTCATCGGTATCAAGATTCTTATTTGCGTGATTTCTAATATATATCTAGATTGATCGGCGCGGGGGAAGCCCAAACCCCACCCGCGATGGCCGGTGCGGCCCCCTTAGACCCCTAAGCCAACCGCACTGGCCATTCATCCCTTTGCGGCTACTGGTCTGGGTTCTCGAGGTGAGCGTGAAGGTTTTCTATTTGACAACTTAATTGATTGGCGCCGGCGACAGGCTGGAGTGGGCTGGGAAAAGAGATGTACTTTCCGCAATATCTGATTGGAATGTCCGCAACGACGATCGGCGTTGCAATCTGGGCTTACTTGGAGGCCGGGTCGGTCTGGGCGTCGCTTGGGTGGGCAATTCTCACCTTGGTTGTCCTGCAGGTCGGTTACGGCGGCTTGGTTATTTATCTGGTCTTCCGGCGACCATCTGAAGCCTCGGACGCACGGCCGGCTATTGACCCTACAAGCCCCCTTTTATTCTGGCCTTTCTGAACTGGTCAGGTTGAATGCCCCGCACGCGGAAAGCCGCGCTTGTGGTCGAGCTCGGGTTCCAAGGTCTGCGCCAATCGGCGGGGGAGGGAATATGGCTGAGCAAGACAGATGGAAGGAACTGTCGAAAGCAGCCGGCAGCGCGAGCCCACCCAGGCCAGTAACGTTGACGGGAAACCATATAAGCCTCGTGCCGCTCTGCCGCGAAGATGCCGACGAAATCTTCCGGCTGACCCATGCTGGCGAACGCGACGAGATCTGGGCCGAGATGAAGATGGGGCCGTTCGACAGGGTTGAGTCTTTCCGCGCGCATGTCGAGGATCTGCTCAGCGACCAGTCGCGCGCATTCCTGACGCTACGCACCGCCAGGGGGCCTGTCGGCTGGCTTTGCCTGATGGAGGCAAGGCCGGCGCATCGGGTGATTGAACTCGGCTACATCCTTTTCGCGCCCAGCCTACAGAGGACTGTCGCTGCCAGCGAGTCGCTATTCCTCATCATGCGGCACGTCTTCGACGATCTGGGCTATCGCCGCCTGGAATGGACCTGCACCACAGCCAATGCGAAATCCAGACGAGCGGCCGACCGGTTGGGCTTCGTCTTCGAGGGTATATTGCGCGAGAGTCTCATCCTGAAAGGGCGCCCGTGCGACATCTGCATGTACTCCCTCCTGGCGCGGGAATGGACCGTCGCCGAGGGCGCCTTCCTGACTTGGCTATCTCCCGACAATTTTGCCGATGGACGCCAGATGCAGTCCTTGGAGCAGGTCAGAGCGTCTCTGCCGCGCAATTGAGATTGGGGCGGCGGGCTTTCTAATCAGGCGCCATGAAGATCACGTTCGAGCAGTCTGATGGTGGGGCCAGTATCTTCGGAGATGGCGCGATCGATGCCTTCTACGGTGATCGCGATCGTTCCGTTCTCGACCCTGCCTATCCAACCCTTGGCTTTCATATACCAGAGGTGAAACTCGAGATGTTCACGCGGACAGCCTGACAAGCGTTCGAGTTCTGTATCGCCAATGCCAGGATTATTAACGTCTTGCCGCCGTTTCACATAAAGGAGCGAGAGCACCCTGGCCTGAATGACGACGTCCTTTTCAAAGCCTTTTGTGTTGGTGGCTTCTTCTGCCAACTCGCGGCGAAAGTTCGCATGATCCTTATGTCGAATGTCATACTGCGCGCGCTTGACCGGATCTTTGAGAATATTGTGGGCCTCTACGATCTCGCTAAAGCGCGCTTCATCGCCGGTGTCCCGATTGTCGGGATGGTAGCGCATAGCAAAATAACGAAATACTCGTTCGATCGTTTCCGAGTTGGCGTTCGGGCTGATTTCCAGAATTTCATAGTAGTCAGTGACCATCGAATCGCGTTCCTCTCCAGCAGAACTGTATATGCGTATTCGCCGAAAGACGGAACGTTTAATGGACATTGACCGACCTCAAGCGGTTGCGTCGGACCATTGCTTGAGGCAGCCAAGACCTTAGTCCTGCCGTTCAGATCAACGGGGTGAAAGATCACCGGCGCCAAGGACCGTCGACAGGCCGTGGGGCACAATATGGTGCGGACGACGGGAATCGAACCCGTACGATCAGAGATCGAGGGATTTTAAGTCCCTTGCGTCTACCAATTCCGCCACGTCCGCAGGCCAGCCCTTTTCAGACGCCAGACACAGGCCGTCAAGTCGTGTTCTTGGGCCTTGGCGAACGCGCGAACAAACCAGCCGGCTTGGTGATACTGGCGCGATCACGGAATTATCGGCGCTGCGGGCACGGATATGATGTTTGTGCGGCGGATCTGATCCGCCAAGGCCGGCGCCTCTCAGGCCCAACCCATTCCCCCGCCCACTGGGAGCGCCGGCCGCCCCAATTCCCCCCGAAGTCCGTCCCGGCCTTCAGCGCTACAACAACGGGTTGGTTCAGAACTTGTAGCTCAAATTGATGCCGACCGTGTTCAGCTTCACGTTCTGATCGCGATCGTTAAAGGGTTCCGCCACGTCGTAGTGCTCGGAGCCGAAATCATAGTAGCGATACTGCGCACCGACGACGAACTTGTCGGTCAGCGCGTAGTCGACGCCGGCACCCACGGTCCAGCCGATATTTGTGCGCGTGCTGGCGAACGCCGGACCCGCGACCTGCGAGGTTTCGATGCCGGCAAAGGCGACGCCGCCAATGCCGTAGATCAGCAGGCGATCCATGGCGTAACCCGCCTTGGCGTTGACCGACCCGAACCACTTGATGTCGGTCCCGAATGTGCTTCCCAGGCCCGATTCCGTCGTGCCTTCGATCGAGGAATAGTTGAGGTCTGCCTCGGCGCCGAGCACAGCCTGGTCGAACTGCCACAGGCCGGCGACATGGCCGCCGACGAAGCCGCCATCAATATCGGGGGTGATGGAAAACGGCGCGCCTTCCGTCGTTGATATATCGGATCGGCCCCAGCCATAGCCGCCTTGCAGACCGGCGTAGTAGCCCGTCCAGTCGAAGCCGGGCGCCGTCATCGGCACGTCGACCATCTGGTCGGCTGCAAAAGCCGGCACGGCCGAAGCGACAAGAAAAACGGCACTTGCGACCACCAGGCGACGCATCGAACTCCCCGAAATGGCGATCCAGAAATGTCCTTGCGGGAAGGGTAACCTGATTTGCCACAAAACGGAATTCCATTTCCGACTGCGACCAATATGTGGTGAAGACGGCGTAATCCGTTGATCGACAGTAGCAAAGACCGTTCGGCGCTGGCCAAAACCACATCGGCTTGGCACAGTCGGGCAAACAGGAGTCTTTCATGACAAAGAAGCCGTCGGGGCATGCGACGAAACCCAAACCCTGGACCGAGATGGCGACGCATCTGGTCGATGTCGCCATGGGGCGCAAACCCGCCGATCTCGTCATCCGCAACGGCCGCTGGGTAAACGTCCATTCGGGCGAGATCATCGCCGGCACCGACATCGCCATTGCCGGCGGGCGCTTCGCCTTTTGCGGGCCTGATGCCAGCCACGCCATCGGCCAGGGCGTCACCAAGGTGGTCGACGCCGGCGGGCGCTATCTGGTGCCCGGCCTTTGCGACGCGCACATGCATGTCGAAAGCGGTATGGTGACGGTGACCGAGTTCTGCCGGGCTGTCATTCCGCACGGCACCACCTCGATGTTCATCGACCCGCATGAGATCGCCAATGTGCTGGGCCTGCCGGGCGTGCGGCTGATGCATGACGAGGCCGTCGCCATGCCCATCAACGTGCATGTGCAGATGCCGTCCTGCGTGCCTTCGGCGCCGGGGCTGGAACATGCCGGCGCCGAGCTGACGGTTGCCGATGTGGCGGAAGCGATGACCTGGGAAAACATCATCGGGCTCGGCGAGGTGATGAATTTTCCCGGCGTCGCCGCCAATGACCCGGTCATGTCGGGCGAGATCGCCGCGACGGTCAAGGCAGGCAAGACGGTCGGTGGCCACTATGCCTCGCGCGATCTCGGCCTGCCGTTCCATGGCTATGTCGCCGGCGGCCCGGAAGACGACCACGAGGGTACGCGCGCCGAGGATGCCATTGCGCGTGTGCGCCAGGGCATGAAGGCGATGCTGCGGCTGGGCTCGGCCTGGTATGACGTCGCCTCGCAGATCAAGGCGGTGACGGAGAGCGGGATCGACCCGCGCAACTTCATCCTGTGCACCGACGACAGCCATTCCGGCACGCTGGTCCATGAAGGCCATATGGACCGCGTGGTGCGCCACGCCATCAGCCAAGGCTTGAAGCCGGTGACGGCGATCCAGATGGCGACGCTCAACACCGCCCAGCATTTCAAGCTGGAGCGCGAGATCGGCTCGATCGCGCCGGGGCGGCTGGCCGACCTGCTGATCGTCTCCGATCTCGCCGCGATGACCATAGACGAAGTTTATGCACGCGGTGTCAGGCTGGCCAAGGGCGGCAAGCTCGAAATCGACATTCCGGCCTATGATTATCCCCTGACGGCGAAGAACACCGTCAAGCTCGGCAAGAAGCTGAAGGGCGGCGACTTCGACATCGTGGCTCCCCAGGGCGCCAACGAGGTGCGGGTGCGCGTCATCGGCGTCATCGAGAACCAGGCGCCGACGCGGGCACTGGAGGCCGATCTGCCGGTCGAGGACGGGCTGGTCGCCATGGATCGCCGCAACGATGTCTGCCAGATCGCGCTGGTCGAGCGCCACAGAGGCACCGGCGGCGTCACCAACGCCTTCGTCTCCGGATTCGGTTACATGGCTGACTGCGCCATGGCGTCCAGCGTGGCGCATGACGCCCACCACATCATCTGCGTCGGTACCAACAAGCAGGACATGGCGCTGGCCGTGAACCGTCTGGGCGAGGTCGGCGGCGGCGTCGTGCTGTTCTCCAAGGGCAAGGAACTGGCGCTGGTCGAAATGCCTATCGCCGGGCTGATGTCGGACGAGCGGGCTGAAATCGTCGCCGCCAAGGCCGATAAGCTCGCCGAGGCGATGCGCAAGATGGGCTGTTCATTGAACAACGCCTATATGCAGCACTCGCTGCTGGCCCTGGTCGTCATTCCCGAACTGAGGATTTCGGATGTCGGCTTGATCGACGTGACGACATTCCAGAAGGTCGACCTCTTCGTCTAGGCACGTCGATATTCAGGTGATGCCGGCCTGCGAATGACGGCTTTCTGCGCTTCCGGTGCTCATATGTGGACGGCCCCCTGCTTGCAAGT